>DGVV01000073.1 GCA_002395085.1 Ruminococcus sp. UBA4275 | reverse complement strand
CCCACTATAAGAAAAGTAATGTAAATGCGTTGAAATTCTAGGTTCACAAAATAGGGGATTCTTAAGGGCTAGTAGCCCTTAAGCGGGAGTTTGAGGGCAGAGCCCTCAATATAAATCCGTCGGAGACACTTTATCTACAAGCTGAGCACTGTCACTTGTGTGGCAGTGCTTTTTGTGTATCATTTAGTATGCGCTTCGCTTTTGTGTGATGACAGCATTCAGAATAATGAATGCAAGTAAAAGACTGATTAGAACGAATATGCTTGGGATCAGTTTTGCTGAACTGCCGCCTTGCAGTGTAAATGCGCCATTATATGGAAAGATGAGTCTTGCGATATTGCAGGTTATGTTCGCAATATCATATCGGAATAACGGCGGGACGAAAAGTATATAAGCACCAACAAGTGCATAAGAAATCGGGTTTTGCTTGAATAAGTTTCCGACAAAGAACCCCAATTCGTAATACAACAGCAACAGGAATAGAATAAAAGGGATGCATTTCAAGTAAAACGCAGGAGAAAAATGGTCTGTACAGTATGGAATATTTGATATTTCAGGAAACTCTGTGTAGAAAGCGTGCGTGAAGTATGCCTGAATGCCGAAGGTTGAGAGCGAAGTTATGACCATCAGAATAATCAGCAGGAGATAGCCGCTGATTTGTCTGGAAAAAAGAGAAGATTGCTTTCCGAAACGCAGCGAACGGTATCGCAGCGTATGGTATTTGTGATCGACTGAGACCCAAATGAGTCCGAAAAAAGCAGAAAGAATCGGAATAAACGCCAGTTCTCCTGCAAATAGCGGGACGATCAGACGGTTCGGCTGTAAATAAGTTATTGATTTTTCGATTTCTGCATAATAATACGCGATTGGATTCTCAACAACACCGCTATTCTTGTCACTGGAGAGAATTGTGTAATCTGCGGCTTGCAAAGCAGCTGCATTCTCCCCGGATTTTTCTGCCTGTTCCACAGAGAGTTGGTAGTTTATGACATTCGCTCGGGCGTTTTGATGATTTGTATTGCAGATAAAGAGCGCTGTTAAAAGAAACAGCGCGGTCATAAGAATCCATAGCTTTGAATACAGAAAATATCGTATGTCATTTCTGAGCGGTGTGAGCATGGTAGATCTCCTCCAAAGTTTGAACTGCATATTCATCGGGTGGAATTTCTGTGATCGTTGTTTTATTTTTTACAAAGATATGTTCTGCAATTTTTTCGTAAAAGGCAAATTGATGACCGGTCAAAATAATGGTGCAGTGATTTTTTAGATCCTTCAGATGGGACGCAAGACTGTCCATCATATCAATATCCAGACCATTGGAGATTTCGTCCATAATCAGATACGTTGGCTTAAGCAAATCCGCAAGTATCAGCATCAGTTTTTTTCGCTGACCGTATGAGTATGACTTGACTTTTCTCTTCAAAACGGAATCATCAAGGTAACGATCTGCCGTTTGCCGTATTTCTTTTTTGCTGTAATGACCGTCTGATAAAATCATTAGATTTTGCATTCCGCTGAGATTATGGAAGCAAGGAGAATCATCCCAAATAATCATACACTGATTCCGCACCGCAGGAAGATGTTTTCCGTCAAACAGTATTTCTCCGCTGTAACCTTCCAGCATACCGATACATTTCAGAAGCGTGGTTTTGCCGCAGCCATTCTTCCCCATCAGGAAACTGATGGAGTTGCTTGGGAAGACGATATTCGTTGGGGCATATATGGTAGTGTGTTTGTATTGTTTTTGAAAGTCAACAAGTTTTATCATAATGTTTTCTCCAGAGAAAAGCAGATCAGTTCTGCGAATCAGGATGAGATGCGGAACTGATCTGCCACTAACTATACTAGTCTGCTTACTCCAAATATGTTACGGAACTGCGTGAATGAAACAAAGCTTCCGTATCACGGTAAATCGGATTCCATAGAATCAGAATATCATGAAACATAAGATTTGTCAATACGATCTTAACAGGACGAATATAGAATTATCACAGCAAACCCAGCGATTCCTTCCACGCGAGGATGCGCAGTACGGATTCGTCGATCTGTGTCTCGGAGATGATGCCGCTCTCAACTGCCGAAACAATCGCCGGAACAGATGTGCCGTAGTTTGCGTAGGTCACGATGTCATTGCCGGCAAGCACCGCAGCCACCGCGGGATCCTGTCCGCCGCTGTATTGCAGAATCGCGCCCATGCCCAGATCATCCGTCATGATGACGCCGGTGAAGCCGAGTTCCTCGCGCAGCACGCGGTGAACCTCCGGCGAAAGCGAAGCGGGGGCATTTGCGTCCATACAGGTGACGATATTGTGGCTGACCATGACTGCATCCGCGCCCGCCGCAATGCCTGCTGCAAAGGGAAGCAGGTCGCGCGATGCGAACTCATCGTAGCTGCGTTCATCGTATGCCATATACTTGTGCGTGTCGATGCTGCCGCCGTAGCCGGGGAAATGTTTCAGCACCGAGCCGAGATGCGTCGCGGACATCTCCGGAATGACCGCGCTGATATACTCAGAAGTCAGTGCGGCGTCCATGCCGAAGCTGCGGCTGTAGATGTAATTGCTGCTGCTGAGCGGAACATCGCAGACCGGACCGAGGTTGACATTGATGCCGAGAGAAAGCAGCAGCGACGCTTTCTCCTGCACATCCGAGACAACGGCATCCATGCCGCCCTCATTGAAAATTGCGTAGGGGCTGCGGAATGGTGTGCCGCGCAGACGCCAGTTGAGGCTGACGCGGTTGACCGTGCCGCCTTCCTCATCGACGGAGAGCAGAAGCGGTGTTTTCGCAGCGGCTTGCAGCGTTGCGGTCATTTCGCGTACTTCCTCTGCTGTTTTGCCGGAGAATGCACCCGCGAACAGGCAGATTGCGCCGACGTTGTTTTGTGCAGCAGCGAGTGCATCGGCTTCGCTGACGGCGCTGCCCATCATCATCTGTGCCGCCTTTTCCTGCAAGGTCATGGCAGCCAGCCGTTCTTCAATGGTGTGCGGGATGACCGGCGGCTGTGTGACGGTTTGCGTAGTGGTTTTCTGGGTGATCGGGGCGGTGGTGGTCTCCGGATCAGCGGAGAGGGTTGATGCCGTGGAATGGGTGGATGCGGAAGTACGCTGTGTCGATTGCCGTGTGGAGGCGGTCGGAACAGTCACGCCGCCGCCCTGCGTCTGAATGCTGCGCGCAGTTGAAACAGTGGTTGCAGCAGAAGAAGCAGCAGTGGATGCGCCGGAATCTGCACCGGTGCGTGTTGTTTTGCCGGAACGGCTGGTTTTTGCCGTTGATGCAGCAGCGGTTGTTTCTGTGACGGTTATTTCGGTTATGTCAGGCAGAATCGTGGTCTCTGTCGGCAGAGTTGTGCGGGATGTTCCGGCAGAATCCGCTTCATGAGACCCGCCGCCGCAGCTTGTCAGGGTCAGACAAACTGCCGATAGAATCGTAAGCAGAGTGAACTTTCGCATAGTATCCCTCCATTCTTGCAAGGATCATTCCGTGGTAATCAGATCAGCCCCAGTGACTGCTTCCAGGCGAGGATACGCAGAACGGATGCGTCGATTTTTTCCATGCTGATGATGCCGTTCTGAGCGGCGCGTTCCAGCGCATCGGCTGCGCCGTTGAAATCGGCATAACAAAGCAGATCATTGCCCGCCAGAACCGCTGCTATCGCGGGATTTTGTCCGCCGGTAAATTGCGTAATGGCGTTCATGCCGAGGTCATCGGAGATGATGACGCCTGTGAAGCCCAGTTCCTCGCGCAGGATGCGGTGTACCTCCGGTGAGAGGGATGCAGGGCTGTCAGGATCCATGCACTGCACGATGTTGTGGCTCACCATCACCGAATCTGCGCCCGCACGGATGCCGGCAGCAAAGGGGAGAAAATCGCCTTCTGTGAACGCGCTGTAATCGCGGGCATCGTATGCCATATTTTTATGGGTATCGCCGCTGCCGCCGTAGCCGGGGAAGTGTTTGAGCGTCGAGCCGATGCCGTTGCGCTTCATCGTCGAGACGACGATTGCGGCGTTTTCTGCGGCTTCATTCGGATCGAGGCTGAAACATCGTGCGGCGATGTAGTCGGTGTCATTCATGGGGACATCACAGACCGGTGCGAGATTGCAGTTAATGCCGAGCATCGCCAGCAGATGCGTCTTTTCGCGTGTTTCGTCGATCAGCGCTTCCGTACCGCCGGTCTCAAGGAGATACCGCGGGCTGCTGAAAGGTACCGGACGAATCTGCGGATTGATGCTGACGCGGTTGACCGTGCCGCCTTCCTCATCGACTGCAACCAGCATGGGATAAGTCGCTTCGCTCTGGAAACGGTGAATCATTTGCTGTACGCCCCACTGGGTCTTGCCCTCAAAGGGCGGCGCAAAGAGACAGAGACCGCCTGCGCCGTTTGCGGCGGCGAAATCCGCCGAGCCTTCATCGGAGCAGCAGGCGAGTATCATCTGTGAAACCTTCTCCCGCAGCGACATCGCGTTGAGGCGTGAGGTCAGCGAGGGGGAGGAGGGTGGGGTATAGACGTTTGTGGTGGTTGTGGTGGTCAGTTCAGTGGTCGTTTCGGGAAGTGTCGTGAGGGTTGTCCCGGCGGTTGCGGAGGTCTGCACCGGCTGTTCCGGCACAGATTCCTGCCTGCCGCAGCCGCAGAGCAGAAATGTCATGATAATCAACGCAAATGCGTGTGTTTTTCGCATAGAAATATTCCTTTTCATTCCGAACACGGTGCATCCGGCTTCTGTCAGTAACACTGTAAAACCATCCAGATCCGAGAAAAATCGCGTTTTGCGAGATCGCTTTTCCGGATGTAGAAATAGAGTCTGCCGTCATCCGCAAAGCACAGGGAATCACCCTGCCAGTTCAGACTGTCCATTTGAAAGAGCAGAATCCATTCTGCTTTCTCTGCATGATATTCTGCGCGGAAGGCATCGGTCACGCTGCCCCAGTCTATCGCACGGTATTGGGGATCGGAACACTTGAGGCAGCAGGATTTCATGTCTGACTGGATAATATCCGCATAGCCCAGCAGCTTGATGCGCGCAGGGGAATCTATGGCGGAACGTGCTTTGCAATAGGCATCGAAGGCGCTGTCTTCGCGGACAGTGTCTTCCAGCTCCGGAATATCGGCTGATTCGCTAAGCTCGTTATAATCCGGCAGCTCCCGCGTCTGCGAGAGCGAAACGGGGATATGCGGCACACGGTATTCCGCTGCAAGTGCATCCGGGAGCGGCGTTTCGCGTAGTGCATCAGCATCCCCGAACCAGTAAGCCCGTGCGCAGCCGGCATCGGCTGGCTCTCTGCCCCAGCACTGCGAATCCTGCTCATAGAAAAAGCTCAGGATGCCGTGATCGGGGAGCAGGGCATCGCAGTCCAGCGCGTGAATTTCGGCGCAGTCGATCTGTGCAAGAAAGCTGAGCGGGCGATTTTTCACGCCGTCCGTGCCTTCACCGGTGAAGGTCGGGTAATTGAAATCAGCCGGCAGAAGCGGCGTGCCGCCCAGATGTGTGCGGACGGCATCCGTTTCGGAAGCGGGGCTCAGACAGATCGCGTTTTTGCCGTATTTTGCGCGGCAGGATTCCAGCAGATTGCTTATCATGGGAGCGCTCCTTTCCGGCAGCCGGATGTGAGATCAGTTCTTGAGGCTCTGCATCGGGGCGGGGATTCTGCCGCCGCGCGAGATGAACTTCTCAGCGCTCTCCTTGCGCACCGGCATGACAGGGCCGACGCCGAACAGACCGCCGAAATCGAGGGATTCGCCCTCTTTCTTGCCGATCGCGGGGATCACGCGGACAGCGGTGGTCTTGCTGTTGACCATACCGATTGCAGCCTCATCCGCAATGATGGCGGAGATGGTCGAGGCGGGGGTATCGCCGGGAATGACGATCATATCGAGACCGACCGAGCAGACAGCGGTCATGGCTTCGAGCTTTTCGAGAGAAAGCACACCGGATTCTGCCGCAGCGATCATGCCGGCATCTTCGGAGACCGGAATGAATGCGCCGGAGAGTCCGCCGACGCTGGAAGATGCCATGACACCGCCCTTTTTCACGGCGTCATTGAGCAGCGCGAGGGCAGCAGTTGTGCCGTGCATACCGCAGACAGAGAGACCCATGCCCTCAAGGATATGCGCCACGCTGTCACCGACAGCAGGGGTCGGGGCGAGGGAGAGATCGACGATGCCGAACGGCACGCCGAGCATCTTCGAGGCGCGCGTACCGACAAGCTGACCCATACGGGTGATCTTGAAGGCGGTGCGCTTGATGATGTTGGCAAGCTCGTCGATGGTTGCATCGGGGTATTTTTCGATTGCGGCGCGGACAACGCCCGGACCGGAAACGCCGACGTGAACTTCGCAGTCCGGCTCACCGACACCGTGGAATGCGCCTGCCATGAAGGGATTATCCTCCGGCGCATTGCAGAAGATGACGAGTTTTGCAGGGCCGAAGCACTGATTATCGGCGGTCAGTTCCGCAGATTCGCGGACGATCTCGCCCATGAGCTTCACGGCGTCCATATTGATTCCGGCTTTGGTTGAGCCGACATTGACCGAGGAACAGACATTCGAGGTTTCTGCGAGTGCCTGCGGGATTGCGCGGATGAGTGCCTCATCGCCGGCGGAGAAGCCCTTGTGAACGAGGGCAGAGAAGCCGCCGATGAAATTGACGCCGGTGGTCTCAGCGGCACGCTGCAGGGCGCGCGCGAGCTTGACGGGATCGCCGCCGCAGGTGGCAGCAATGAGCATTGCCGCGGGGGTGATCGAAATGCGCTTGTTGATGATCGGGATGCCGTACTCTGTTTCGATCTGCTGACCGGTTGCGACCAGTTTTTCAGCTTTGCGCGTGATCTTATCGTAGACGCGCGTGCAGAGGGTATCCATATCTTCGGAGCAGCAATCCAGCAGCGAGATGCCCATTGTGATGGTACGGATGTCAAGGCACTCGTCCTGAATCATGCGGATGGTTTCGAGAATATCAGAGGTATTGAGCATGGTTTCCTCCCTCTGTCAAATGCGGTGCATGGAGTTGAAGATGTCCTCGTGCATGACATGAATCGAGAGACCCAGCTCCTTGCCGAGATCGGTGAGTGCTGCGGAAAGCTCAGAAAAATCGCAGGAGATGCTGCGAATATCGACGAGCATAAACATAGCGAACAGATCCTGCAAAACGCTCTGCGTCACCTCGATGACGTTTGCATTTCGCTCTGCACAGATGCCGCTGACCTTGTGCAGGATGCCGACGGTGTCGTGACCGATCACGGTGATAACTGCTTTCATAGCAAATGCCTCCTTCAAAACATAAGACAATAATCCGATATGCACTATTATAGCACATTATCCGGAAAATTTCAATAGGCAGAAACAGGGAGCGCATCCGCAGAAATTTTGGCTGCTGCCATTGCACTTTTCCTGATAATATGGTATCATGGAGGGGAAAGGAGCTGACATTTTATGAAGCTGACCCGTAAACGCATCTTTGACATCATCCAGATCGGCAATACCGGCGATTTGCCGAGCCGCCTGTTTGACTGGTTTATTGTCGCAGTCATCCTCATCAATATTCTGGTGATGTTTCTGGAGACTTTCGATGCGCTCCTGCCGTATTACCACATTCTGCGCGGCATTGAACTTGGTACGCTTGTGATTTTCACGCTGGAATACGCTCTGCGCATCTGGACGGCGGATTATCTCTATCCGGAGCGCTCGAAACCGCGTGCGCGGCTGCGCTTCCTGCGTTCTTTTGACGGCGTTGTCGATCTGCTGACGATCATGCCGTTCTTCTTTCTGGATGGCTTCATTGTCTTCCGGATGCTGCGCGTCGTCCGGATTTTCCACCTGTTCCGCATCAATGCGCAGTACGATTCCTTTCAGGTTATCACGCGCGTCATCTACGAAAAGCGCAATCAGATTGCTTCCTCTGTCTTCATCATTTTCGTGCTGATGCTGGCATCTTCGCTGTGTATGTACGGCGCGGAACACACCGCCCAGCCGCAGAATTTCCGCAATGCCTTCTCCGGCATCTGGTGGAGTATGTCCACGCTGCTGACGGTCGGCTACGGTGATATTTACCCCGTGACGGCGGTGGGCAAGCTGATGGCAATTTGCATCGCTTTTCTGGGGGTGGGCGCGGTTGCCATTCCGACCGGTATTATCAGTGCGGGATTTGTCGAGCAGTATACGCAGTCGGAACATGACGGCGAGACCTTCCGGGATCTTTCGGAGATCGCGGAGATCCGTGTAAATCCGGAGGATATGCTCTGCGGACTGCGCATCGGGGAGATTGAGCAGGTGTACAGAATGCAGATTCTCGTGGTGCTGCGCGGCGATCTCACGGTGCTTCCGCGTGATGAAATGACGGTCTGCGCAGAGGATATTCTCATCATCCGCGCCCCGCAGACGGCATCCGCGTGAGGAGATACAATATGCCCCGAAGTGACTGTGAATCACTTCGGGGCATTTTCTGCTTATGACATGAACTCATACTCCGCGCTGTATTCCTCATACATTTTGCGGAATTCGGAATCGCTGCGGCTCTTGATGGTGTTGAGATACTTGTGCGTATCGAAGGCATCCTCATGCAGCTCGATCAGTGCGACGGCGATATTGGAGCAGTGGTCTGCAACACGCTCGAAATTGCCGATCAGATCATTGAACACGAAGCCCTGCTGCAAGGTGCAGATGCCGGTTTGCAGACGTGCAACGTGATTGAGCTTTGCGGTCTGGCACAGCGAATCAATGACCTCCTCCAGCGGCTCAACGCGGTAGGCGAGTTCGAGATTCTGCGTGCGGAAGGATTCAAACGTGATTTCGACGATCTTGCGGAGTGCGCGGTCAATGACGGTAAGCTCCTCTTTCGCATCCGGCGAGAATTTGACAGCCTTTTCGTGAATCTCCAGCGCGACCTGCTGGATATTGACCGCGTGGTCAGAAACACGCTCGAAGTCCGCGACGGTGTGCAGATACAGGGAACATTCCAGTGTCTGCGCGTGGTTCAGTGCAGTTCCGGTGACCTTGACGAGATACGTGCCGAGGCTGTCCTCATACTGATCGACGAGATCCTCCGCCTCAATGACGCGCTTTGCTTCATCCTTGTCGTACTTGTTGATGAGATCGAACGAACGGAACAGGCAGTCCGCAGTGATGACCGCCATGCGGGTGATACCCTCATTGCTCTGCGCGAGCGCAAGAACCGGGTTATCGAGGAAGCGGTCTTCAAATTCGATTGCACCCTTTTTCTTGGGCTGGGGCTTCTCCTTGCTGTTCTTCATGAGCAGATCGGTGATGCGCTCCAGATACTTCATGCACGGCAGCAGCACGATGATCGCGGCGACACGGTAGAGGGTATTCATCATGGCGATGCCAACCATGTCGATGGGGGTGCTGTTCTGCATGAAGGAGAAATGTGCAAATGCGTTGACACCGTAGAAAAGCACGGTGCAGATCAGTGTGCCGAAAATATTGATGAGCAGATAGATCATCGAGGTGCGCTTGCCGTCTCTGCTTGCGCCGACCGCCGAGAGCAGCACCGGAACGGATGCGCCGATACCCATACCCATGATCATGGGGAAGGCTACGGCGTAGCTGACCGCTCCCGTGACGGAGATCACCTGAAGGATACCGACCGAAGCGGAATTGCTCTGGAGGATCGCGGTGATTGCGATGCCGACGAGGATGCCGAGCAGGGGATTATCAAACATGGTGAGCAGTCTGCGGAAAGATTCGCTTTCCTTGAGCGGCGCAACAGCATCGCTCATCGCGCCCATACCGTACATCAGCACGGCAAATCCGAGCATGATGCCGCCCAGATTCTTGCGCGTTTCGGATTTGCTGACCATAATGAACAGGATGCCGATGAATGCGACCATCGCGGAGATGGAATCGGTAGAGAGGAGACTTGTCCAGCCGCCCCCGCCGCCGAGACTGGACAGACAGATGATCCATCCGGTGACGGACGTACCGATATTTGCGCCCATGACAATGGAGATTGCCTGCGCAACGGTCATCATGCCGGAATTGACGAAGCCGACGACCATAGCGGAGGTTGCGGAGGAGGACTGCACAACCGCAGTGACGACCGTGCCGAGCAGAATGCCCTTGATTGGCGTGCCGGTGAGTTTCCACAGCACCATTTCGAGCTTGTTTCCGGCGACTTTTTTCAGGCCGTCGCCCATGAGCGACATTCCGAATAAAAAGAGTGCAACGCCGCCGAGCAGAGCGAGAATATTCGAGATACCCATAATGTTTTCCTGCCTTTTTTCTGATTATTCTTCTAAATTCGTACCTTATCAATTATAATACGGGAAAATCAAATCTGTGTTTGACAAATGTTAAGACTCTGTAAAGTCTGCGGCGGGCGGCGGGCGGGATGCCGGCAGAGGATCTTCCGCAGTAATGCGTAAAAAGCGGAGAACTCTGTCTGAAGTTCTCCGCTTTTACAGTGCTTAGGGCAACACCGCACAAACCACGCCTGACGGCTTGGCGGCGCATCTGCTTGCATCTGCACCACCAGCTCTGTGCGGTATTGTCTTAGATTTCAATGTCCATTGTGTCGGTGTCAATCGGTGTGACCTCAATCTGCGCAACACGGCGGCGTCTCCGCTCCGCAGGGGATACGGGTTCCGGTTCAGGCTCCGGCTCCGGCTCAGCATCCGCTCCGTCGTACTCTGCCGCGTCGCCGTAATCGTCGGCTTCATCGTACTGAGCAGATTCGGCGTCCTCAGCGGCTTCGT
>DGVV01000041.1 GCA_002395085.1 Ruminococcus sp. UBA4275 | reverse complement strand
GATTGCCCTCGCCGTCCTTCAGCGGAACCGCGATATACTTGATGCGCAGGTGATTTTCTGCGTAGTGGTCGATCATATCGCTTTCCTTGACACCGACCGAGCCCTCATCGCCGTAATAGGCTTCCCAGATGGCGTTCTGCTTTACTTCATTTGTCACGACATCCTTGACAGACTGTTCGCTGATGCCGCTGTTCTCATAGAATTTGCCGCAGTAGTTCATGTAGGTTGCGGTCTGTGCCTTGATCTGCGCGAGCTGCTCGCCGGTGAGCTTCAGTCCGAGGGAATCGAACTCACGCTCGACCTCGACGAAATCGGTGCAGTGCTCAGCAGCCTTGTTCTGAATCCATGTTTCGGCGCTGACATTGTCGATCTTCGACTTTGACATGATCGCCTTGATCTCCTTTGTGGTTTTGGCCTCGTCAAAGCTCTGCCCGCCGTCCGAAAGCACATTGATCGCCTCGGAATATGCGGTCGTGACATAATAGAGATAGATGCCTGCGCGGACATCGTATCCGTCAACGGTCATGGCGTTGGCGGTATTCTCGCCGCAGGATGCGCAGCCGAACGCGGTACATACCGCCAGCAGTGCAGCCGCAGCTTTTTTCAACAGCTTCATAGTGATAAAGAGCCTCCTTTTGGTTTCGTGAAAATACGATACAAAGCTATTATACATGATTTTCCGGAAAATGTCCAGTCCTTTTTTCGGTTTTTTTCGTTTTTTCACAAAAGGGGGCAAAAGAAAGCGGTTCTTTCCGGAAAAGCCGTCCGGAGTAAAGCGCTCTGCGGGAATTTTACCGCAGAATTTCGGGCTGAGGGGGCGCTTTTTCATATGCCGGAATCAGAAAAAAGAATCGGTCAGCCTTTTCAAGAGGAGCTGACCGAATTGCATTATTATTATGCAGCAGATGCTGCTTGAAAATCTCCCCGCCCTGCGGCGCGGATTACGGCGCCGGAACCGCGAACTGACTGGAAATCCGGCGCTTTGCCTGCGGCGGCGTATAGACCCACTCATCCATATGATCGCCGTGAAAGAAATAATGCATCGGCTGCGGCGGACAGGCATCGTCGAAAACGTCTACAATCGCCAGCTTGATTTTCATGCGCTCCGGCACAATACTTTTAATATATACACTCGCGTGCTGCCCTGCATGAACATCCGGGCGCAGATCGGCGAGCCCGGCAAGGTTCGGCGAGAGTTCAATGAAGATGCCGTAATCCTCAACCGAGCGCACAATGCCTGCAACAGTCTCTCCCGGTGAGAAGCATGCAGCGTTTTCCTCCCATGTGCCGAGCAGCTCCTTGTGCGTCAGCAGAACTCTGCCGTTCTCAAAGCCCTTGACCATGACGCGGATCTCCTGCCCGACCCGGAACCGGTCCGCAGGATGCGAAATCCGCGAAACCGATATTGCGTCAATCGGGATCAGCGAGGGCACCCCGCAGCCGATATCCACAAAGCAGCCGAAGGGCGCAAGATGCGTCACGCGGGCGGGAATGACATCGCCGGGACGCAGGCGGCTGATATATCCCTCTTTGCACTGCTCCTGCTGCATCCGGCGGGAGAGCACCGCAAAGGGGTTGCCCTCCGCATCGTGCTCGATGCGGAGCACGGAAAAGCAGACCGGCTTATTGACCCGCGAGATCAGCGCGATATCGCGGGTTGTGCCTTCCGTAATGCCGAGCGCACCCTCTGCCCGCGGGATCAGCCCGCGCATACAGGGCAGGTCTACGTGCAGATTGTGGCTGCCGTCGCAGACCCGCACGCGCGCTTCTAACCGCTGACCGGTCAGCATTGCCTCGCGCAGCGCCGACTCCGAGCCGAGCGATGCCGCATTCTGCGGGGAATCCAGCAGACTCCCCTCCGGAAGATAACACGATAATTGTTCCATTTCGACCTCCATTTTATTTTGCTAAATACGTTTCGGAATTGCCGCGAAAACTGTATTTCAGATCCCGCGGACTGCTTTCTATTTTACGCAGATCTCATGCGGAGAAAGCGCGAATTTTGAGACCTGACCGGAAAATTTTTGAAACACATGAAATTTCCGTGAAGTTTCTGTCGGATTTGCACACCTGTCCGCCGCACACGGACAGTATTTGACTGAACGGAGCGTGCGAAAAATCACGAAAAAGCGCGAAAAATCGCGGGTTAGCATAGGCTCATTCGTGGAAACATACGATAACAAGACGGAAATGTTGTGCATTTTTGACCTTGATTTTTTCAGTAAAATGTAGTAAAATCATGAGAGGCTGATATGATCGAAGATCTATCGGCTTCTCGTCGCGTGCGCCGGTTTCCGCCGCCGCGCCGGCCGCCCGCTGCAATGCGCGGAGCGTCTACCGCACGGGCGCAACAGAATACCGATCGATCCAATATCAGATAAGGAGGATACGATTATATGGCAAAGAAAATCGCAACCATTCCCTTTACGGGAACCGCGGAGCAGGAGCAGGAGCTTCGCGCAACCATCGACGCGCTGCGCGATGACCCCGGATGTCTCATGCCGGTCATGCAGAAAGCGCAGGAGATCTACGGCTACCTGCCGATCGAGGTTCAGACCATCATCGCAGATGAGCTGAACATCCCGCTCGAAAAGGTCTTCGGCGTCGCAACCTTCTATGCGCAGTTCACGATGTCTCCCAAGGGCAAATACCGCATCTCCGTCTGCCTGGGTACTGCTTGCTACGTCAAGGGCTCCGGCATCGTCATGGAGAAGCTTGAGGAAGCTCTGGGCATCGAGAGCGGCGAGATCACGCAGGACGGCAAGTTCTCCCTCGATGACTGCCGCTGCGTCGGCGCCTGCGGTCTGGCTCCGGTTGTTACCGTCAACGATGACGTTTACGGCAGACTCACCGGCAGCCTCAAAGAGGTGCAGGATATTCTCGCGAAATACGCCGACTGATCCGGCATAATACATAGGAGGTTTACTATGAAGACACTGCAAGAGCTGACTGCGATCAAGGAAGCGATGCGTGCAGAAATGGCACTCCGTCTCGGTGAAGTCGCTGACGGCGCCAAGTACGAGAAGCACGTCCTGATGTGCGGCGGTACCGGATGTACTTCTTCCGGTTCCATGAAGATCGCGGATGAGCTGGAAAAGCTGCTCAAGGAAAATAATATCGACGAGAAGGTCTTTGTCGTCCGCACCGGATGTTTCGGTCTGTGCGAGCGCGGCCCGATCATGATTGTCTATCCGGAAGGTTCTTTCTATACCCACGTCAAGATGGAAATGATCCCGCGGATCGTCGAGGAGCATCTCATCGGCGGCAAGCCCGTCAAGGAGTTCCTCTATGACGAGACCGTCACCGAGGGCTCTGATGAGATCAAGTCCCTCAATGAGACCACATTCTATGCAAAGCAGCACCGTGTTGCACTCCGTAACTGCGGTCTGATCAATCCGGAGAATATCGACGAGTACATCGCCCGCGACGGCTATGCTGCTCTCAATAAGGTTCTCACCTCCATGACCCCTGAGGAGGTCATTCAGGAGATCCTCGATTCCGGCCTGCGCGGCAGAGGCGGCGGCGGCTTCCCCACCGGTATGAAGTGGAAGCTCGCCCGCAACATCGTGCCGGATGCTGACATCAAGTATGTCTGCTGCAACGCCGACGAGGGTGACCCCGGCGCATTCATGGACCGTTCCGTCCTCGAAGGCGACCCGCACGTCGTTCTGGAGGCTATGACCATTGCCGGTTATGCAATCGGCGCCTGCCAGGGCTACATCTATGTCCGTGCTGAGTACCCGATCGCTGTTGAGCGTCTCCGCATCGCCATCAAGCAGGCGCGTGAGGCAGGTATGCTGGGTAAGGATATTTTCGGCACCGGCTTTGATTTCGACATCGACCTCCGTCTCGGTGCAGGCGCATTCGTCTGCGGCGAGGAGACCGCGCTCATGACCTCCATCGAGGGCAACCGCGGTGAGCCGCGTCCGCGTCCGCCTTTCCCGGCTGAAAAGGGTCTGTATCAGAAGCCTACCATCCTCAATAACGTCGAGACCTACGCAAACGTCCCGCAGATCATCCTCAAGGGTGCAAAGTGGTACTCCTCTATGGGTAAGGATAACTCCAAGGGTACGAAGGTCTTCGCACTCGGCGGCAAGATCAAGAACACCGGTCTGGTTGAAGTCCCGATGGGCACAACCCTCCGCGAAATCATCGAGGAAATCGGCGGCGGCATCCCGAACGGCAAGAAGTTCAAGGCTGCACAGGCCGGCGGTCCTTCCGGCGGCTGCATTCCGGTTCAGCACTATGATGTCAATGTCGATTACGACAGCCTCGCTGCAATCGGCTGCATGATCGGTTCGGGCGGTCTCATCGTTCTGGATGAGGACAACTGCATGGTCGATATTGCAAAGTTCTTCCTCCAGTTCACGATGGATGAATCCTGCGGTAAGTGTACGCCCTGCCGTATCGGTACGAAGCGTCTCTATGAGATCCTCGATAAGATCACCAACGGCAACGGCACAATGGAAGATCTGGACAAGCTGGAGGAACTCTGTCAGTACATCAAGGCAAACTCCCTCTGCGGTCTGGGTCAGACTGCGCCGAATCCGGTTCTCTCCACGCTCCGCTTCTTCCGCGATGAGTATGTCGCGCATATCGTTGACAAGAAGTGCCCGGCAGGCGTCTGCAAGTCGCTGCTGACCTTCGTCATCGACAAGGAAAAGTGTATCGGCTGCGGTATGTGCGCAAAGCAGTGCCCCGCCAGCGCGATCGAGAGAACGGACTACACGGCTCCGGGTCACAAGCTCGCATCCTTCGCCATCGACGCTTCCAAGTGCGTCAAGTGCGGTGCGTGCATGAGCCAGTGCAAGTTCAAGGCGATCAGCAAGCAGTAAGGAGGGTCTAGCAGCATGAGTGATATGATTAATGTGAAAATTAACGGCTTCGCGGTTTCTGTCCCGAAGGGCTCTACCGTTCTGGAAGCCGCACGCGCAGCCGGCGTCATCATTCCGACGCTCTGCTATCTGAAGGACATCAATGAGATCGGTGCGTGCCGTATGTGCGTCGTTGAGGCACAGGAAATGCGCGGACCGGCTCTCGGACCGAAGCGCATCGTCGCAGCCTGTGTGTATCCCGTTTCTGAGGGTATGGAGGTCTTCACCAACTCCCCGAAGGTTCTGGATTCCCGCAGAAAGACCATGCAGCTCCTTCTCTCCAACCACGACATGAAGTGCCTGTCCTGCGTCCGCAGCAAGAACTGCGAACTCCAGCAGCTCGCACATGACCTCGGCATCACCGATGCAGACGTCTATGCCGGTTCGAGAACGGAGTATCCGATCGACGACTCCGCGGCACATATGTACCGCGACAACAATAAGTGCATCCTCTGCCGCCGCTGTGTCGCAGCCTGTGCAGTTACGCAGGGCATCGGCGTCATCGGCGCAAATGAGCGCGGATTCATCACCAACATCGGCTCGCAGTACAACAAGGGCCTCGGTGAGACTTCCTGCGTCTCCTGCGGTCAGTGCATCACGGTCTGCCCGACCGGTGCAATCTCTGAGAAGGACTTCACCGATAAGGTCTTCGAGGCAATCGCAGATCCGACCAAGCACGTCATCGTGCAGACTGCTCCGTCTGTCCGTGCAGGCCTCGGCGAGATGTTCGGTCTCCCGATCGGCACGAATGTTGAGGGCAAGATGGTCGCTGCGCTCAGAAGACTCGGCTTCGACCATGTGTTCGATACCAACTTCTCCGCTGACCTCACCATTATGGAGGAGGCAACTGAGCTGATCGAGCGCGTCTCGAACGGCGGCGTTCTCCCGATGATTACTTCCTGCTCGCCGGGCTGGGTCAAGTTCTGTGAGCATTACTTCCCGGATATGATTCCGAATCTCTCTACCTGCAAGTCGCCGCAGCAGATGCTCGGTGCTGTCATCAAGACCTACTATGCACAGAAGATGGGCTGGGATCCGAAGGACATCGTGTCCGTCGCAATCATGCCCTGCACCGCAAAGAAGTTCGAGATCGGCAGACCGGATCAGTCCGCAGCAGGCGTGCCGGATGTTGACATCGCCCTCACGACCCGTGAGCTTGGCAGAATGATTGACCGCGCAGGCATCGAGTTCAATGCGCTGCCCGATGAGAAGTTCGACGATCCGCTCGGCATCTTCACCGGCGGCGGTCTGATCTTCGGTGCAACCGGCGGCGTTATGGAGGCTGCTCTCCGCTATGCTGTTGAGAAGCTCTCCGGCGAGAAGCTCACCGGTGATGCAATCGACTTCAAGGAAGTCCGCGGCACCGAGGCAATCAAGGAGGCAACCTATACCGCAGGCGGCGTTACTGTCAAGGTCGCTGTCGTCAGCGGTCTGGCAAATGCCCGCAAGCTGCTGGAGAAGGTTCGTGCCGGCGAGGCAGATTACACCTTCATCGAGGTCATGGCTTGCCCCGGCGGATGTGTCAACGGCGGCGGTCAGCCGATTCAGCCGGCATCTGTCCGCAACTTCACCGACATTCGTGCGCTCCGTGCAAAGGCTCTCTACGATGCCGATGCAAAGATGGAGCTGCGTAAGTCTCAGGATAACCCGATGATCCAGACCCTGTACAAGGAGTTCTTCGGTGAGCCGGGCAGCCACAAGGCACATGAGATCCTGCACACCAGCTATGTCGCACGCGGTGTCCACAAGATCTGATTTTCTCTGTCATAAAGCAACCGCCTTCGGAGTGATCCGAAGGCGGTTTTTTGTGCGTAAATACGTGTTATCAAAGGGTATCGCTGCGCGATACCTTTATACTGTGAATTGCTCTGCAATTCACTTAGGGGACGCCCTCTATCGCAGGGCGTCCCCTCTTGCCGCTTTGCGGCAATTCACCCCTTGCGGAGCTCTTGATACGTTAAGAGTGTTTCGCGCTCTGCGGAGCGCGACCAGAGGCGCTGCCTCTGGACTCCGCGAGCTTTTTGAAAAAAGCTCGACCAAAAATTTTATGAATGTCCCGCCAGTTTTCGATGCGCTTTTTCACGCATTTGCTTGGATATTCTAATAACGGGATTCCAAAGGGATAGCATCCCTTTGGCAGGGGCATGGGGGCAGCGCCCCCATTACAATCATCGCAAAGCGATACCGCATTCCCGCTTCACTCGAAGCGCTCGTCGATCACGCGGGCGGTCTTCTTCATGCTGCGCGGCAGCACGCCGATCTCCACCACCTTCACAATCGGCGTGAATCCGATCCGGCTCTTGACCTTCTCTGCGATCCGTTCTGCAAGATCTGCAAAATTCACCGTGCCGTTCGTCTCCACATAAATGCGCATCGTGTCCTTGCCGTCCAGATGCGAAATGCGGATCTGATACTCACTCGAAATCTCCGGGAACTGCGCCAGCACTTCCTCAATCTGCTTCGGGAAGACGTTGACGCCCTTAATCTTCATCATGTCGTCGGTTCTGCCCGCGATCACATCAATGCGCGGATAGCTTCTGCCGCAGGGACATTCGCCCGGAATGATGCGCGAGAGATCATGCGTGCGGTAGCGGATGAGCGGTGCGCCCTCCTTGCACAGCGTCGTGATGACGATTTCGCCCTGTTCGCCGTCCGGCACAGGCTCGCCGGTCTGCGGGTCGATGATCTCCAGATAGAGGAAGTCATCCCAGATGTGCATACCGGTATTGTACTTGCAGTTGATGCCGATGCCGGGGCCGTAAATCTCCGTCAGACCGTAGATGTCGTAGAGTTCGATGCCAAGACCTTCCGCGATGCGCTCGCGCATTTTCGCGCTCCAGCGCTCCGAGCCGATGACACCCTTGCGCAGCTTGATCTTGCTGCGGTCAATGCCGCGCTTTTCGATTTCCTCTGTGAGCAGCAGTGCATAGGAGGAGGTTGAGCAGAGAACGGTTGTTTCGAGATCCTGCATCATCTGGAGCTGCTTGTCGGTATTGCCCGGACCCATCGGGACTGCCATTGCGCCAAGTTTCTCGCATCCAAGCTGGAAGCCGATGCCCGCCGTCCACAGACCGTATCCCGGCGTGATCTGGATGCGGTCTTTATTGGTGATGCCCGCAACCTCATAACAGCGCGCAAACATCGTTGCCCAGTCGTCAACGTCCTTCTGGGTATACGGGATGATGACCGGTGTGCCGGTCGTGCCGGAGGAGGAGTGGATGCGGACGATGTTCGATTCGTCCGTTGCCATGAGCCCCAGCGGATAGGCTTCACGGAGATCCGCCTTCTCGGAGAAGGGGAGTTTCCGGAATTCTTCCGGAGAATGCACCTCCGAAATTCCTGCATCTTCGAGCTTTTTGCCGTAAAAACTGCCGGATGCGATCAGCGCCTTGATGCGTTCATTGACCTGCGCAAGCTGCTTTTCTGTAATCTGCATAATTTTGTTTCCTCGTTTCAGATAGTGTGGTGATGATGTTCCGGTTCCGGAACGGTATATGGAGCGCACTGCTGCGAATCGTACCGGCAGTGCTGATGTCCGATTTGAATGCCGCGCTTATTTTTCGGGGAAAACCTCGCGGAAATTCGTATAGTGGAGCGAGGTTTTTGTGTCCTCAAAATTCATGATGAAAAATTCCTTGCCCTGATAGGAGAAATAGTAGACGGTGACAGGCTGATCCTTGTTTTTGACGTACCCGAAATCCGGGGAGGGCTGCAAGCGTTCCAGCGGCAGACCCGTATCTGCAAAGGTGATGTGTTCCATGCGCACGAGACTGAACGTATCCAGCCTGCCGGCTTTGGATGCAATGCAGTAATTCCTCGCTTCATTCAGGATTATGCGGGCGTTCTCATCCTGCGCTTCGGTCAGAACATTCCCCGGCAGCAGAATGAAGCCGATCATCTCGCCCGCTGTGGTGTACACGCTGATCTGTACCTGGTCAAACCGGTTCCGGAGATTCTGCTTCTGGATGACTGCCGCACAGGCAAGCGCGGCATCTTCGCTCTGCTTTGGGTCGTCGGCGCGGATAATCAGGAACGGATCCATGTTATTTGTAAATTCTGCGGGGAATTCGTATTCCGCTTTTGCGCGGCTGCAAATCTCCGCGACCTCCGGCTGCACCGTTTCGCGGATGTGATCGCCGAGCCGCGGCAGGAAATCATCCGTTGTACGCTGCACCGAGCCAAAATGGCTGCCGTCGATGTCGATGGAATTCATGTCGCTGGTCAGCTTGTATTCAAAGCCCTGCAATTCATCCCGCACCCGGACAGTCCTGCTTTTGTCGGAGCTGTCTGACGAGATGAGCGTGCATTTTCCGTACTGTTGCTTTGCCCGCTTCAAAAGCTCCTTCTCGCTTTTCACTTGTCCGCAGGATGCCAGCAGACCGGCTGCTGCCGCGCCGACAGCCAGCATTCCGAGCAGCTTGATGAGACGCATAGGTTCCTCCTTTGCTGTCAGATTTGATATTCGAGCGCCTTGCAGTTCATCTCCACAAACTGCGGCTTGACGGTCGCTCTCATGGTCTCCTCAATGTCGCCGATTGTGAAGGGCAGCACATTCGCACGGATTGCCGCGCCCAGCATAATCATATTCAGCACCTTCGGTGAGCCGATTTCGCGGCAGATCGCGTCCGCATCCAGAAGTGTCAGTGCGGCAACGTGTTTTTGCAGATAATCCGTCATTTCCGTGCCGGTGTAATTGCTGCCGGAGAGCGCCGCGGTCACGGGCATGATCGCGTGGGTATTGACAACCGCCTTGCCGCCGTCTTTCAGATAGGGCAGCATCCGGACGGCTTCTGCCGGTTCAAATCCGATGATGATGTCGGCAGATTTCTCCGGAAACATCGGACAGTGCAGGTCATCTCCGAGCCGCAGGAAGCTGAATACGCTGCCGCCCTTCTGCGCCATGCCGATTGTCTCCGCGCTCATCACGGGGATCTTGTGTGCCATTGCCGTTGCGGCGATGAGTTTCGAGGTCAGGACGATGCCCTGTCCGCCGACGCCGCAGATCAGAATATTCGTCTGCATCAGTTTGCACCTCCTGTCGAAATTGCGTGGAATGCGCAGACCTGTTCACAGAGTCCGCAGCCGGTGCAGAGCGCCTGCTCGATTGCCGCGTGACCGTCTTTCAGCACCAGTCCGGGGCATCCGAGCTGCTTGATGCAGCGCTTGCAGTTTGTGCATTTGTCCGCGTCAATGACCGCGGGCTGTTCGGGCTTGATGAGTACCGCGCAGGGCGATTTGAAGATGATCGCTTTGACGCCGTCCTCTGCGGAAACGCGCTGCACGGTCTCGATTGCCTTGTCCAGCTCCAGCGGATTGACCGTTTCGACGGTTTTCACACCGACGCCTTTCAGCACCGCCTCGATGCTGACCTTGTCCACGACCTGACCCATCATTGTGCGGCCTGTGCCGGGGTGCGGCTGATGACCGGTCATTGCGGTGGTGGAATTATCCAGCACAACGAGCGTCATATTTGCCTGATTGTACACCGCATTCACCGCGCCGGTGATCGCAGAGGCAAAGAAGGTCGAATCGCCCACGAATGCAAAGCACGTCGTGTCCGGCTCGATCTTGCCGATGCCCTGTGTGATGTTGACACCCGCGCCCATGCAAAGGCAGGTATCAACCATGTCAAGCGGCATCGCATTGCCGAGGGTGTAGCAGCCGATGTCGCCGCAGAACACCGCTTTTTTGCCCTTCATCGCCTGCTTCACCGCGTAGAAGGATGCTCTGTGCGGGCATCCCGCGCAAAGCACCGGCGGACGCACCGGCAATGCGGGCGGAACATCGGTCTCCGGTGCGGCGGGCAGCGTATGCCCCATGAACTTCGCGATATTCTCCGTGACCGATGCGCAGGTATTCTCGCCTGCGTTTTTGACATCGTGGGTGAGCTTGCCGCGGATGGTCACATTCAGGTGATATTTGCCGCAGATGTACGTCAGTTCGCGCTCGATCACCGGATCAAGCTCCTCGATGCACAGCACCTCATCCAGACCGCTTAGAAATTCGACTGCGAGCTTCTCAGGGAACGGGAACGGCGTCGCGACTTTCAGCACGCGGGGCGCATCTGCCATACCGCGGAGCGCTTCTGCGGTATAGGTGCTGCTGATACCGTGCGTCGCGATGCCTTTGCGACATCGGGCATCAGCGGCAGGCGTGATGACATTGTGCGCATAGCCCGAAAAGACCGTTTGCAGACCGGCATTGCGTGCTTCAATGTTGATATGCGCCTGATAGGACAGCCGCGGGAAAATCACCCATTTCGAGGAATCCTTCACGAAGCCCTCCGGCTGATTGGTGACGAATTCCTCCGGATCCTTCACGGTAATGGACGCATAGCCGTGGCAGACGCGGGTGGTCGGGCGGAACAGCACCGGCGTATGGTACTGCTCGGAATACGCGAAGGCGTCCTGAATCATGTCGTATGCTTCCTGCACGGAGGCGGGGTCGAAGCAGGGCAGCTTGGAATATGCCGCAAAGCTGCGGGTATCCTGCTCGGTCTGCGAGGAAATGGGGCCGGGGTCATCTGCCACGAGAATGACCATGCCGCCCTTCACGCCGATGTAGGCAAGCGACATGAGCGGATCAGAGGCGACATTCAGACCGACCTGCTTCATGGTGACCATTGCGCGCGCACCGCAGTATGCAGCGCCGGCGCCGAGTTCGAGGGCGGCTTTCTCATTCACCGACCACTCTACATAGCGGGAGCCGTCATTTTGTTTGGCGGCGGTTTCGAGCACTTCAGTCGAGGGCGTGCCGGGATAGCCGCAGACGAGATTCAGTCCGGCAGCAATCGCGCCGCGTGCGATGGCGGCATTGCCCATAAGAAATTCCTGATGCACAGTGGATTCACTCCTTTATGAATAAATACATATTCATTATACCATATTTCAGGCGAAAACGCTCTGTCAAATTCACACAAAACCGATACTCTGCTTTTGTGCAGAATGGATATTCCGCGGAAATGGCTTGACTTCTATTTTGGGGGTTAATAAAGTTTCAGGTGGTTTCTGTAACAAAAAGGGTGGTTCAGATTTGTAAGATTGCTTGCAAATCGCTCTGCGATATGCCAGGGGACGCCCTCTGTCGCAGGGCGTCCCTCTCCCCAAAACGATCCCCCGGATCGTTTTGGAAATTCACCCTTGCGGCGCTCCTGGCGCATAGAGATTTCGCCGTCTGCGGACGGCGACCAGAGAACGCCGCCCGCATCCCGATAGATATGTGAAAATCTCCCTGCATGATGCGGAATCAGCAGGGAGGTTTTTGTACAGGTATACAAAATCGCGAAAAACGCTTGACTATGACGCTGCGTCATAGTGTACACTGTAATCACGCGAAAGGAGGCGGTCAACATCATGAAACTGCGAACCGTCAGGGAGGTCAGTGTGCTGACGGGCGTGAGCGTCCGCACACTGCAATATTACGACCGCATCGGTCTGCTGCGCCCCGCCGCGCACAGCGATGCCGGTTACCGCCTGTATGACGAGGAATCGCTCATGCGGCTGCGGGAGATTCTGCTCTTCCGTGAGCTGGAATTTCCTCTCAGCGACATCCGCGAGATGCTCGCCGCGCCCGATTACAGCCGGCAGAAGGCGCTTGAAATGCAGATCACATTGCTGGAAATGCGCAGAACGCATCTCGAAAACCTGATCGCTTTCGCGCGGAATTTACAGACCATAGGAGTTGATAGTATGGATTTTACAGTATTTGACAAGACAAAGCTCGAAGAATATGCAGCAAAGGCAAAGGCGTCCTTTGGCGATACGGATGCCTACCGCGAATACGAAACGCGGCAGAAAGGACGTACCGACGAGGAAAACCGTACCGCAGCCAGCGAGATGATGGCAATTTTCACGGAGATGGGCAGGCTGCGCGGATGCGATCCTGCGTGCGCGGAAATGCAGGCGCTTGTGCGCCGTCTGCGCGACCACATCACCGGAAACTGGTACACCTGCACGAATGAGATCCTCTCCGGACTGGGGCAGGCGTATGCCGCAGGCGGCGAAATGACCGAAAACATTGACCGTGCGGGCGGCGAGGGGACGGCTGTACTCGCGGCAAAGGCAATCGAAGTATTCTGCGCACAGGAATAAGATAATGCTGCGCGGGGATTGATAATGGGGACGCAATCCCCGTTATCAATCCGGCGCAGACACTTTCGGGTATGTAACTTTCAGGCGGTTGATGAATTGCTGATAAATCAGACAACCTATACTGAACCCATATCAAAAGTATCGCGCAAGCTTTTTCAAATTCTTGCAGGAGTTCGGAGGCGAGGAGCCTCTGGCTGCGCTCCGCAGAGCGCGAAATTCCTTGCACGAAAGCGCTTCGGAGCGGGACGCCCTGCGATAGAGGATGCAGCCCGCATTTTGTTATAGAAACCAACCAAAAGTTGTCAGCCCATATTTTATTACAGGCGGAACTGCTCCTTATGACAGCGCTTCCATGTAGGCGGAGACTGTCTCTGCATAGGCGGGATCGGCACACGCCTGCGCCCGCTCATACAGCATCCCGAAAAATTCGAGGTAATTCTGCCGCATCTGCCCGCGGACAGTCGCAAAGCTGCTGACGGCGGGCATCTCCGCGGTGATCTCCGCAAAGATGTCATCAATACTGCGGTCATCCGCTTCTGTCTCTTGCAGGGCATCGAATGTGCGGGAAACAAACGCATCCAGACGCTTGTATTTTGCAAGATGAATCTCTGCGGCAGAGGTGCGGGCTGCGACATACGGCATCGCCTGCATCGCGACCTGCGGCGGCAGCTTCTGCATGACACCGCTTTTGAGCATTGTCGCAAACAGCAGGAAAACAGCGGTTGTCTTGGCGTAATCAAGCGTATTGCCGTCCAGTATCGTATCCAGATTCACCGTGCAGATGCCGCCTTCATCGGTGAAGCGGCTGAAGAATTCGCAGGCAGTCTGCCAGTCATTTTCGGCGGCAGCGCCTGCGTTGTTTCCGAATGCAGCGAGAATGTCGTTTTTGCGCAGTACGCAGTATTTTTCTCCCAGCGCGTAAAGTTCAATAAAAATCGGTTCGTGCATAGTATGTGTCTCCTTCTGAGAATCTTGTTTCATTATACATCCAGCCGCAGAAGATGTCAAGCACGGCAGGGAAGGGGGATTTACTTTCCGCCGGAATTGTGGTATACTAGAGCAAAGATTATCTGATGCAGCGGCACATTCTGCCGGAACGGAGGTCATTATGCTCGTTATCAAAAAACTCAGTCAGGAATCCTATGCGTCATTTGCGGATGCGGACAGCCTCGGACAGTTTCTTTCTGCGGAGGAGATTGCAGGCGTCCGCGCAGGGGAGGCAGTTGCTTTTGTCATGCTGATTGACAGCAGGATGACAGGTGCGCTGGTCATGGCGGCGGCAGCAGCGGGAACATCCCCTGCCTATCTGAAAGTATACAATGTCACGGTGCTGGAAGACGTGCGGCGGCACGGTCTGGGGCGTATGCTGATGTGCATGGCAGCCGGCGAAGCGGTTGAGCGGAAGGTGTGGTTTCTGGGATGTGATGCGCAGCTTTCCGCGGATGTGCAGGCATTTGCAGATGCCA
Organism: Ruminococcus sp. UBA4275; assembly: GCA_002395085.1. GTDB lineage: Bacteria > Bacillota > Clostridia > Oscillospirales > Ruminococcaceae > Firm-04. The sequence goes on along the minus strand of DGVV01000041.1, from coordinate 3,204 downwards.
TTCATTTCCGTGCGGGCAGCGATCCCGCGGTGCTGCTGCTCGATCTCTCCGATGTAGAGGGGCTGCGGCATGGCTAAATCTGCCGGAAAGCTTGTATCTGCGCTGATTTTATTCGGAACAACAGCCGTGCTGGGCATCGGTTCTGTGGTGCTGCGGGATGATCATGCACTCTGGGATCCGCTTCTGCGCGTGCATGATGCGCTGCTGCTGGCGTCCGGCAGAGATACCATCGGGGAAATCTATGTGACGCCGGAACGGCTGCTGCGCAAGCGGGAACAGTTTCCGGAACACGCAGCCGAATCTGCCGCAGAAGCTGTCTCGCGCTACGAAAAAACCTGCAATGCGCCGGTTTATCTGCTTGCTGTGCCGACCTCTGCGGGAATGTATGCAGATGCGATTCCTGCCGCTGCACCGATGGCAAGCGAATCAGAATTCCTTACGGAACTGCGGGAGAATCTCAGCGATGACGTGAGCTGGATCGGAACAGAAAGCTGGCTGGCAGCCGAACGGGAACATGAAATCTACTGCCGTACATCGCCGCTCTGGACAAGCTACGGCGCATTCTGCGTATACCGTGCAGCCGTCCGGCGGCTGGGCTTTACGGCGCATGGCTACGATAGTCTTGCGATCACGCACTATACGGCAAACTATTTCGGGGAGCTGGCACAGGAGATTCGGTATTACGATGTGCAGCCCGATCTGATTGATATGTTTGAACCGATGCAGCCCGATCCGACGCTGCGCGTCTCGGAAATTCTGGGAAACGGCAGCACGGTCTCCTGCGGAAAAAGCTGCTACGCACCGGAGGAGGCACAGAAATCCGGCGATGCCGAAGATGTGTATTTGCTGCACCGCCACCCGATTCTGCGCACGCAGTCTCTCAGCGGCAGCAAGCGGCTGCTGCTGCTGACGGATGATTATGGCGCGGTGATGCTTCCGCTGCTGACCTCGCATTATCAGACGGTGACAGCGGTGAATCTGCCGCGCGCGAAGGGGGCGGACTGGAAGCGCCTGACCGACAGCGGCTGTGACCATGTTCTGATTCTGCTTGGTGTGGATACGCTGGCGGAGGGCATCTCTCTGAATTGAATACAATTGGATGCGTAAATTGAAAAGTTGACAAATTGCCGGAAATGTGCTATAATATAATCTGCTGTTCACAGCATAATCACTATTATGGAGGTAATACATCAATGAAAAAGCATCTCAAAACAATGGCAGCACTTACTGCATCTCTGACTGTACTTTCTACCGCAGCAGCATTCGGCGGCATCACCGCTTCGGCTGCAGCGACCGGCGATGTTACAGTGGGCAATGTGACCTATACAGTTTACAATACGTATGCTGTGGTGAAGTCGTGCAGCAAGAACGCCGTGAATGTGACGATTCCGGACAAGGTCTCCAACAAGCCTGTCACCCGGATTCAGTCCTCTGCATTCAAGGACTGCAACAAGCTGAAGAACGTGAAGCTGACGAAGAACATCACAACGATCTACAGCAGTGCGTTCAGAAACTGCACCGGCCTGACGGAGATCGTCATTCCGTATCAGGTGAGCTGGGTTGCCGGCTACACATTTGCCGGCTGCACCAATCTGAAGTGGATCACCGTTGATAATCCGTATATGCAGATGTCCAATAATGCTGCACCGAATTATGCCTTCATTTTCTGGAACTGGAGATCCCTCGACGATTATGAGCGCCGTGACAAGTCTGATATTCCTGACCAGATCGGGAATTGCCCGGTACACGTTTTCGGCTTCGGAGACATGAATTTCGACGGCGAAACCGATATGGCTGATGCACAGGGTATTCAGAATTATGCAGTTGCAGAACTGGTCCAGAACAATCATGAGTCTGAGTTTGCTCGTCACTACAGCAAGGCAATGGCAGATCTGAACCGTGACGGATCGGTTTGTGTGGATGACGCGCAGCTTGAGCTGAATTACAGCGTTGAGGCAATGTGCGGAAATGTGGATGTCCCGCTGGTTACGTATATGTACGAGAAGATGTATCTGAACTGATTAACTGAGAAAGCATCATAGTGAAAACCGGATGAACCGTGTGTTCATCCGGTTTTTGCTTTTGCGGCGGAACAGAAAGCACAGCCGCATTTATGAGAAAATGATTGACAATTTGTCGGAATCGTGCTATAATGCATTCGGTGTACGCATCGAAACCAATATAATGGAGGACATTTAACAAATGAAGAAGCGTCTCAAAATGTTTGCGGTACTGGCTGCATCCCTGACCGTTCTTTCCGCGGCATCCGCTTTCGGCGGCATCAGTGCATCGGCTCTGAATTATTCGTATGCCAGGCAGGGCGATGTGACCTATATGGTCTACGACACTTATGCAATCGCGAGAAAGTGCAATGCTGCTGCTGTGAATGTGACGATTCCGGAAACGGTCTCCGGCAAGCCTGTGACCACGATTTCTGCTGAAGCCTTCAAAAACTGCGCGAATCTGAAAAAGGTGAAGCTGCCGCAGAATCTCAAAAAGATCAACAACAGTGCGTTCAGAAACTGCACAAGCCTGTCGGAGATCACGATTCCGTATCAGGTGACTGCTGTGGGCGGCTACGCATTTGCCGGCTGCACGCAGCTGAAAGGAATCATTGTCGATAATCCGGATATGGTGATGCCCGAAAGCGCTGCCATGAATGTCGGCAAGAATGTGAAATCGCAGGGGCTCAGCATTATTTACTGGAACTGCTATGGGAAGGTCGGCCGGAAGCATCTTCCGACTACCATCGGCAACGGTCTGATCTGCCCGTTCCGGTTCGGTGATGTCAATGAGGACTGCGAGTATGATATTGCGGATGCACAGATGATTCTGAATATGTATTCGGAGTATCTGAACGGATCATCGGACGGCGGATATCTTATTTCCGGTTTCAACAGAGCATCGGCAGATCTGAGCCGTGACGGTTCAATCGGCCCGGAGGATGCAAGCATTGCATCTGAATATTATGTGGAAACCATGTGCGGAAATGATGTCGGCTCACCGATGGCGTTTGCACACAATTTCATGCGCTGAACTGACAAAACCGGATGAACCGTGCGTTCATCCGGTTTTGGCTTTTGGCGGCGGAACAGAAAGCACAGCCTTTTTATGCGGGATTGACAAATTGCCGGAAATATGCTATAATATTATCTGCTGTTTACAGCATAATCACTATAATGGAGGGTGCGCCGGTTCGGTGCA
>DGVV01000156.1 GCA_002395085.1 Ruminococcus sp. UBA4275 | reverse complement strand
CCCATTCTAAATCCGTCGGAGACACCTCTAACCCGTCGGAGACACCGCATTTGCAGGGCGGCAACCCGGTTTTTCGGGCTGCCGCCCTGCTTTTTGCAGATGCAGGAAAAAGAAGCAAAAAATTTTTTTGAAAAAGTGTGACTTTTTCGCAGCGATTGTTGTCTATATAAGTGAGGGGCAATGCAAAAATCCAATAATAGCTGAACATACTTAATAAATATAACTAATATATTAAAGATAAAATCAAGAGACAAGGGAGTAATCAATATGAAACGCATCACTGCTGCTGTGCTGTCTGCGGCTGCATTTGCTGCATTCTCTGCACCGATGTCTGCGGCGGCAGCAGCGGATTCCGTCCGGATTACCGTGGAAATCTGCACACGCATGGAAGACAATGAACTTGCACCTTCTCCGCTGACCGTCTGCGATGCCGACAGGAACGGCACGATTGATGTGTACGATGCGATGTATCTTGCGCATGAACGGTATTTTCCGGACAGCGCCGCAAACAGCGGCTTCTGGGATGTCAACAGCACGTTCGTCCATGAACTGTATGACAAAAACGGCAGAATGCGCTGTGTCAATCAGGCGGCGGCAGAGGCGGGAACAGAAGACCCGCGCTTCCGCACAGACCTTCAGGAAGGGGATTCGCTGACCATTTATGCGCAGGATATAATGTCATCTTTCATCGGGCTGGAGATTCTGAACGGCGAAATGCAGCAGCATTCCCTCGCAGATCCGCTCCCGACCGGCACAACGCTGACAGTCCGTGCGATGCAGTATGAGACCTATGTGCGTGACCCTAAGCCGGCGTCCGGCATCACGCTGCTGCTGAATGGTTCGTATGCCGCCACAACGGATCAGGACGGCAACGCGGCTCTCACCTTCGGTCAGGCAGGAAAATATGCGCTGACCGCACGGCAGGATGACAGCAACGTTTATCCGATTGATATTCGCAAGGCGGATCAGATGTTCCGTGTGCGGGTGAATGTCTATGACGATGCATTCGCAGTTCAGCCGAAAACAACTTCCGATCTGCTGGTCTATGATTTCAATGATGACGGGGAAGTGGATCTGAACGATGCAATGACGCTTGCCAGAGCTGCAAATCTGTGCAGGGATGATCTGGATTACACCGGCGCATTCACCGAAGCAGCGGGCAAAACCGTCATAGATCCTGCCGACCATGTGATCTTTACGATGCGGCCGGCAATTGCAGAGACCACCGCAGCAACGACCGGTACAGTTCAGACATCAGACAGGACATCTGCCGCAAGCAGCGCAGAAACTTCTGTGAAGACTGCTTCTGCTGCATCGTCTGCCGCTGCAAAGACAGCCTCCACCACAGCAGGCAATGTCAAAACCGGCGATGCTATGCCGGCTGCCGCCCTGATTCTTGCTGCACTTGCAGCCTCCGGCGCAGCAGTCGTGACGGCAGCAAAGCGCGGCGAACAGTAAGCCGATTCCGTCAGTCCGCCGGAACACCCTGCATTTGGTTCCGCAACGGACTGCTTCCTATTTCCTCCTACACACTTCCTGTTTGGTTTTCCCGATGCTGAAAAAGGCATCGGGTTTCTTTTTAAGGTTCGTTTCATCTTTGTGTGCTATGATAATAGCAGCAAATCCGGAAACATTTACAGAAAGGATGCGTGTGCTATGGAAATTCTGCTGATCGAACCAAGTCAGGAGCTGACAGAAACAGTCCGCCGCCGCCTGACGGATGACGGCTACACGGCTGTCTGCGTCTCGAACGGCACAGATGCCCTCAAGCTGCTGGATTCGCTGCGGTTTGAGTCGATTCTGCTGGAGTGGTCTCTGCCGGATATGGACGGCGTGGATGTTCTGCGGGAACTGCGGACGCGCCGGCTGGATACACCGGTCATGGTACTTTCCAGCCGTGCCTGCGTGGCAGACAGAGTGCTGGCGCTGGACAGCGGTGCAGACGACTATCTGCTGCGGCCGTTTCATCTGGATGAGTGCATGGCGCGGGTTCGCCGCATGGTGCGCACGTATCAGCGGCGCACGCCGCCCGAATATGACGGCACAAACGGCGGCATTCACTGCATTGCTGACCTGACCGTTGATCTGACGCAGCACGTTGCGACCCGCAGCGGAAAGCGTCTGCTGCTCTCGGCAAAAGAGAGCGCCATTCTCGAATATTTCGCGCAGCACGCCGGCAAGATCCTGACACGCGCTGAAATTGAGGCGCATATTTCTGCGCAGGATGCCGGCTCAGGACTTGTGCCGGTATATATTCACTATCTGCGGCAGAAGATTGACGAAGGGCATCCGCTGCCGCTGCTGCATACGGTGCGCGGCAAGGGATATATGCTCTCTGCAAATCCCATGCGCAAGCCGCGCCGCTGCTTCCGTCCGGTCACCTGTGCCGTGTGACATCCCGAAGCCTCCCCGAACAAAAAACGCAAGCCACAGCATATCTGATGTGCTTATCAGATGTGCTGTGGCTTTTTGCATGGCATTGCCGATGTAATTTCCATGCGCAAAATCATTGCATTTTTCCGCGTAATATGCTACAATAAAAATATCCCGCACATCATGCGGAGATTGAAAACAGGAGGAATACTGTCATGAAAGAAGTCTGCGAATTTCTGAAAAAAGCCGAGACATACTATCTCGCAACGGTGGAGGGCGATCAGCCCCGTGTGCGGCCGTTCGGCACAATCAACCTCTTTGAGGGCAAGCTTTACATCCAGACAGGCAAATCCAAGGATGTCTCCAAACAGCTTCAGGCGAATCCGAAGGCGGAAATCTGCGCCTTCTGTGACGGTGTCTGGCTGCGCATTGCGTGTGAACTGGTGCGCGACGAAAATCTCGCTGCCAAGCGCGATATGCTGGAGAACTATCCGGCACTGAAGGCGATGTACAGCGCGGAGGATGACAATACGGAGGTGCTGTATCTGCGCAATGCAACCGCGACCTTCTCGTCCTTTACTGCGCCGCCCCGCACGGTCACCTTCTGAAGGAATGATTGTGAAAAAAATCACAATGGTACTTGCAATCCGGACGGAAGTGTGCTATAATATAAGTTAAAGGTTTTAGTGGGCGCTCCGTCCGGACTGCGTATCCGAAGCCTTAATCATTTACAGAAAGGAATGGTAAGAAAATGGCAAAAATGAGCGTCATTTTTGACCGCTGTAAGGGATGCGAGCTGTGTACGACAGCCTGTCCCAAGCAGATCGTCGCGATTCAGCACGAGAAGCGCAACAAGGAAGGCGTTTTTACGGCATACTGCACTGACGAAAGCAAGTGCATCGGCTGTGCTATGTGTGCCATGATGTGTCCGGATTGTGCCATCGTCATCGAAAAATAAAGGAAAGGATTGTTTTCATTGGAAAAGGTTTTAATGAAAGGCAATGAGGCACTCGCCGAAGCCGCCATCCGTGCAGGCTGCAAGTGCTTCTTTGGTTACCCGATTACCCCGCAGACCGAGCTTTCCGAGTATCTCTCCAAGCAGATGCCCAAGCGCGGCGGCGTGTTCCTTCAGGCTGAGTCTGAGGTCGCAGCGATCAATATGGTGCTTGGTGCTGCCGGTACCGGCACCCGCGTCATGACCTCCTCCTCCTCCCCCGGAATTTCCCTGAAATCTGAGGGTATCTCCTACATCGCAGGCTCCGATGTCCCCTGCCTCATCGTCAATGTCGAGCGCGGCGGTCCGGGTCTGGGTTCGATTCAGCCTTCCCAGCAGGATTACTGGCAGGCAACGAAGGGTCTGGGTCACGGCGATTTCCGCCTCATCATCCTCGCCCCGAATTCCGTGCAGGAAGTCGTCAACCTCGTCGTCCGTGCGTTTGATCTCGGTGAGAAGTACCGCGTGCCGGTCATGCTCCTCTCGGACGGTCTCCTCGGTCAGATGATGGAGCCGGTCGAGTTCCCGGAGATCAAGGCATCGCAGGCGGATAACTCCTCCTGGGCTGCCACCGGTACCAAGATGCAGCGTGAGCATCACATCGTCAATTCCCTGTACATCGAGGCAAATGACCTCGAAGCGCAGGTCAGAGCCCGCTATGAGCGCTATGCACAGATCGAGGCAAATGAGGCTGAGGCGGAGACCTATCTCTGCGATGATGCCGAAATCGTCATCACTGCGTTCGGCGCAACTTCCCGTATCGCAAAGTCTGCTGTCAATAAGGCACGCGCAGAGGGCATCAAGGCAGGTCTGTTCCGTCCTGTGACGCTCTGGCCGTTCCCGAAGGCTCAGCTCCTCGATGCAACGAAGAATGCAAAGGCTGTCCTCTCTGTCGAGATGAATATGGGTCAGATGGTCGATGACGTCAAGCTCGCACTTGACTGCAAGATCCCTGTCTCCTTCTACGGCAGAACCGGCGGCGTGATCCCCTCCCCGAATGAGGTGCTGGATCAGATCAGGAAGCTGAACGGAGGTGCGCAGTAATGGCTGTTGTTTTTGAGAGACCGCATTCCCTGTGCGATGTCCGTCTGCACTATTGCGCGGGCTGTACGCACGGTATCATTCACCGTCTCGTCGCAGAAGTCATTGACGAGATGGGCATTGAGGGCGACACCGTCGGCGTATGTCCGGTCGGATGCTCCGTCTTCGCATATAACTATTTTAACTGTGACATGATTGAAGCGCCGCACGGCAGAGCGCCGGCCGTTGCAACCGGTGTCAAGCGCGCAAGACCCGACCTTAACGTCTTCACCTATCAGGGCGACGGCGACCTCGCTGCTATCGGTACCGCTGAGACCGTTCACGCGGCAACCCGCGGCGAGAACATCGTGGTCATCTTCGTCAATAACGGTACTTACGGCATGACCGGCGGTCAGATGGCTCCGACCACCCTGCCCGGTCAGGTCACCACCACCACGCCTTACGGCAGAGATCCCAAGACCGCAGGCTATCCTGTGCGCGTCTGCGAGATGCTCTCCACGCTCTCCGGTACGGCTCTTGCCGTCCGCACGGCAGTCGATACCGTCCCGCACATCCGCGAGACCAAGAAGATGATCCGCAAGGCATTTGAGAACCAGCAGAAGGGCAATGGCTTCTCTATCGTCGAAGTTCTGTCCACCTGCCCCTCCAACTGGGGCCTCACGCCGAAGGAGTCCATTAAGAGACTTCAGGAGGAGTGCATCCCCTACTATCCGCTCGGTGTCTACAAGGATGTGGACATCAATGAGGCAAATGCTGCACTGCTGAATAAGGGAGGCGAAACGAAATGACCCATGAAATCTTACTCGCAGGCTTCGGCGGACAGGGCATTTTGTTTGCCGGCAAGCTGCTCGCTTACTGCGCACTGTTCGAGGGCAAGGAGATCTCCTGGCTGCCCAGCTACGGTCCGGAAATGCGCGGCGGTAAGTGCAACTGCTCCGTCTGCATCTCTGATGAGCCGATCGGTTCGCCGCAGGTGCTGGAGCCGGATCTGCTGGTCGTGCTGAACGGCCCGTCCTTTGAGGCTTTCGTGCCGAATGTCAAGCCGGGCGGCAAGGTCTTCGCTGACAGCTCCATGATCGACGCAAAGACCGACCGTACTGACATCGAGACCTTCTATGTTCCTGCAACACAGCTCGCAGACGACAACAACCTCGCAAAGGGTGCAAACATCGTCCTGCTGGGCAAGCTGCTGCACGAGACCGGCATCTTCACCTTCGAGACTGTCCGCAAGGCACTCGAAAAGAATACGCCGGCAAAGCGTGCGCATACCATTGATAACAATATGCGCGCTCTCCAGCTCGGTGCTGATTACGCAGGCTGATCCGAATATCATCTGATATGAAAAATCCTCTGATGCTTTTGCGGCGTCAGGGGATTTTTTTTTCGGCAGATGTCCGCGAAAACAGGCGGTTACGATGAAATTTTCCCGCAGTCACAAAAAAACTCCAAAATTTTTTGGTGCAAAAATCACGTATCTGCGTCAAAAATGAAAAATCTCAAAAAAATCCCGAAATTTTTTTCAAAAAAGTGTGACGCGATCCCGTGCCTTGCTGTCTTTATAGGTGAAGGGCAAAGAACGAAGCCCAATACGATCGTATCAAATAACCAAACACAATGAAAATGAACCGAAACTGAAAATCGGAAAGGGAGAAATTATCATGAAAAAGACTGCTATTATCATTCTGACCGCCGCCGCTCTCGCAGCAGCATCCACCCCTCTGACCGCTTCTGCGGCAGATTCCGTCAACGTCAAATTCAGCCTTGAAACCTACGATCAGGCTGCCGGCAAAGAAACCACCGTCAAGGGCGACATCACCGTCACCGACATCAACAAGGACGGCAAGCTCACCGGCGCGGACGCAATGTACTGCGCACACGAAAAGTATTATCCGGGCGGCGCGGCTGCCGGCCTGGATGACGACTACATCTGGGGCGTCAACGCAGGCTATACCGAAAGCATCCTCAACCCGAGCGGCGTTTGCGTTTACACCAACAGCGGTCAGCCCGACTGCAAGCCCTCTGAGAGACGCGATACCCTGCTGGACGGTGACAGCATCAGCTGGACCGCACAGTATCTGCAATACAATGATTACTATGGCATCACGCTCTCCGGTCTGGAGGATGAGAACAGAAACACGGTTCTGGTCAATCACACCGTCAAGGTTCATGTGAGCGTCACGCCGGGTCTGAAGAAGAATGCCGGCAAGGTCAGCGTGAAGGGTCTGCGCGTGTGGATCGACGGCGCATATACCTTCGTGGATACCGATGAGAACGGCGATGCAGAGATTCTCGTCAGATTCCCCGGATACCAGCGCATCAGCGTCACCGTCCCCGGTTCGACAGATCCTGAGAAGGATACCCTCTGCTGGCACGAGATCCTTGCACATGAGGATAAGGCTTTCACCACCGCAATCGTGGATGTCTACACCGCAAACACCGAAAACGGCAGAGTGATGAATGTCGCACAGGATATTTACGACTGCGACAAAGACGGCAGCTTCACCGCTTACGATGCAATCTACAGCGCAATTTCCCGTCAGCGCTTCGACGGCGAACTGGAATTCCAGGACGGCATCATCTGCGGCAGAACCGGTGAGTTCGTTGTCCGCGTCAATGATTCCGCTGTGAAGCCGCTTGCGCAGGCAAATCAGCTTGCACTTCCCGCAAACGCCAGCGTTGTGGTCCGCCCGAAAGATCAGCTTGAGGAGCAGTATGTGCTTGCATGGGGCGATCCCGAAGATTTCCCCCACTACATGAAGGAAGTCTCCGCCTACAGCAAGACTGAGAAGCTCTTTGTCAAGCACTATGCAGCAGGCGCTTCCGAGGGTACGGCTGTTCCGTTCGCAAAGATCTACATTGACGGCAAGGATACCGGCATGATGACCAATGCAGACGGCACCGCAGTCATCTCCCTCAGCGGCACAGGCACCCACACGGTCACCGCATCCAAGGATGCTTCCGGCAAGGTGAAGACCGTCGGCGCAAAGTACAATGTCATGGCAGCAGAAGCACCGGCCACGACCACCGCAGCATCCACCACCACGAAGGCACAGTCCACCACCACGACTACCACCGCGGCAGCAACGACTGCCAAGGCGGCAGCTACCACCACGAAGGCTGCATCTTCTACCAGTGCAGCATCCACCACGAAGGCAGCCGTCACCACCGCAGGCAGCGTCAAGACCGGCGATGCAATGCCGATCGCAGCACTCGCAATTGCAGGTCTGAGCGCAGCAGGTGCAGCAGTTGTCTGCACTTCCAAGCGCCGCGAGAAATAATGCGATTTCTCCCTATATATAGTTTATCCCCCGTCCCTTTGCTGGGAGCGGGGGAGCTTTTTTGTCTATCCGGCGATGCCGGTAAGTTCCGCACCGGGATAGTAGTGCAGCAGGATTTCCTCGTAAGTGCTGCCGCTGCGCGCCATTTCGTTTGCGCCGTACTGGCTCATCCCGACCCCATGCCCGAAGCCGCGGGTCGTGAAGGCAAGCTGACCCGCTGTGCAGGATACCGTAAAGCAGGCAGAACGCAGTCCCAGCATCTCGCGGATTTGCTGTCCGGTCAGAACTGTGCTGCCGCAGCGCATCCGGAGAACTGTGCCTGCCTCGCTGACCGTCTCCGGAACAAACCATTCCGCGGGGTCTTCCGGCAGCGGGATGCTGCCCAGCGCTTTCCGGACGGTTTCCGGCGGCAGCGTGACGGTCTCCTCGAAATGCGGCGCACTGCGGTCAGCTTCCGAGGAAACGGAGGTCAGGCAGGGGAGCGCCGCCCCCCAGACGGTTTCGGCGTTTTCGGTCATGCCAGGCGAAATGGCGTGGAATGCCGCCGCAACCGGTTCGCCCTCTGCGCAGAGCAGCCGCGTGATGCCGATGTCTGCGGCAGCGGCAATTTTTTCGTAATTCCGCGCAAAATCTTCGCCCCATAGATCACGGAGCTGCGCTTCCGGACAATATGCGAGATAGTGCCGCGCATCATCGGAGAGATCCGCGCCGCAGAGTGCGGGATCAGGTGTCTGCTGTGCGATGCGGTGCATCCGTTCAAAATAGGTGCGGATGGCAACCGCCTGTGCAGCAAGGGCAGCAGATTCGTAGGAGGCGGGCATCTCGGCGGCGATTGCCCCGATGAGGTATGTCCGCAGCGGGATTTCCTGTACTGTACCGCTGGCGGTCTCCAGCAGGCGGCAGACCGTCTCCTGTGCGGCGGCATCTTCGTGCGGCAGCAGAACGGGTGCGGCAGCCGTCGGGATGCTTTCCGCTGCATCTTTTCCGCGGACGGATAACGGGCAAAGCAGAATGGCTGCTGCGGCAAGCAGCACGGAAGGCAGGCGGCGTTTCATGGCTTCTCCTCCTCAGGTTCATACAGAATATGCGGAAACGAATGATTCTTGCTTGACAGAAGACGCAAAAACGGCTATAATAGTAGAGAATGCAGTTATATGCACATTCGCCAATACCGAAAGGATGAACACGTATCATGAACCTCGTCAGCAATTCCCCCCGCATACAAGAATTATGCGAGGGACTGCGCGAATATTCCGCGCTCGATCCCGCGCTTTATCAGAAATATCAGGTGCATCGCGGTCTGCGGCACGCCGACGGCACAGGCGTCGTGGCGGGCATTACCAAGATCTGCAATGTACATGGCTATATGATCAATGAAGGCGAGGTCGAACCGATCCCCGGTGAGCTGATCTACCGCGGCTATCAGATCACGGATCTCGTACACGCCGTAGAAAAGGAAAACCGCTTCGGCTATGAAGAAGTGGCGTATCTGCTGCTGTTCGGCAAGCTTCCGACGGCAGGGCAGCTCAAGTCGTTTCAGGAGCTGATTGCAGAGGAGCGTGAGCTTCCCGATGGCTTTGTGCTGGATATGATTGCCAAAGCGCCTTCCAATAACATCATGAATAAGCTGGGCAGAGCGGTGCTGGCACTCTATTCCTATGACGATGAGTGCGAGGTGCAGACGCTCGAAAACGAAGTCCGCATTGCCATTTCGATGATTGCGCGGATGCCGGTCATCATGTCTGCGGCATATCAGGTGAAGCGGCAGCATTTTGATAATGAATCGCTCGTCATGCATCCGCTGCGCCATGAGGAGACCAATGCACAGACCATCCTCTCGCTGCTGCGCCTTGACCGCCAGTATACACCGGAAGAAGCGCATCTGCTGGATATTTGCATGATGCTCCACGCAGAACACGGCGGCGGCAATAATTCCGCATTTTCCTGCCGCGTGCTGACATCCTCCGGCACAGACCCCTATTCGGCATATTCCGCCGCAATCGGTGCGCTGAAGGGCTATCGGCACGGCGGCGCAAATATCAAGGTCATCGAGCAGCTCGATACCTTCAAGCGTGAAATCAAAGATACGACCGATGACGGTCAGGTTGCAGATTATATCCGCAAGGTGCTGCGCAAGGAAGCCGGCGACGGCGCAGGTCTGGTTTACGGTATGGGTCATGCGGTCTATACCCTCTCCGATCCGCGTGCTGTGCTGCTCAAGGAGAAGGCGTTTGCACTGGCAAAGGGCAAGGACATCGAGGAAGATTTCAAGCTGCTGGATGCCATTGAGCGTCTCACGCCGGCACTGGTTGCGGAGAAATCCCCGCGCGCCGCACAGAAGCATATCTGTGCCAATGTGGATCTGTACTCCGGTCTGGTCTACCGGATGCTGGGCATCCCCGCAGACCTGCTGACCCCGATGTTTGCCGTTTCCCGCATCGCGGGCTGGGCAGCACACCGCATCGAGGAAGTGCTGACCGGCAACCGCATCATCCGGCCGGCTTACAAATCGCTCGCAAAGGCGAAGCCCTATACCCCGCTTGCAGAGCGCGGCTGATCCGGCTGAAACGACCATTCTGATGACAGAGGGGAGTGCAGTTCTTTGCGACCCGTTTTCCGTCTGGCGGCGGCTGCGATGAGCGCACTCGCACTGCCGTCGTGCAATTTTTCGATGAGCGTCGAAAATATGCTCTCTCCGCCCCGTCTGACGGTGGAACAGGAGCAGATTTATCAGGCGCTGATCACCGCAGCAGGTTCATCGGTGAGCCTGCGTTACCCGAAATCCGGCACACGCCTTTCCGCGTTCACGGTTGAGGATCTCGACGGTGACGGCTCTGATGAGGCGATTGTGTTTTATGAGGCGGGACGTGCCGCCGCTGAGGAGAATCCGCTGCGCATCTGCCTGCTGGATCAGCAGGACGGTGCGTGGAAATCGGTTTCCGATTATCCCGCAGAGGGCGCGGAAATCGACCGTGTGGATGTGGAACGCCTCGGCACGAATGCCCGCACGAATCTGATTGTCAGCTACAGCGCCGTGGACGGCGCAGACCATGCAGCAGGTGTCTATCATTATGAGAACGGCGCACTGGAACGTTCCCTGAGTGTTCCCTATACCGTGATGGCGCTGCGCGACCTCAATCAGGACGGCACACCGGAACTGTTTACGGCATCTTCCGGCAAAGCACCCTCGCCTGCGACGGCAACCGTCTATGAGCTGAATGAAAGCGGACGGTATGTCCCTTCGCAGCTCAATCTGCCGGAATCTTTTACAGATGTTTCCCGCCTGCTGTTCGGTTCGCTGCCCGCAGAGGACGGCAGCATCGGCAGCGCGATTTATATGGACGGCTCAACCGGTGCGACAACCGTGCAGACAGCCGTTCTGCTTTACAGCGGCGGAGCTTTGTCGCTGCTGTACGCCGACCGGCATGACTATCTTCCGAATACAGAACGTCCCGCCGGCTGTGCGACAATGGATATTGACGATGACGGCGAAATGGAAATCCCCATCGGTACATCCTTCTACGGGTGGACGAATCCGGAAGTGGGTTCGCCGCTGCTGATGACAAGCTGGTATGTCTGCCGCAGCGGCAGGCTGATGCGCGAATATGCGTCCTATTATTCCGTGCAGGAGAACTATGTGTTCATAATGCCGGAGAAATGGGAGCGCCGCGTGACCGCCGTGCAGGAAAATGATGAAATCGTCTTTTACGCCTTTGATACCGCCGCAAATCAGAACGACGGTTTGCCGGTGCTGACCGAACAGCTTCTGCGGCTGGCAGTCGTTACAGACCCGATTGCCGCGGATGCGATGCAGTCAGAAGGGTATATGCTGCTGCGGCGGCAGGGCAATCAATATTACCTCGGCAAACGGCTTTCTGCCGGCAGCCGGCTGGCACTCACCGAGAGCGAACTGTTCTTTGCGATGAAGGTGCTGTAATCCTACTTTACGACAGAAGGGAGATTCTATATGAAGCGTGTACTGGTTTGCGAGGACGAGGAGTCCATCCGCGAGTTTGTTGTGATCACACTCAAGCGCGCAGGCTACGATGTCGTGGACGTGAGCTGCGGCGAGGATGCGCTGCGCGTGTTTGATCAGGAAAACGGAGGATTTGAGATCGCATTGCTCGACATCATGATGCCCGGCATTGACGGCTTTACGGTCTGCAAGCGGCTGCGCGAGAAATCGCAGACGCTTGGCATCATCATGCTCTCCGCAAAGGCTCAGGAGATGGATAAGGTCAACGGCCTGATGATTGGCGCAGATGACTACATCACGAAGCCCTTTGCTCCCTCCGAACTGACCGTGCGCGTGGATGCACTCTACCGCAGAGTCAGCCTGAATCCGATGAAAAGCGAGGAGCATACCGTGCTGGAATCCGGCCCGTTCGTGCTGAATATCAACGGCAGAACGGTCACGAAGAACGGTGTGCCGATTGAACTGACGCAGGTGGAGTTCCAGATTCTCGAATACTTCCTGCGCAATAAGAATACCGCGCTGGACCGTGCGTCGATTCTTTCGCACGTCTGGACGGACAGCTACTACGGCGACAATAAAATCGTCGATGTCAACATCCGCCGCCTGCGCATGAAGATTGAAGATGAACCTTCCGAGCCGCATTATATCACCACAATCTGGGGCTACGGCTACAAGTGGGAGGAAAAACCGGATACGCGCCGGTAAACACGCAAAATGGCGAAAAAAAGCATTACCCGCCGCTGGATCACGAACAATCTCGGCGTCATCGTGCTGATTTTGCTCGTGATTGAGCTGGCGGTGATCTACGCGGTGCAGAGTTTCTTCTACAACTCTGCGCGGCAGTATCTTGTGACGAAAATCAACGCCGTCAACGGTGTTCTGACGCGCTATGCGAGCGATTCAGGTACGAATCTCAGCGCGGAGATCCGCAATACGCTGGAAAGCTTCTCCGATAAGGATAAAATGGAGCTGATGGCGATTGATTACGACGGCAGAATTGTGCTGACGTCTTCCGGATTTACGCCGGATGCGGTTTCCATGCCTGATTACGACAAGGCAATGCGTTCGGGCGATCCCTACGGGTTCAGCACCGGCCATACGCTCAACGGCGAACGCATCATGGCAGTCTGCTACCCGATCACCGACATCAGCGAGGAATACAGCGCGATCCGTGTGGTCACCTCGCTGGAAACGATTGACAATACGGTTGCGGGCTTTGTGCTTGCCGTGACGCTGGTTGCGATTGCGGTGCTGCTGCTGCTGGGCGTCTCCGATCTTTACTTCGTCAGCTCGATTCTGCGACCGATCCGGCAGATCAATGAAACAACCGGCAAATTTGCACAGGGCGATTTCAAAGACCGCATCCCGCAGGAGAGTGAGGATGAGATCGGTGAGCTGTGCGCCGGCATCAATCACATGGCGGATGAGCTTTCCTCCGCCGAAGCGATGAAAAATGAGTTTATTTCGTCGGTGTCGCATGAGCTGCGCACCCCGCTGACGGCAATCAAGGGCTGGGCGGATACCCTCCGGGATATGTCCGCCGAGACCGCCGCGCCCGATCCTGTCATGATGCAGAAGGGACTGCGCATCATTGTGAGCGAGACAGAGCGACTCTCTGATATGGTCGAGGAGCTGCTTGATTTTTCGCGGATGCAGAGCGGTCATTTCCCGCTGCAAATGGCGCCGATGGATATTCTGGCCGAGCTGGGCGATGCCGTTCTCATCTACATGGAACGCGCAAAGCAGGATCACATCCGCGTGATCTACGAAGAACCCGAAATGCTTCCGTTTGTCAACGGCGACAAGAACCGCATCCGGCAGGTGTTCATCAATATCATCGACAATGCGATCAAATATTCCGATGAGGACGGTCTGGTCGAGATTACCGCGGAGGCGGCGGAGGATGGCAAGGCTGTGCGCATTACCGTGCGTGATCACGGCTGCGGCATCAAGAAATCGGATCTGCCGAAGATCAAAACGAAATTCTACAAGCCGAACCATACCCGCCGCGGCTCCGGCATCGGGCTTGCCGTCGCGGATGAACTGGTGCAGCTGCATCAGGGTACACTGGATATTGAAAGCGAGGAAGGCGTCGGTACGACCGTGACCGTCACACTCCCCGCAATGGAAAGAGAAGCAAAAACGTAAGCGGAAAGGGTGTGTCTGGTGTGATGGCATCTTGCCTTGCAATGGCGCAGCATCAGATGTTCTTCTACGCTGCGGTTTTTCTTGCTCCGTCCTGCCTTCTGATCCTCATACTGGTCGTTTTGCAGGGCTGCCGGTACTTTCAGACATATACCGAAGAAGCGGAAGCTGAAATCACGGAGATCGAGCAGAAGCCAAATGGGAATGGCGGGTCGGTTTATCTTCCGTATTACCGGTTCAGTTTTGGCGGCAGGGAATATACCGCGCCGGATGCCGGAAGCGCCGGTATTCTGTGGATGATTCCGCCAAGAGGCGAATTCTGCCGCATCCGCATCAATCCGGAAGAACCGGAACGTGCGGTATTTGTGCCGGAAACCTACAAGCGGAAGCTGCTGGTGGGAGTGCCCTGGCTGTTTCTGCTGACGGCTGCCGCATTCTGGGGGCTGAGAAGCTGATCCGCAGACGGCACACGGATACAGAATGAAACTTATCATCGTAACAGGAGATGCAGAATCATGGATGATGTCGGTCAGGCGATCGGCGGAAAGATCATGTTCGGTCTGATGGGGGCAGTGGTGCTGTTTGCTGCATACTGGATGCTCAAAGACCGCCGCGAGCGGATCAACCGCGAAAAAATTGAGGGCGGCGTACCGGTAACGGCACGGATCGTCCAGGTTGAAAAGGGCAGAATCAGCGTGAAGCGCAGAGAAAAACACGGCGGCACACGGTATGGTTCTGTGCGCGCATGGACTCCCACTTATGAATATGAATACGGCGGGCGGAGCTATCGCGTGAAGGCGTATAATCCGAGCAAGAGCAAAACCTACCGTGAAGGCGATACGGCGTCGATTTTCATTGATCCAAACGGCCCGCGCGCGCTGTATGATCCGAAATATGAGCGCAGACGCACAAACGACAGAGTGCTGGGGGCATTCCTGTTCGGATTTGTCGGCGTGCTGCTGCTGATTGGCGCGATCTTCGCGTAAATGCTGCATTTTCGCATAATTTATTATAGAGAGGAAACCTTGTTTTGGCAGAGCAGAAAGTAGATCAGGCGGCTGCAAAGGCGGCCTATGCACATAAATCCAAAATTGGCGGGCAGGCGCTTGTTGAGGGCGTCATGATGAAGGGCGCATTCCGCGGCGCAATGGCTTGCCGTCTCCCGAACGGCGAAATCGACATCGAAACGTGGGACATCCCCGCAAAATTCGTGACCGATCCGCAGACAGGCGAACAGAAAATCGTGCGGCCATGGTATGTCCGTGTGCCGCTGGTGCGCGGCTGCGTGGGATTTGTCCGCTCAATGATCGACGGCTACCGCTGCCTGATGAAGTCGGCGGAAAAGCAGTATGATGAGGAGATCGACGCTTTCTGCAAATGGAAAAAAGAGATCAAACTCGATAAAATGCCGGAGGAGGAGCAGCACAGCAGATTTGCCGTGTGGCTGAAAGAACAGCGCGAGAAGACCGACGCTGAAAAATCCAAAGAGGACAAGGATTATGTGCCGCTTGGCGCGCCGGATGCGGAAACCCTTGAAAAGCGCTGGGATTATCTGCAAAAGGCAGCGGAGAATTATGATTACGAAGAACCTTCCAAATTCGAGCAGTGGCTTGATGACAAGCTGGGTGACAAGATTTTCAATATCCTCATGGTTGTCATGATGGTGCTTTCACTGGCGCTGAGTTTCGGATTGTTCCTGTATCTACCGCGTCTGGTCGTCGGACTCATCAAGCCGCTGACCGAAAGCAGCATCATCCGCTCCTGTGCGGAGGGCGTGGTCAAAACGGCAATTTTCATCGGCTATATGGCGGTGACGGGCTGTTTCAAGTCTGTGCGACGCACCTACGAATATCACGGCGCAGAGCATAAGACCATTGCCTGCTTTGAGGCGGCGCTCCCGCTGACTGTGGAGAACGTGAAAAAACAGGTGCGGTTTCATCCGCGCTGCGGCACGAGCTTCATTTTCCTCGTGCTGATTATCAGCATTTTCTTCGGATGCTTCAATCCGTATACGATTGTGTGGCAGAGAGTGCTGTTCTCGCTGCTGCTTCTGCCGGTTATCATGGGCGTGAGCTTTGAGCTGATTCAGTTTGCGGGGCGGCACGATAATCTCCTGACGCGCATCATCTCCGCACCGGGACTCTGGGTGCAGCGCATCACGACGAAAGAGCCGAATGCGGGGCAGATCGAGTGTGCGATTGCGGCAATGACCCCGTGCATCCCTGAAAATCTGGAGGATGACGAATGGTAAGCCTGCCTTCTCCCGATTTTCTGCGGGAGCTGGCGGAGACGCTCCGTGCGGGCGGCATCGACGATCCGGAACTGGAAGCACAGTGGATCGTGCAGGATGCCCGCGATGAAGCACACGCAAGAGAGATCACGCAGCGGCGTGCAAATCATGAGCCGCTGCAATATCTGCTCGGCAAATGGGAATTCTACGGGCTGGAGGTGCTGGTCGGTGCGGGAGTGCTGATTCCGCGCGCCGATACCGAAACGCTTGTGGAATCGGTGCTTTGCCGTCTGCGGAACAAACCGTCGCCTGTCATTGCAGATCTCTGCACGGGCAGCGGATGCATCGCGCTGGCGCTGAAATCGCAGCGTCCGGATGCGGATGTCACCGGCATTGAAAAGCAAGCTGCTGCGATGAAATATGCTGATGCAAATGCCGTGCGGCTGAAGCTGGATGTGCAGTTTTCCGCGGGCGATGTGCTGGACGCGGAGACCGCGGCGCGGTTTCGCGGGCTGGACTGCATTGTCTGCAACCCGCCCTATCTGACGGCGGCGGACATGGCAGCACTGCAAACGGAAGTGACTTACGAGCCGGAAACGGCGCTGGCGGGCGGCGAAGACGGTCTGGATTTCTACCGTGCGATCACGGCGGTATGGAAGGACAGTCTGTGCGCGGACGGCCTGCTGGCGTATGAGGTCGGGGCGCATCAGGCAGATGCAGTTGCCGCGATTCTCCGTGAGAACGGCTTTACGGATGTGGAAACCGTCCGCGACCTGAACGGGATCGAACGGGTTGTGCTGGGGCGGAAAACAGGATCTTCTGAGCATCTCCCCTGAAAGGGGAGGTCAGCTTGTAGATAAAGTGTCTCCGACGGATTTATATTGAGGGTGCCGCTCGCTTCGCATGAATTTGCAGGCAAATTCACCTCAAACTCCCGCTTAAGGGCTACTAGCCCTTAAGAATCCCTTTTTTGGAACAATATGAAAAAGAACGTATTTGCTATATTTCACATAAATGGGATTCCAAAGGGATAGTATCCCTTTGGCGGGGTATGGGTGAGTTTGCTTGCAAACTCACCGCGGAGTGT
>DGVV01000012.1 GCA_002395085.1 Ruminococcus sp. UBA4275 | reverse complement strand
CGACCAAAAACTTCAGTTTGGATAAACAGATCATTCATTTGACAAATCATGTGTAACCACATAAAAAGTTACATACCCAATTATTATAGCATATTATGCACAGAAATACAATGGAAATGGAAGATCCGGTCTCAGAATCAAAACATGGGTGCAGTCACGGCTGCCTTATGCAGACACGCCGCCCGCAAGAAATCCGAAATGCGCCAGCGCTTTTGCAACGCCGTCATGCCAGAGATCGTCTGTCACGTAATCTGCATAGGGAATCAGTTTTTCGCCGTTACCCATTGCAATTGACGTGCCGCAGCCTTCAAACATCGGCAAATCGTTCAGGCTGTCCCCGATTGCATAGGCATTCTCCCGCTGCAAGCCGTAATATTCCAGCACAAAGTCAATGCCGGTCTTTTTGCTGTATGGCAGCGGAACCATCTCCGCAAAGCCCCAGCCGCGGTCAATGAACGTAAAATGCGGCGCAATCCCCTTGCGGAAACGCTCCAGATCGGTCTGTTCATCGTAGGCAATGACGAATTTATCAAAACTGAAATCGGCATCGCTGACCTTGCGCCAGACATTCTTCTCCTGCATCCGGAAGGTATCGCGGATGACCGTGACAAACGGCAGCTCCCGCGCCTCCGGATCAAAATAGAACGCATCGCGGCGCTCAAACAGCGGCGACGCCCCGCATTCCCGGATCAGCGCAGCGGTTTCGCGGCAGAGTGCCTGCGGATTGGTCGCGTAGAACAGTTCCTCGCCCTCGCATTCGATGTACGTGCCGCAGCCGCAGATGTAGCCGTCAAAGCCAAGCACGCGCACATCCGCATCCACGTTGATAACCGGACGACCCGTGTTGACATACAGCAGATTGCCCGCTGCCCGCGCCTGTGCGAGCGCCCGCGGGGTGCTTTCCGGCACGAAATGCGAGGCAGAATCCTCCATCAGTGTACCGTCAATATCAAAAAACATGATTTTGCGCGGATTTTCGCGTTTCTCATTTTGGGAATGCTGCATTCTTTGAAACTCCTTTCATGGACTTGTCACCTTGCCTATTATACCGGAAAATCGCGCCGGTGTCAATGGCAGCGCCCTGCACCCGTATTTTGAAAAATTTTTCGTTTTGTGTTATAATATCATTGAAAAACCTGTCATTACAGATAGAGAGGAGGTGAGGCAGCGTGGAAGATGCTGAGATCATCCGTTTATTCATACAGCGCGATGAACGCGCAATCAAAGAAACCTGTTCGCAGTACAGCGCACTCTGCATGACGGTTGCTTACAATATCCTCGGCAGCCGCGAAGACGCCGAGGAATGTCTGAATGATGCCCTGATGCATCTCTGGCAAGCCATCCCGCCTGCCGCACCGGATTCTCTCGGTGCGTATCTTGTGACCGCAGTCCGGAATGCGGC
The DNA here is from genome assembly GCA_002395085.1 of Ruminococcus sp. UBA4275. GTDB lineage: Bacteria > Bacillota > Clostridia > Oscillospirales > Ruminococcaceae > Firm-04. Next base: position 17,028 of record DGVV01000012.1, on the reverse strand, counting down.
ACGGAACCGTCTGGCATATCAGAAGACACAGCGGCGCGGAGGCGGTCAGCTCACAATAGCGATTGACGAGCTGTCTGACTGCATCCCCGCAGCAGAGCAGCCTGACCAGATCATCGACAGCATTGCGCTGCGCGATACCTTCCGCCGGTTTCTGCCGACGCTGAAGCCTGCCGCCCGCGCAATCTTCTTGCAGCGATACTGGCTCTGCCTTTCTGCAAAGGAAGTCGCGGAGAAAACCGGTCATTCGGTCGGTTATGTCAATATGTCACTCCTGCGCACACGAAATAAACTGAAAGCCTATTTAGAAAAGGAGGAATTGCTGTGAAACAGGAAGACTTTTTCAAGATGATGGACGGTGCTTCCGAGCAGGATATTACCGAAATGATGCAGTATCATCGTTCACGGGGCAGTTCCGTCCGAAAGGAGCATACCATGAAGCAACATTCCGGAAATGCAGACCCGATTCTGTTTTCTGATGCCGATTTGCAGCACGGCAGAGGCGAAATCCGCATGAGCCGAAACAAAAATTTCGCAGCAACGGCAGTTGCGGCAGCACTGCTTGCACTCAATGTCGGCGGCGGCTATCTGCTGCTGCACAACCGCGTTCCGGCAGCGCCTGCCGGCACATCTCTGCCGCAGGATGAGGAAAGCGGAATCGAGATCCAGACCGTGGAAACCACCGCTGCGCCCATTGCCGAGGAAAGCGAAACCATAACCGAACCCGAACCCGATCATTCCGAATACGGCAGCCGGATGCGCGAACTCTATACCGCGCAGAACGGCAAAGAATGCACGTTCAATTTCGCAGGGCTCGGCATCGACTGCAATGACACATGGGAGAATGACGCCTACCGCATGACACTGCGCGGCATCTGCGGCTGCGACTGGATGCTGTTCTATTTCTACGATGTGGAACCCAAACAGGGGCAGACCTTCAATGATTACGCCGATGCCCGCCCGCTCATCTCGCTGAATGCGGACTGCGGCGGCAGAACGATCTATTCGCAGTGCGCCGGGGAGATGCCCGATCAGGGCGAAGAACTCTCTGACGGTGTGTGGCACTGCTACGGTCTGCTGAGCAATGTCGGTGATGTGCCGTTCTTTGATGAAGCCGGCAGCAGCACCCTGAAAATCGTCGCATCGACGCCGGAATCTGAGACGGAGATCACACAGCTCCCGATGAATTTCATCTCCCGCCATGATCCGCTGCGGGATGCCGCACCGCCGCACTGCATCGAGTTCTTCTGCGATCAGGTCAATCAGATCACCGACCGCGACGACCCGCTCGCGCTCTATCAAAGCTGGACACGCAATGAAAAGGATCATCCGCTGACCCGATGCGCTTTCACGCCGTTCGGCGCATACCATGTCAGCGAGGGCGTTCCTTCAGACGAAAGGTATGAGGAAATCTGCCGCCCCGGTCAGGCTTTTCTGGATGTCATCGACCCCTATGACAGCAAGGGCCCGTATGTCTATTTCGATGCAGCAGGCGAATCGCATGATCTGCCGCTCTCCGCTGATTTCACGATCATGGGGCAGAATATGACCGGACAGGGTACGCTGTACGCACAGATCATGTTCGCAGAGCCGATTGACACCGAGCAGTATGAGATCGGCTACACCCCTGCTCCGGGATACGGCACAGACGATACAACGCCTGATACTATCATGGATGATCCGGGCGAGGAAGTCCTGCCGGAAGAACAGGTTCCGCGATGGAATTCCGCCCCTGCGGACAGCATTCCCGAAGAAGCAGTGTCTCCGGCGGATTGATCATGAACTGAATCCGGATTTGCCTGCCCCGGCGTTCTTCGCTCAGGTGCATTCAATATCCGCGCAGCGATACTTTTTTTCAACAAACAGACAGCGGCATCACGGGACAAACCCGCGGTGCCGCTGTGCTTTTCAGAGCGGATTACTGCTGCTTGTAGGCGTCGATCATCTTCTTGACCATCTGACCGCCGATCGACCCCGCCTGACGGGAAGTCAGGTCGCCGTTATAGCCGTTCTGATTCAGCGGCACGCCGACCTCACTTGCAGACTCCATCTTGAAACGCTCCAGAGCGTCTCTGCCCTTCTGTGTGATTTCACCCTTCATCGTCGTTTCTCCTTTTCTTATGCTTTACGCTGACGGCAGCCTGCTCGTAATCACGTCTGCCCTGTTGCAGATCGTTGTCTGATTTGCTGCCGTGATAGTATTATAAGCGAAAAGCAGCGGAAAATGACCGGAAATATCTGGTTTTGACACGGAATATCTGCATTGCAAAAAAATTTTTCAGGAAATTTGCAAAAGCCCTTGACAAATCCTGCAACGTCTGCTATAATAGAATCACGGCTAATGCATAGCATTCATATAGGAGATAGGGGAAAGGACCTGTCCCATCTCCGCATGGATGAATATGTCAATCTGCAAAACATGAACAAAACCAGAAAGGGAGTCATGAATATGAGTATTTACAAGCGCATTACCGACCTCATCGGCAATACTCCGCTGCTGGAGCTTGCCAACACCGAAAAAGTCAATGAGCTGGATGCAAAGATTGTTGCAAAGCTCGAATACTTCAATCCTGCCGGTTCTGTCAAAGACCGTATCGCAAAGGCGATGGTCGATGACGCAGAGGCAAAGGGTCTGCTGAAAGAAGGCAGCGTCATCATCGAGCCGACCTCCGGCAATACCGGTATCGGTCTGGCATCGGTTGCGGCTGCACGCGGCTACCGCCTCATCATCACCATGCCGGAAACCATGAGCATCGAGCGCCGCAATCTCATGAAGGCTTACGGTGCAGAACTCGTTCTGACCGAAGGCGCAAAGGGTATGAAGGGCGCAATCGCGAAGGCACAGGAGCTGGCTGCGGAAATCCCCGGCAGCTTCATTCCGTCGCAGTTCACCAACCCTGCAAACCCTGCTGCCCATACCGCGACCACCGGTGTGGAAATCTGGGAAGGCACGGAAGGCAAGGTTGATATTTTCGTTGCCGGCGTCGGCACGGGCGGCACGATTTCCGGTGTCGGTGCATATCTGAAATCGCAGAATCCGGATGTGAAGGTTGTGGCAGTTGAGCCGAAGGGTTCGCCTGTCCTCTCTGAGGGCGTTGCCGGCAAGCACGGCATTCAGGGCATCGGCGCGGGCTTTGTGCCGGAAACCCTCAATACCGAAATCTACGATGAGATCATCACCGTCACAAACGAAGATGCTTACGCGACCGGCAGAGCCATCGCACGGACAGAAGGCGTTCTGGTCGGAATTTCTTCCGGTGCGGCAGTCTGGGCAGCCATCCAGCTTGCAAAGCGCCCGGAGAACAAGGGCAAGACCATCGTTGCCCTGCTGCCGGATACCGGCGAGCGCTATCTCTCGACCCCGATGTTCGAGTAAGCGCATAATTGCAGAAGTATCCTCCTATATAAAAGCAGCCTGCGGATTGTTGCGTTCCGCAGGCTGTTTTGCATGGTATCGTTTTTACAGTTTTTGCAGATTTTCATCAAGCCAGCGGTAGAGCATCGCCCACATATCCGCATCGGTATTCAGGTACAGTCCCGTTTCCAGTTCGCTGAGCTTCTCCGAGAGTTCATCGGAAAGCCGGTCAGATTCCGCATCATCTGCGGCACTGTCGCTCATCTCCTGATACTGCGCATCCAGACGGAGCGCCTCTGCGAGAATATCCGCATCCTGCGCATCGCCGATCACACGGAATGCCGCAATGATCTGCGCGTAGTATTCCGGTGTATACTCGCCGAAAAACGGCGTGGAGAAGCCATCCATATTTGTGATCGTGTCAAAATCAATGATGCACATTGCAGACTGAATGAAATCCGGGAATTCTGCCCGCTGTTCGCTGTCAGAATCCCACATTTCGAGGCTGAGCTTTTCACACAGCGATTCGCCGGTAAACTGCTTTACATCCAGCTCACTGCCGTCAAACCATTTCATATTCACACCTCATTCATTTCCCTTTGCCTTTTCGGGATATTGTTTCTCAATGTACCGGTAGAGCTTCATCAGCTGCACGCGGTCATATTTTTCCCGGATGCAGTCCTCCGCGACACGCTGTTCCAGATGTTCCTTCAGCCGCCCAGCCTTCTCCGGATGCTTGCAGTCTTCATAAAACCGCAGAAGAAAGATGTAGCTTGTCCCGCCGCCGCGTGTGCGGTACGATGAAACCGTATACGTCACAGTTTGCAGCTTTTCCAGATCAATCTTCCAGCGCAGAAAGAGCCAGCGGCACTGAATCCCGCTGTCCTCCCCGAACTGTATTTTCGTTTTGACGGTCAGCGCCAGAATAACACCTGTGATAAACACCGCAAAGACCGCCGCTTCCGCGATGACAGCGGAAATTTGCCCGGAAGTGATCGCCTCCAGATGTACGCCGAAACCGGCAGCCAGCAGAACAACCATTGCAATATCCACGCATTTGGGGATATGTCTGATCCTGATTGTTTCCATTGAAATGTCCTCATGACGCAAAGCAGCCATAGCATTCTTGACTGTATAATGAGAAATGCTATGGCTGAATTATTCCTTACTTATTTGCAGGCTTTCTCGAATGCCTGTGTGAGATCTGCGATGATGTCGTCCGCGTTCTCAAGACCGACTGAGAGACGGATCATGCCGGCATTGATGCCCGCAGCCACAAGCTGCTCATCCGTAAGCTGGCGGTGCGTCTCCGATGCAGGATGCAGCACACAGGTACGGATGTCTGCGACGTGAACCACATTCGAGGCAAGCTCCAGCGAATCCATCCAGTTCATCGCGACGTTTCTGCCGCCCTTGATGACAAACGAAATGACACCGCTGCATCCGTCCGGCAGATACTTCTGTGCGCGCTCATAATACGGATCACCCTTCAGACCCGGATAGCTGACCGATTCGACCTCCGGACGGCTCTGAAGGAACTCCGCCACGCGCTGTGCATTGGCACTGTGCTGCTTCATGCGGACAGCCAGCGTCTCCAGACCGAGATTGAGATAGAACGCTGCCGTTGCGCTCGGATAGCAGCCGAAATCACGCATGAGCTGCATTCTGCACTTGATGATGTAAGCCATATTGCCGAAGCTCTCGACGTACTTGACGCCGTGATAGCTCTCATCCGGCTCGGTGAAATCAGGGAATTTGCCGTTATCCCACGGGAATGTGCCGCAGTCCACGATGACACCGCCGCCCTGCACTGCATGACCGTCCATATACTTTGTGGTGGAGTGGGTAATGATGTCTGCGCCAAATTCCTTCGGGCGGCAGAGAATCGGAGTCGGGAAGGTGCTGTCCACGATGAGCGGGAGACCGTTCTCATGAGCGAAATCCGCAAACTTCTGAATATCGAGGATTGAAAGCGCGGGGTTTGCGATGATCTCACCGAACACGCAGCGGGTATTGGGCTTGATTGCCTTTTGCAGCTCCTCGCGGGATGCTTCCTGATCGACGAAAATGCACTCAATTCCGAGCTTTTTCAGCGTCACAGCAAAGAGATTGACCGTGCCGCCGTAGATTGTGCCGGTGGAGATGAAGCTGTCGCCTGCCTTGCAGAGATTCAGGATTGCCAGCAGATTGGCAGCCTGACCGCTGGTCGTACACATTGCAGCGACGCCGCCTTCCAGTGCCGCGATTTTCTTCTCAACCGCATCGACGGTCGGGTTTGCGAAGCGGGAATACATCGGCTCAGTAGGCATATCAAAGAGCGCAGCGATATGCGCCGTCGAGTCAAATGTATAAGTGGTGCTTTGCACAATCGGCACAACGCGCGGATCTCCGTTGCCGGGCGTATAGCCTGCGTGCAGGCATTGTGTTTCGATTTTCATGGTACATTCCTCCTGAGCCTGTTAATTCAGTTAAAATTTCACCGCATCAGCGGCTGCATTCATTATATCACATAGCAGGGAAATTGTCAATGATATGCCTCAGAGCAGCGGAACGATGCGGTCCAGCAGCGCCTTTGCACAGGCGTATGCCTCATCGGCTTCCTCCTGCGAATTCATCGCCTCCTGCGGAATGCGCAGCGCCAGACAGGAACCGTCCTTCAGCGGTTCGGTCAATCCCCAGAGCGATGCAAATTTCGTATCCGTGAGATTCAGCCGCCAGCCGTTCACATAGGGGCAATCCGGATAAAGCTGCTCCAGATTCACAAACATATCTTCCGGCTGGAGATACGCAATGGATGCATCATCTGCCAGAACCAGCATACAGGTCGCGCTCTGGAACTGCACCAGAAGCTGCGAATTATACGCTGCGGAATAATTGCCGCTCATCTCCATCGTATCCTTCGAGACCGGAATATATACCGTGCCGACGCTGATTTTCCCGTCGCCGTTCCAGTCTTCCGCATACTGTTCCAGCCATGTGCAGAGCTGATCGGATTCCGCATACATGGTCGGATGCTCTGACAGCAGCATCATGCGCAGGTCGGGATCCTCGCGTGTCACGTAATCATAGATCAGAAACGCCGCCACCAGCACGATGAACGACGCGATGCCCAGCCACCATTTTGAATGATAAAACCAGTTGCCGATCTTCTGCCAGATTGTATACTGTCTGGCTGGCCCTTCATCGCGGAAGATCTTGTCACTGTCGGTGATGACACCCTGCTTCAGCCGGATCAGATCGACCTTTTCTTCGGCAAGTTCCCTGGCATATTCCTCACGCGCCTGATAATTTGCTTCTTCCTCGGCAGCCTGCCGCGCACGCTCCCGCAGCTCCTCCTCACGGCGAAGCTTTGCTTCCATCTCCATCGCATTGCGGTATGCTGACGCAGTATCCTTCCGCGGCTTTTTTTCTTCTTCGTTCATGTTCGGGATCTGCCTTTCTGTTTTGCTCACCAGACCAGTTTATCCGATGTGATTTTTGCATCAAAGTCGATCAGTCCGCCGACCTTTGACAGGGTTGCATTCGCCCAGTAATCATTGTAATATGCGAGATACTCCTCGCGTGACACAGCATTGTCATTGACAGAATAAGCAGCATCCGCACCGTATTCCGGCTGCGGTTCGGTTTCGCCGTTTTCCGCAGGGGCAGTGGTCTCAGCGGGCTGTTCATCCGCCGGCGGGAACAGTGCCTCCCCCAGCGAATCCGTCATCGTCATCTCCGGCACAAGTGCATTGCCCGTGAAGCGGTAGCTCATATACCGGTTGCTTGTCTCCTCTGCCGTGCGCACAACTGCCAGACGGCGGTTCACATCCAGTTCAAAGCAGCCGCCCGCACCCAGTTCACCTGCAACAAGCACCTGCCCGTCCGCGGCGATATAGTAAACCGTGCAGACGGTGTTCTCATCGGAATTATAGGCGATCAGCAGTTCCGGCATTCCGTTGCCGTCCAGATCCGTGATACCGTAACGCGAATGGCTGTCCGGATTCATGCTTGCAGGGATAAAGCCCGCAGTTGCCGCATAATCACGCAGCTTCTGCGAAAAGCAATCGCGCCACGAAATATTTGCCGCTGCGGCATCTGCCGGCGGGGCTGCGGTTGCATCCGGATCTGTTGTCGATGCGGCTGTCAGAACGACGGTCTCTGTGGTTTCCGTTGCCTCGGTCTCGCGCGTGGTGATATACACCGAACTTTCGCGCTCAATCTCCGTACCGCAGGCAGTCAGAAGAAGCGCCGCCGCAAGCACGGCGGGCGCAGATAATTTGCGATTCATGTGATACCTCAATACTTCCTTCTATATAGTAGGCTTCTGTCTTTCAAAGCGGGCATTCTTTGCCCTTGATCATCAGTCCGGCGACTGCACCGGACCGGACTGCACTGCCGTAATCCGCGGCGGTGCAGATGTCTGCATCCGTCAGAATGCCGCCGGTGAAACAATCGCTGCTGTGCGTATCCGAACCGGATGTCACCGGCAGACCGTAGCTTTCCGCATACCAGCGGGCGCGGTCATTATAGAGATCTTCGCGGTTGCCGCCGTTGTACACCTCAACTGCATCAACCAGATCCGGCACAAGTTTGATTGCAGGGATATATCCCTCCTTCCGGAACGGGTGCGCATGGACAATGAATGCACCTGCGCTGCGCACCAGCCGCAGATACTCGATTGGGGGAAGGGTGACGGTCTCCGGATGCGCCGCAAGCCATTCCGGCGAAAGGCCGTAGGTCAGGAAATCATTGCCGTCCCACGAATACTCCCAGCCAAAGCATACGCGCATCCCGATGGCATCGCCGGTCTCCTTTGCATGGTAATAGCCCAGACAAAACTGCTGCACCCATTCCGCCCACGGCAGCGAACGGTCAACTGCCGTATTGCCGTGATAGAAATGGTCTGTGACGAACAAGCCGTCATAGCCGGCAGCTTTGCAGCCGCGCACCATATCCGCAGCAGAAGAACGCGCACAGGCACTCCCCTCCTGTGTATGCAGGTGCGTTTCCCAGCGCATCATGCGCAGTTCATCCTCTCTTATTTGATCTTATCGGCAATCTTCGGGCCGGCAAGGGCTGCCAGCAGGATCAGAAGCACCTGCACGAAGTTGATCGCAATATGGAATCCGAGGGAAAACTGAAACACACTCAGATCCAGACTAAACGTATCAAAGCCGAATTCCAGCGACTGCCCCAGCCACATGATCATCGGTTCTTCTGTATTCACGCAGATGATTCCGAGAAAATAGCCGCCCAGGATTGCAATGATGATGGCAAAAAATGTGATCAGATTCTTTTTCATTTTTGTGTTCCTTTCTTTTTTATCTGTTCTGCGGGATCAGCCTTTCGGTGCATCCGTACCGGTCGAACCGAAGCCGCCTGCACCGCGCACCGTTTCCGGAAGCGTATCCGCTTCTGAAACTTCCGGCATCAGCACCGGAACGGCGATCAGCTGTGCAATGCGCATTCCCGGCGTAACCGTAAACGGCACATCACTCTGATTGATCAGCGGAACTTTAATCTCGCCGCGGTAATCGGTATCGACAATGCCGACGCCGTTTGCCATTCCGATGCCGTGCTTCGCCGCAAGACCGGAACGCGCACAAAGCATCAGCATGGCATCGCTGACATCCAGTGCGGCGGCAAGGCCGGTCGGAATCAGCCGGATCTCATGCGGGGCAAGCACGATGTCTGCATCAACGCAGGCAGAGAGATCAAGTCCCGCGCTGAAGGGGGTTGCGCGCTGCGGGATGACTGCATCCGGACGCAGGCGCTGAAAGGTGAGCTGCATGGTGAAAACCGCCTTTCTAATCAGTAATCGCTCACTGTACAGTATACCACAATTATACAGCTTTTGCAAGCGATCTGCCGAAAATTCACGTTTTTTTCATCCGTTCCCGCAGCAGCGAAACAGACCGGCTTCCCCGTTTCTGCGGGAATGCCGGTCTGTGAAAAAGCGGGTCAGCCGCCGTATGCAAGCATCGCGTCAATCGGTCTGCGCGCTGCTGCGATTGTTTCAGCATCCATTTCGATCTCTCTGCCGCCGATGCCGCGCACACAGTCGTAGACGTCTCCGAGTGTGGTCAGCTTCATATTCTTGCAGATGAGGTCTTTGGAAAGCGCGTAGAAGCGTTTTTCCGGACAGGCAAGCTGAAGATGCTGCACAATACTGGTCTCCGTGCCGATGATGAATTCCTTTGCATCGCTCTCTTTGGCATATTTCATGATTTCCGTGGTGCTGCCGGCGTAATCGGCAAGGGCAGTAACCTCCGCACGGCACTCCGGATGCACCAGCAGCAGCGCCTCAGGATGCGCCGCCTTTGCCGCCTTTGCCTCTGCCGCAGTTATGCGGGCGTGAGTCGGGCAGCCGCCGTTCAGCAGTGTGATGTCCTTCTCCGGCACTTGTTCCTTGACCCATGCGCCGAGATTGCAGTCCGGAATGAACAGGATTTTCTGTTCCGGCATTGCACGGATGATTTTCACCGCCGACGAGGACGTCACGCAGACATCGCAGACAGTTTTCAGCTCTGCGGTGGTATTGATATAGGCAACGACCTTGTGATCGGGCATTTTTTTGCGCATCTGCGCGATCATGGCGCTGTCCATCTGCTCCGCCATGGGACATCCCGCATCGCCGTTTGCGAGCAGCACGCGCTTTTCGGGCATGAGCATCTTGACGGTTTCTGCCATGAACAGCACGCCGCACATAATAATGGTATCCGCGCCGGATTTCGCCGCCTGCTGCGTCAGACCGAAGGAGTCACCGATGAAGTCCGCAACCTCCCAGATGTCGTGGCTCTGGTAGGCGTGGACGAGAATGCAGATGTTCTTTTCGCGTTTCAGCCGGATGATCTCCTGCTGCATTTCCTGAAGATTCATAGCAGTTCCTCGCTTTGTTTTCGATTTGCGGCAGAGCATCCGCCGTATTGTTATTGTAGCATACCGGATGCAAAAAGTCAAGCGGTCTGCATGGAGCGCCGTGCGTCCGCTGTATTCACACACTTTCGCTCAGCCTGTCCGCTTCCTCCTGCGTGAGATAGCCCTCTCTGACCGCTTTTTTCAGTGCCCCATTTTGCTTTGCTGCGGCAACACGCTCCCGGAATTCCGCCTCCGTCAGGGAATGGACCATGCTTTCCATGGCAGTAAATGCACTCTGACTGGTCACATATTCCGTGACGGATACATACCTGCCGTCTGACGCGATGCCCACATAGATCCGCAGCATCCTTGCATCATCCTTATACGTCTCAAACAGGATTCTGATATTGGAATCGCTCATTGTATCACGCCCTCCGCACGCCGCGCAGTACAGAGATTGCACTGGACACCGCAAATACCAGCAGATTCATCAAAATGACGCTTGCACCAACCGCCGTATCCAGCCACAGCGAAAGCACAAGGCCCGTCAGGAAGCAGCTCACCGAGACAATCACCGCCGTCAGCACGACGCCGCGGAAGCGCTTGTTGAGCCGCATCGCCGTGACTGCGGGAAAGATCATCAGGCTGGAGATCAGCAGTGCGCCCATCATCATCATGCCCAGCACAACCGTCACAGCGGTCAGCACGGCAATCAGCAGATTGTAGAAGCGCACGTTCAGACCCGTTGCACGGGCGAAATTCTCATCGAATGTCACCGCGAAGATTTTGTCATAGAACAGCAGATACACGAGCAGCACGCAGATGCTCAGCACCACGCTGAAAATGACGTCGCTGCGGGTCATGGCGAGGATGCTGCCGAACATATAGTGGCTGACATCCGTGGTGAGATTCGCCTTCGAGGATGCCAGAATGCCCAGTGCCAGTGCCGAGGTCGAGAACAGCGCAATCGCCGTATCGCCGCCAAGCCTGCTGTTCTCCGAGAGCCGCAGCAGAATGTATGCCGCGAGAATCACCACCGGAATGGTCACTTTCATAGGCGCCCAGCCCAGTGCGATTGCGATGCAGAGTGTGCCGTATCCGACGTGCGAAAGTCCGTCACCGATCATGGAGCAGCGTTTCAGCACAAGGCTCACACCCAGCAGGCTCGCACACAGACTCACCGCCACACCCGCAATCAGCGCGGGCAGCAGAATCACCGAAATGTATTCCGGTGTCAGAATTGCCGCAAGATCATTCATGCCTGCGCCCCCTTTCCGCCGCCGTGCCTGATCGGGATATGCGGATGCCGACTCTGTTCACAGTGCGTGCATTGCTCCTGCGCAATGCTGTCTCCGAGGAAGCGTCTGCCGAGGGGCGAATGCTCATACGCCTCACATGAACCAAAGAAGTTTTCGTTTTTGCCGATGTGCAGGATGCTCTTTGCATGGCGCACCGCACATTCCACATCATGCGTGACCATAATAACGGTGATGCCGTGGTCATCGTGGATATGCCGCAGAATGCCGTACAGCTCCGCTGAAACCAGCGGGTCAAGACCCGTCAGCGGTTCATCGAGCAGGAGCAGTTTTTTCGTTGCACAGAGCGCCCGCGCCAGCAGAACCCGCTGCTGCTGACCGCCGGAGAGTTCCCTGTAGCAGCGGTCAGCCAGTGCCGTGATATTGAGGCACTCCATCTGCTCCTGTGCGCGCGCCTTATCCGCTTTCGTATAGAACGGGTGCAGTCCCGTCCGGCTGACACATCCGGACAGCACAACCTCCCGCACCGATGCCGGAAAGCTCCGCTGAATCATGCTCTGCTGCGGCAGATAGCCGATCTCATTGCGCTTTAAGCCGTCCCCGAAGGTCAGCGAACCGCCGTCAGCCTGCTTCAGCCCCAGCAGACACTTCACCAGCGTACTTTTGCCCGAACCGTTCTCACCGACGATGCACAGATAATCGCCCTTTTCTACGGAAAAACTCAGGTTTTGCTGCACCACCAGCGATTCGTAGCGCAGCGTCAGATTTTCACATTGGATATATGCCATATCAGCTCAGCGCCTCCTGAATCGCGGCAAGATTCTCCGCCATAATGTCCTGATAGTGCCTGCCAGCCTTGAAATCCTCCGCAGAAACATTGTTACCCGACTGCATCATGACCGCTTTCGCACCGGTTGCACGGCAGACCGCATCCGAAATTTTCTGCGAGGAATTTTCGAGGTAAAAAACCGTTCCGATGTTCTGCTCCTGCACTTTCGAGATGAGGAACGAGAGTGTTGCCGCTGATGCATCGGTATCGCTGCTGCATCCGGAGAAGGCAGCGTAATAATCCCAGCCGTAGGCATCCGTGAGATAACGGAACGGAAAGCGGTCTGCAAACACCAGTGTATTGGTGCGCTGATTCGCTTTGATCTCCTTCGCCTTCTGATCAAGCGCGAGGAAATCCTCATGCAGCGGCGCAAAGGCAGCATCGCAGTTTGCGGCTTCTTCCGGTGCGATGCGGTTCAGGGTATCGTGCAGCGCCGAAAGCATGGCATCGGCATTCAGCGGCGAAGTCCAGATATGCTCATCGGGAACGTCTTCTTCTTCGTCCTCCTCATCCGCCTCCATCCCCTCGACGGTCTCCTCATCCAGCAGCTCCACGCAGTCAAACATCCGCAGATTTTCCTTCTCCGCACGGCTTGCAGAGATCAGCTTATCCGCCCAGACCTCCGATTCACCGCCGATGTACACGAACAGTTCACAGCTTTGAATCGCGGCGACATCCGCAGGCGAAGGCTCATAGGAATGGCTCTCTCCGCCGGGGGTCAGCAGCAGCGTGACCGCCGCAGGCTGCGTATACTGCGCGGTGAGCTGTTTTGCCATATCGTATACGGCATAGGTCGTCGTGACAATGCGCAGGCCGTCTGTTTTGGCAGGGGATGTCCCGCAGGCAGTCAGCACGGAGAGTGTAAGAATCGCTGCGCCGGTCAGGGCAGCAAACCGGAATAAATGTTTCATGGGTATCCTTTCTGTTATTCTGTTTCTTCGGAGGCAGCGTTTGCACAGGTTTCGCAGACGCCGTAAAAAACGGTGCGGGAGGGGTCGATGCAGAAGCCGTGTTCCGCAGCAACGTGCGATGCAATTTCGTGCAGATGATCGCAGTCGAGATGAAAGAGCGTCCCGCAGACCGTACATTTCAGATGAAAATGGTTCATACATCCGCCGGACTGCGCCTCTGCACCGGCATACTGCCAGCAGGCACTCCCGCGGTCATCGAGGGAATAGCGCCGTACAAGACCTTGTGCTTCGAGCTTTTCGAGCTGCCGGTAGACTGTCGCAGATCCCATTGGTGTACCGTTTTCGGTGAGCGCATGGAGCAATTCGGCAGCGGTAATATGCTGCGCAGGATGCTGCTCCAGAAAATCCAGCACGCGCGCTTTCTGTTTGGTTTGGTATCCGTCTTTGCGTGACATTGTGCGCCTCCTAAATTGAAACTGATAATCGCTATCAAATCTGTATGTGCATTATACCACAGTTTCCCGCATTTGTCAAGGCGGCGGCGGCGGGCAGCGCCCGCTGGCATTTTGCTAAAGTTCTAAATTGGCTTGGTGCGGGTCGTTGCCTTATGATGCTAAGCAAACTTTCATGTTAATGGGATTCAGGCAACAGACTTTCCAAAGGATCGCAAGTTAAAGAAACGCAGTTCGCTTAGATAGAACTTTAGATCATTGCCAGCGCGGGCTCCGCGCCGGGGGTGACAACCAAAAGGAAAGGGGACAGGCGCTCCTTACGTCGCGCAGCCCCCTCTCCTTTAGGTTTTCGCCCCCGAGCCCCCGCTTTCCTTATCCTCTCCCCCGTGCTGAAGTTCTATACTGGCTTTAGAGGGAAATGAAAGCCTGTCATTCTCCCCAACGCGAGTGGCAGTGGCAGCCTTTAGCTAAGAGGGAAGGGATCAGGAAAGGGGGATTGGAAGGGGGAAAACCTAAAGGGGAGGGAGAATAAGCGACCATCGGGAGCGCTCTCCCTCCCCTTTGGGTTGTCCCCCTTGCATTCGCGGCGCGGAGCCCGCGCGAGCGATTTGCTAAAGTTCTAAATTGGCTTGGTGGGAATCTTTACCTTATGATTCTAAAGTAACTTTATCGCAATAAAGTGATCGGATTCCCGAATAAGAGGGAGGGAATCAGGAAAAGGGGATTGAAAGGCGAAAACCTAAAGAAAAATAAGCGACCAACGGGATGCGGCACATAAATTTGAAAATTCATTACGCAAATCCTCCCTGTCAGTGACCAATCTATGGTATAATACGTCATAGAGGGTAGAAGCGCTTCTCAAACTATGCAAAGGCGGTGAGATCATGGAGGACAGTGAGATCCTGCGGCTGTATCATCAGCGAAATCAACAGGCAATCCGCGAAACCGAACAAAAATACGGCGCACTCTGCAAGCACATGGCGCAGAATCTGACCGGCGATGCGCTGGATGCCGAAGAATGTGTCAGCGACACCATGCTGCGGCTCTGGAACAGCATCCCGCCAACTTCCCCCGCCAGTCTCGGCGGCTACTGTGTGACCGTCTGCAAACGCATTGCACTTGACCGCAGACGCAAAAGATACGCCGAAAAACGCGGCAGCGGCGAGGTTCGGCTCTGTATGGATGAACTGGCAGAATGTGTCGCCTCTCCCGAACGCCCCGATGAAATCCTCGAACAGAAAGCGCTCGGAGAGGCAATCGCACGCTTTCTCAATACGCTTCCCGCAGAGGCGCGCGTGATGTTCGTGCTGCGGTACTGGTCATGCCTCTCCGTGCGCGAGATCGCGCAGGAATGCAGCTGCGGCACGAGCCGCGTGAAAATGTCGCTGCTGCGCACAAGAAACAAACTGAAAGAATATCTGGAACAGGAGGGGTATCTGTGAAAGAATCTGATTTTTTTGCGCTGACCGCGCACCTAAAAGAAGAACAGATTGCAGAAGCAGTCACATGGAAGCACCGTACAGATGCCGGAGAGGAGATGCAGCCCGCAGATGTACCGCTCGCAGAAAGCAGCCCTGCATCGCTCGATGAATTCTTCGGGACAGCGCCCGCCGGAAAAACTGTGCAGACAAAAGAACCGGAATATACCGCCGGCAGCAGCCGCGAGGAAATGAGCAATACACAATTGCGGCATCTCGGAATCGGCATTGCGGCGATTGCTGCCTGCTTTGCCGTGACCGTCGGGGTGCTGGCATGGAAAACGCACCGCGGGAATCCCGAATTATCCGGCGTCCTCGCAACGCAGTCCGTCAGCAGCAGCACCGCCGCCGAATCCACATCGGCTGCAAGCAGCAGCGAACAAACAGAAAACAGCACTGCGGCGCAGTCCACGGAGACACTTTCTCCCGCGGAGGACATCGCCGTGCAGACCGTTCCCACGAAAACCAGCGAAACCGTGCAGGTCATTACCGATCCGGATATTGTGCGGGAAATCATGAAGATTGACCACACCTGCAAAGAGCCTGCCGTCGGCTATGCAGAGGGATATGTTCCGCAGGATGCGGTGCAGCCGAACAATGACCCGAATTTTCTCGGCGGAAACGGCCCGCTGATTCCGGTTGCGGCGGGCTGTCTCGGTTACAACGGCATGATTGAGGATAACGACTACTACTATTTCTCCAATATGCGCATCAGCAAGGCGACCGGCGAACAGTCGCGGCGCTGCACCGATCCGGACTGCAACCACACCAAAAAATCGTGCATCGAGAACAGTTATTCCGAAAATGCGCTGCTTTCAGACGGCGAACAGCTCTACTATTCCAATGGCGGCGCGACCCTGTTCACCATCGGGCAGGACGGCACACTGAAACGCTTTCTGCGGCTGGAAAATGATTCGGAGGGCAATCCGACGATCTCCCAGAACAGCTATTTTGCAAGCAGCAGTTTCAACACGGTCTGCAAACTCACCGACGGACTGTATTATATCTGCGGCGCATATCAATACACAGACGGAGCGTACCGTTCCACTCATCCTGAGTCTCTTGTGCCTTTCAAGCTGCTGTATACGCCCGAAACCGGAAAGATCGTCTGGCTGCCGCTGAATTATTGTGTGGAAACGCCGATCTATTCACCGGAGCGCGGTACAATTATCAGCGCCCGCATCTGGCCGAAAATTGACGATACCGCAAACGACACGGAAATACAGGAAGCATTCTATGAGATTGACCCCGACACCGGCGAACTGCTGCACACATTTGCGCTCCCGCGGATGCAGCGGACACCGGCATTGCGCCATACCCTGTGCTGGACCGTGTATGACGGCATGATCTATTATACGGAGACACAGGATAGCTATGTGACACATGATTTCAGCCGCTTCAATCCCGATACCGGTCAGATGGAACTGCTGACCAAAGACTGCGACTTCACATGGTTTGACATCGCAGACGGGGAACTGTATACGCTCATGCAGGAGATGCCGCATTCCGCAGCAATCAGCCGTTCTGCGCTTGACGGCAGCGGCAGACAGGATCTGAAGCAGGACGGCTCGTTTTCCGAACCATCTTTGCAGGGTGACGTGCTGTTCTTCACAGAATATTTGCGGGAAGACCGCATTCTGAAACGCTGCTGGCTTAATACCAAAAACGGCGCGGAGATCTGCTCTTTCCTCGATACCCGCTCCCAATATGCAATACTGAATGCGAAGTGAACGCTGCCCCTGCATCCCATACAACAAAAGCGGAGAACCCCTCAAAAGGTTCTCCGCTCAAGGCTGTCGAAAAAGGTATCGCTGCGCGATGATTATAAGGGGGCGCTCGCCGCTTCGTTGTGAGTTTGCAGGCAAACTCACCCATACCCCGCCAAAGGAATACTATCCCTTTGGAATCCC
>DGVV01000074.1 GCA_002395085.1 Ruminococcus sp. UBA4275 | reverse complement strand
AGAGCCCTCAATATAAATCCGTCGGGGATACTTTATCTACAAGCTGGCAGCGCCCTCACAAGGGGCGCTGTTTGCGTTGATTTGTATAATAATGCAGGGTTGAAATTTTTCCGCTGTTATGGTATACTGAAATAGAAAAAATGGTCAGCGAATGATCAGGAACAAAAAAGCGATGAGGAGGAAAAAGAATGGGGTATCAGCAATCAGAACTGTGGAAGCTTTTTGAAACGCGCACAAAATCGGACACCCAATTCAAAGATGCGGTCAAAAAACTGTGTGACACCGGAGAGACGTTGTCTGCAACGATCAGCCGGTTTTTTCCGACTTTTACACGGCATGACTATAAGCATATTGAGGGTGTATGCAAGTGGATGATGCAGCTGCTCGGCGATCAGGCAGAGAAGCTGACTGCGGCGGAAGCCGCGCTGCTATTGCTGGCTGCGTGCTGGCATGACAGCGGTCTGAGTGTGGATGAAAAAGAAGAGGAGATTCTCCGGAAGCAGATGCAGAATCTGTCACCGGACTGGCAGGATTTTTTTGCAAAGCATTTCGAGGAAATGAAGCCTGATGCGGATAATGTGTCTGAAATGAATCGCATCTGCCGGATATTTGTGCGGGAGCGGCATCATCTGCGTGCAAAGCAAAAGCTGCGTGATAATGAATGGGATCCTGCATTAACGAAAAACCACATTACATTGGAGCTGGTTGCGGATCTCTGTAAGAGTCACGGCGAGGATCTGAAATTTGATACGAGAGCGTTTAATGCGGATGCTGATTTTAATATGTGTGCGATCCTGCTGCGTCTGGCAGATCTGCTGGACATTGATGAGATACGCGCACCGGAGGTCTGGTTTCGGTATATGGGACTGGATAAACCGGCTACAGCGGAGGAAGCGGAAAGCAGCAAGCAATTTCAGGAAAACAAGGCAGGCAGCTTTTCGCTGGATGCATCCCGTGATCGTCTGAAATTCAATGCGGACTGCACAGATCCGGATGTGGATGAAGGGATCGTTTCTTATCTGGAGCTGTGCAGAAAGGAACTGGATAACTGCGCCAGAATTCAGAAAAAGTGCCAGAAAGAACATTGGAGAAATCTCAGGCTCCCATTTGAGATTTCGTCCGAGATTTCTTCCCATGGATATACCAGGGGAAACTTCCGGCTGACAATGGATCAGGAGCGCATTGTGGAGCTGCTTGCAGGCGAGAATCTCTACAGCAATCCCGGTGTGTTTGTACGGGAACTGCTGCAAAATGCGATTGATGCCGTGCTGTATCGTGCGGAGGTGGATAACAGCTTTACACTGGATCAGGGCAGGATCGACATTTACACATGGCTCGATGAGGAGGGCTATGCGTGGTTTCGCATTGAGGATAACGGTACCGGTATGGATCAGCATATTATTGAGCATTATCTGCTGAAAGTCGGCCGTTCCTATTATACCTCAAATGAGTTTCATCATGAGCAGCGAAGCGCACGGAATCGCACGGGATTTCGTCCGACCAGCCGGTTCGGCATCGGAATATTGTCCTGTTTTCTGAGTGATCGGGAACGGAATCAGCTTGAGGTGGAGACGCGGCGCTATAAACATGATTCCCAGCCGCTGCGGTTATTTGTGCCGAAGCTGAAAGGTGCATATTATCTGATCAAGCCGGATACAACGCCGGTTGTAGAAGGCGGATACGGAAAAAGCTCGCTCAAAGAGCTGCACGCGCCTCTGAATGCCGAGGTCACGAAACGCTTTGAAACATACGATGTCGGCACGACGTTCTGTGTGCGCGTCAGTCAGTTCCGCATGGGCGGGCGAACCTTCCGTGAGCTGCTGGATCAGTATATTGTGTATCCGGAGGTGCGGGTTGTCCACCATGATCTGGACGGCGGCAGCGAGAAAGAATACCTCCTGCAGTCTGAATTGATGGCGCTGGCGGAGGCTGTAATCGGTGCGGGAAAGGAAAAGGAGGTAAAAGAGTTCCCGCTGCCGGATTGTTTCTATGATAAGCTGAAAACGGCAATGCCGGACTGGAACTGGACAGTGGAAAACAGACCGCAGCTCATTTTCTCGTATCAGCGCCTTGATACGCTGAGCAGTAATACTGCGGGTGTGAGGGTTTGGCTGCGTGTCAGAACCGGTGCGAAATGCCGGAAAAAGTTAATAATCGAGGGAAAAGAGACCATTCCGTCTATTGAAGGCAGCTTTCGATTTGATGGAAAAGATTTTATTGTTCGGTTTAATTTAAAAAAATACATATTTTCAATAGCCAATCAAGCAGTAAGTCGATCTCGCTTACAGGGATTAGAATGGAAAGCACATTTATCCGAGGAAGATTTTGACTTAGGGGCAAACGAAAAGAAACTGTTGAAACTAGCAATAACCAAGGAAGATGTGCATTTATTGGCATATAACGGTGTATTGGCTTCTGTCAGTCATTATGGCACAAATCATGATGATGGTGCGGTACTGCTGCTGCGCTGCAGCAATCATCCGGAAGTGGATATGGCAAGAGAAGAAATCCGGTCATTTCCGCTGGAAACAGCCTGTGAGCTGGCGTTGCTGAATGTCCTTTCTTTATTTCAGGCGGGGCGTGAGCCGTGGCGTTATCATTCGGAATCAGAATACAGAGCGATCTTGCAGCAGCATCCGGCATGGTACGGGAAACTCCAATTTCATCTCAAAGATTCGGCTGATGTGACTGAAATGCCGGAGTCATACAAAGACGGTCAATATTTTGATTATAAAGCGTTATTTAGTTCATTATATTCTTCTGCTCTTATGGATGCAATAAGCATGACAGCCTTGAAAGAACAGTATGCAGTCGGCGTTGCGCAAGACGAAACGAAATGGTATGTGACCATATCTGCGCTGACAAATGATTGTGCAGCAGAAGATCTCACAGCATTTCCGCCGCTGCTGTTTCTGTCTGACCGGCAGCAGGGCAGGCGCAATCCAGGGATTTTATGTGTCGGCAGACTGTACAATCCGGAACATCCCTTCTCAAAATGGCTGATCGGACACCGGGCGCAGCTTCAGGAAACAGTGCCGGAGCTTTACCAGACAATCCTGCGCGCAATGCCGGAATCTAGGAACCGCAAAAATACAATAAACAAAACGCTGCAAGCGCTCAGGAGGATGAAAGGCGTTTCATTCGGTATTCCGGAAGATCTGGAACTCACCGATGAAGATTTTGACGAAAGCAAGTGGGAAAACGAATAATCCCCGCTGCACAGATGCGAAAGGAGCATGAATATGAGTGAAATTATTGCCGCTGCGGTTGCAGCGCTTGTAGCGCTTGCGGTCAGCTTGATTACTGAAATCCGCGAAAAAGAACATCTGTTTGCGGATACAGTCTCCAGCGAGCGCATGAAATGGATTCGGGAAATCCGGAAGCTCTCTGTGAAACTGTTTACGGTATGTGAGTCGTGTAACGGTACACCGACACCGGAGCAGCTCATTGCGTTTCTGGAGGCACGGAATGGCATTCTGATCCGGCTGAATCCGGATGACGCGTATTATTCGGATGATCAGGCTTTGATTCCGATGCTCGAAAAGGATTTTGCCGGGGTGAAAAATGATCTGCCCCAGATTCGCAAATACCTGATGAAGATTCTGAAATCGGAATGGGACAAAGTAAAGATTGAGGCAGGCAAAAGCCTCACGAAAGAACTCCAGATGAAAAAAATACAAAAGAAGATTGAGAAGGAAAGGCGGAATTCCTGAACAGTCAACTGAAAAAAACATCTGCCATTGTCTTTTCCGCAAAAATATGATATAATGGGACAGAACCCAAACGGACAAGGAGTGCATTATGTTTTATTATATCAGAAATACGCTTGAGGAAACCGGAAAGCTGGATTTCAGCCGCGGGAACGCTCCGTTTGCTGCGGTACTGACCTCGGCGGAATGGCTGGAAAGCAAGGATCAGTTTGATATGGGCATTGAGATGGACATGGATCTTTCCTTGATTCACTCTACCAAAGCGGAAGTGAATTACGATTCTCTGACCGGTACATTTTCCATACCGGACCGGAAACATCTTTCAGCGCCGACAACCAAATTTGCCTTTGCGCTGGATGAGAAGGGCATTGTGTTTATTGATGACAGCGGTTTTGTGCAGAAAATGATCAGCAATATCACGGCTTCCAAGCGCTGGACCATGCCGAGTCTGGAACGTTTCCTGTACGATTTTCTGGAACAGATTGTTGCGCAGGATCAATCCCTGCTGGAACAATATGATAAGGAACTCGATGAGATTGAATCCGGTATTCTGGAAGGGGAGGTCACGAATCCCTCACACCGTGTCAGCCGGCTCCGGAGTGATCTGCGCGATTTGCGCATTCATTATGAACAGCTTCTGGATCTGGGACAGGAACTGGAAGAAAATGAAAACAACTTTTTCCAGAAGGAGAATATCCGCTATTTTCATCTGTTTACGCAGCGTGTGACGCGGCTGCATGACCTGACCAATTCGCTGCGGGAGTTTTCCATTCAGATTCGCGATCTGTATCAGTCTCAGCTTGATGTGAAGCAGAACCGGATTATGACACTGCTGACGATTATTTCCTCGATCTTTATGCCGCTGACGCTGATTGCAGGCTGGTACGGCATGAACTTCAAGTATATGCCGGAACTCGAATACAAAGCAGCGTATCCGGTTACAATCGTCGTCAGTGTAATCATCGTGATTGTGAGTCTGGTGTTTTTCAAGAAGAAAAAATGGCTTTGAGAGAAGCAGCATTCTTTTTTCTGTATGTGAAAAGCGGGCATGACGCATTATGCGTCATGCCCGCTTGCTTTTGGGATTTCCTGTGCAGCGATCAGTTTCCGGAGAGCTTCATCTGTTTCATCAGCGTAAAATCGACTGCGTTGATGCTGCCGTTTTCATTAAGATCACCGGCAGTCCAGTCTGTGAGTGTGCCGTCTGCAAGCAGGAAACGCTGCATCATCACGATGTCAGCCATTTCAAATCTGCCGTTTGCATCGACATCGCCCCATACTTTGTCTGTGTCACTGTCATCGGGTTCTTCCTTGCCGGTATAGCTGATTTCAGGTTCGGGAGTCTGCTGGAAATAGCAGTTCAAATAGTCAACCGCGCCCTTGAATTTGCCGCCGATGATGCACTGTTCCTGTTCTGCGGCGCACAGAATGTCAATCGGCTTCAGGGTCAGTGTCTGCGTATCCGCCTGCTGTCCGTTGATGCGCAGAACGCCTTTTCCCCCGATCATCTCCACGGTGATTTTACTCCATTCACCCTTTGCAAGCGGCTGCGATGCGGTCAGCTTTTCGGTGATTTTGCCGTCGGTCAGGATCAGTTCGGCAACGCCGTCTGTATTGCACGGTGTCAGTGCGATATACGCTTTCTCATCTCCGAAGCGGAAGATTTCCTGCTGTGCCGTGCCGCCCTTCCAGAGTGCCGCAAGGCTGATTTGCAGATCATTTGTCTGCATGAAACCTTCATCGAGGAGAAGTGCCGTGCCGCTGCCGTCAAAATTCAGAACGCCGTTTGCAGAGGTGCGTTCGGCGGTCCATTCAGCGCCAAGGAGCTGTGCAGCGGTTGCAGTGTATTGGTCTGCGGTCCAGTTTGCGCCGGCATTTGCGAAATCGTAGCCAAGCATCATGCCGTCGGTGAATTTGCGGGAAACGGTGTCATCCAGCCATCCAAAGGAGATGCCGCTGCTGCGGGTTTCGGTGTTGGCATAATCGCCGTCGAGAATCGCCTGACCGGAGTAACTGCAAGTGCCGTAGCAATAACTCATGCCCTTTGCGGCTGCATGATCTGTGAGGGAAGTGTTTTCGCTGAGATACGCTTTTTGCAGCACCTGTGCATCGCCGGAGATGCTGCAAAGTCCGCTGACCACGGCACTGTCACTCACGACTGCATTGCCGCTGACGGTAACTGTGCCGGATTTCCAGCCATTGTCGTAGACCCAGCCGCCGCCATCGACAATCGCATGGCCGGAAATGACGGCATTGTCCTTGATATTGGCACTGCCCGCAACGATTGCGTAGTCTTCGATGCGCACATTGCCCTGAACATTTGCAGAGTCAAGCACCATTGCATTCGGGGCGACATAGACCGAATCCGCGACCTTTGCGCTGTTCGAGACCCAGCCGCCGCCGTTCGGATGCACATGGCCGCTGCCCTTTGCATAAGTGGCTGCCTGCCGGATGACCGCTGCGCCGGAAAGCTGAACGGCATAGGGGTATCTGCGGCGTTCTGTGCCGGATTTGTATGAGGAAACATTGTCCTTGTGGAAGGCGTTGACCGCGTTGAATGTTTTGGGCGTGCCGGCAACTGTAAGATAGGCGGATACTGCCCCCGCCGCAGAAACGGTCACAGTATCGCCGTCGCCAAAGAGTTCGGAGTAGGTCTCATTGCCGGCGGCATCCACCGTCACGATGCAGGCATTCCAGCCGGCATTGTCATCATCGGAAAGCCCCTTGAATGTGACAGAGATGCTGTCTCCGGTGATTTGCAGCGGCACGATGTTGATGCCTGTCTGCATCGGGGCTTCCTCCTGCGGAACAGTCAGCCAGCCTGTGCCGTTCTCCTGCAAGACGGTGTAAAACAGATTCCAGTAATATTTGGATTCGCTGAGCTTTTTGTTGAATTCGCTCTGATACGCATTCTTTACCGCGAAATTGAAGGTTGCCATGCGCTTGGCGTAATGCCCGAAAACGGTCTGTGCATCCGTGCCGAACAGCCGCGTGATGGTATCCATCGGATATTCGTTCGGCTTTGCTTCGGAGATGATCCGCTTGACGGCATCCAGACCAAGACCGGGCAGATTGTCCGGATTATAGGAGAGGTACACCAGAAACGGCCATACTTCGTAGTAATTGCGCCCGTGCGGCAGCGTCAGACTCATATTCCGGATGTACGGTTCAAACCAGCAGGTTTTCGTGCTGCCGGTGTAGTAATCGCTGTAAAGATACATTTCACGGAACCAGTTTGCAAGCGGTTCCCACCATGCACCTGTGATGTCCTGATCGACCCATGCCTTCTGCTGCATCGTTACGACGTGACCGAATTCATGCGCAATGGTGAGGTCATCCTTCATCGCCTCCGGACTGATGATCTCGATGCCGTAGCCGTCCTCTGCACTCATGAACGCCCAGCCGTCGGGGTACTGATCGAGACCGGTGTAGGTCATATAGATGTTGGTCTTGTATTTCTGTGTGGATTTGCCGTAAATATCCACATTCATATTTTCCATGCCGAGATATTCGCCGTAGCATTTCCAGAGTTTTTCGTAGTCTTCGAGATTGCGCTTGAGGAACGCTTCATTGACAAGACCGGTCGTGTCGTTGTTGCCGTAGAAGATCACGAAATGTTCGGATTCGGCATAGTGTGCCGTCTGGCAGTAGCCCCATTTATCGCGGATCAGGTATTCCTCCGCCGCTTTTGCCGGAACAGGCAGCGCTTGCAGCATGGATGCTGCTGTGATTGCCGCTGTCATCAGGGCTGGTAACTGTTTTTTCATGAATAATCTCCCCCATGTCTGATTGATGTGCAGATGTGTTCCCGACTGTACGGCGCGGTTTCCGGAAGGGGCGGATGACGCCCTGCGCGGTCTGCATTCTGCACCGGATCGGGCTGTGCCGCGATCTCTGTGTATATTTTACTATATTTGTATGGTTGCGTCAATGCAGAATCGTGCATGATTTGTGTACGATTCTACGACGTCAGCGCTTTCTGCGAAGTATTTTGTGTGCGGAATCAGACATCTGTGCTGACAGAAAGCGGCGCGGCGAGGTTTTGTGCGGTATGTTCAAAGCGTACAAGGATTTTTGCGTTCGGCGGAGTTCTGACATCCGAATGCACGAAAAATGCGAAACAGCGAAGAATCAGCTTGACAAAACAGACCGGACGTGCTAAAATGAAAATAGTTAGAGAAATCTAACTATTTTATCGGTATGCAGTTAGCTATAGCTAACGCAAGCGAGGAGGATATTATGGGTAATCAGGAACAGGCATTTCTGGAAGTGCGGGGACTGAAAAAGAGTTTCGGCACAGGCGATACGAAGCAGGATGTGCTGCGCGGTCTGGATTTCACTGTCGGGAAAGGTGAATTCTGTGTGCTGCTTGGCCCGTCCGGTTCGGGCAAGTCAACGCTGCTGAATATTCTCGGCGGCATTGACAGCGCAGATGCGGGCGAAATCCGCATCAACGGCGACAAGCTGGAGGATATGAACGAGAAAAGCCTCACGCGCTACCGCCGCAAACATCTGGGCTATGTCTTTCAGATGTACAACCTCATTCCGAATCTCAATGTGAAGGAGAACATCGAAACCGGTGCGTATCTTTCGGATCAGCCGCTGGATATTGATGAACTGCTGAAAATACTGGGGCTGTTTGAGCATCGCTATAAGCTGCCGAATCAGCTTTCCGGCGGACAGCAGCAGCGTGTTTCCATCGGACGCGCCATCGTGAAGAATCCGGATATTCTCCTCTGCGATGAGCCGACCGGCGCGCTCGATTACACCACCTCAAAGGAAATTTTGCAGCTGATTGAGGAGGTCAATCAGAAGTACGGCAACACTGTCATCATGGTGACGCATAACGAGGCAATCCGCCGCATGGCAGACCATGTGATTAAGCTGCGTGACGGCAAAATCCGGCACGATGACCGCATTACCGACAAGATCTCAGCCGCAGAGCTGGAATGGTAAGGGGGCGGCTGCATGGATACCATTCAATTCGGTAAGAGACCGAAAAATCCGCTGCACCGCCGCGTCTGGCGCGATCTGCTGCGAGACTGGAAACGCTATCTGATGATCTTCGCGATGCTGGTTCTGACCATTGGCTTCGTTTCGGGTATGTTCGTCGCAAACCATTCCATGATGGAGGCACTCAGCAGCAACGCGGAGAAATTTCACCGCGAGGACGGACATTTTGAGCTGTCCGCACAGCCTGATCCGGAGGTGCTGGAAGCAATCGGGACAGGCAGCAAGGCGGATATGGTCAGGATCTTCCGGGAACGTGCATACGAGGAGGCAGAGCCGGAGATCGAACAGGCTGTGCGCGAAGCCGCAGAAGAAAATGTGCGCGTGCAGGTCAAAGCGGCGATCACTGAGAAAGTGACTGAAGCCGTTGAGGCACAGCTTGCGGCGGCAGGGCAGAAAGTCCCCGCGGAGATGCGTGAGAAGGCGCTGAAGGATGCCTTGCAGACTGCGATGGACGAACAGTATGAGAAGGCGGTCAAAGAGGCGCTGAAGCAGACGTATGATTCCAGGGAATACAAGGATGCACTTGCGGAGGCGACTGACAAGGCACATGAGGAAATTGACGACAAAATCGACGAGGAATATACCGAACTCGCGGAACGCTATGAACTCGATCAGGTGTTTGATCCTGTGCCGGTGAAGCTGTATGAGCTGTTCTATAAGAATATCACGGAGCAGCTTCCTGCACATCCCGATTACAGCGGAAAGATCCGTATTTACGGGCCGCGGGAGGAGGTCGATCTTTATGATCTGCTCTCCGGCCGCGCACCGGAAACCGAAAACGAGATCATCATTGACCGGATGCACGCCGACAATGCCGGCATTCAGATCGGGGATACGGTGCAGGCGGGCAAAGCGGATTTTACAGTTGTCGGTCTGGCTTCCTTCACCGATTACATTACGCTCTATGAGAGCAATACCGATACCATGTTCGATGCGCTGACCTTTGATGTCGGCATGGTGACGGCAAGTGGTTTTGCGCGTGTGAATGCCTCGCTGCACGCAAATTATGCGTATACCTATCAGAATCCGCCGGCAGATACATATGCAGAAAAGGATCTCGCTGACCGCTTCATGAAGGCGCTGATTACGCAGACGGCGGTCTCGGAAACGGAACTCGAAATCAAGGATTTTGTACCGGCTTACGCAAATCACGCGATTACCTTTGCAGCAGATGACCTCGGTTCAGATATGGCAATGGGCGGTGTGCTGCTGTACATTCTGACAGCGGTGCTGGCATTTATTTTTGCGGTGAATATCAGCAGCGTACTCGAAAAAGAATCTGCCGTCATCGGAACGCTGCGTGCATCGGGCTATACAAAAGGGGAGATGCTGCGGTATTATATGAGCGGCCCGATTCTGGTTGTTTTGCTGGCGGCGGCGGCGGGCAATGTGCTGGGCTATACGTTCTTCAAAGAGGTTGTCGTGGGGATGTACTACAACAGCTACAGTCTCCCGACCTACAGTACACTCTGGACACCGGCTGCCTTCATCCGCACAACGCTTGTACCGTTTGTGCTGATGCTGGTGATCAATTTCTTTGTCATTGCAAGGATGCTGCGCTTTTCGCCGCTGCGCTTCCTGCGGCACGATCTCAGACGGACACGCCGCAGCAAGGCGGTCAGACTGCCGCGCTGGCGTTTCTTCCGCCGCTTCCGTCTGCGCGTATTCCTGCAAAATATTCCGAATTATCTGATGCTGTTCATTGGCGTTACGTTCATCATGCTGCTGCTTTCTATGGCAGTCGGAATGCCGGAAACGCTCAGCTACTATCAGAACCGGATGCCCGATATGATGTTTGCAAAGGAACAGGTTCTGCTGACCGACTGCCGCGATGCGGACGGCGATCTCATCACCACGAAAACAGACGGTGCAGAGCCGTTTTCCATTTCCTCGCTGGATTACCGGACGGAATCGAACAATGAGGAAATCTCGGTGTACGGCATTGCAGCAGACAGCCGCTATATCCGGCTTGCAGACAGCGGTAAAATCTGGATTTCGCAGGCATTTGCGGATAAATACAGGCTGCGTACCGGTGACAGCTTTACGCTGCACGAGAAATACGAAAACAAACAGTATGACTGGCAGGTCGGCGGGGTATATGATTATGAGGCAGCGCTTGCGGTTTTCATGCCGAATGACCGGTTCAATCAGGTCTTTGACCGGAAAGAGGGGGCATTCAGCGGGTATCTTTCCAATGAAACCGTCACCGATATTGACGAGAAATACATTGTCAAGCGCATTACCGCAGAGGATATGACCAAAATTGCCAATCAGCTTGATCATTCTATGGGCAGCTACATGGTGTATTTCCAGTATGTCTGTGTGGCAGTTGCGGCGATTATCCTGTATCTGCTGACGAAAATTATCATCGAGAAAAATGAGCGCCCGATTGCGATGACCAAGATTCTCGGCTACCATGACGGCGAAATCGCAAGCCTTTACCTCGTGACAACGGCGATTGTGGTCATTCTCACGGAATTTGCAGCGATGGCGCTGGGCTATCTTGCCATGAAGATCGCGTGGAGTGTGATTCTGATGAGGGTGGGCGGCTATTTCGCATTCATCATGAAGATGGATGGCTTTGTGAAGGAGTTTATTCTGGTGACAGCAGCCTATCTGCTGATTACGGTCTTTGATTTCATTCGCATCCGCCGCATTCCGAAGGTGCTTGCGCTGAAAAATGTGGAATAAGCAGGGGGGTGAGGTGCGTTTGCAGGCAAACGCATACGAAGCGATTGGAGTCCCCAATATCAATTCGTCAGAGACACTTTATTGAATAGCTGAAATGAGCAGTACAGAGGTTGTACTGCTCAGCTTGTCGATAAAGGTATCGCTGCACGATGATTATAATGGGGCGCTCGCC
>DGVV01000014.1 GCA_002395085.1 Ruminococcus sp. UBA4275 | reverse complement strand
AGCACCGCTCCGGCAGGAAACCGGAGCGGTACTTTGCTGTTCAGATTGGATCAGAGGTCGCGTTCAAAGTAGCCGAAATAGAAGGTGCCGTTGATGTTCTGGCGGAAATAATACCGGGTTGTATTATCGAGTTCTGAGATATTGAAGATCTGAAGGTCATCACTTCCGTACAGAAGCCAGGTATTTGTATTGGAATTGATGAGAGACAAGCCGTCATGCAGCATATAGGAGATCATATTGAGGCCGCTTTCAGTGGTATAGATGATGCCGTGTTCTGAAAGCTGATACTCGTTGATCGGCAATGCGCCGTAGGCAGCGGCTGCGCCAGCGCCGCTCTGATCGACCTCGCCGCCGAAGTAGTCAAGCGAATCTTCGCCGGTTCTGGTATTCAGTGCGCGGGCATCATTGTTATAGCAGTAGTGGAAGATGCCGTTCCGATCCATCCAGTACGGGAACTTTGTATTGACGTTCACATGGAAGTCGGTTAGTGCGCCGGTATTCTTGTCGATGAGATGCAGTGAGTTGGAATAGTCAAGACAATAAATCGTTTCCGTGCTGTCGGTATAGCGGTTGATCCGGATGGTGCCGGTCAGCACATGATCGGGATCGTTTACATAAGTGACCTGACCGTTGTTCTTGAGCAGGATCGTCTCGTTGACCCAAACGGTGTCCGGGCCTTCCGGCGGCGTATTCGGATGCAGTGCGCTGTAGCTGATGAGAAGGGTCTCATCGTCCACGCGCAGGAAATTCCAGTAAATGTGGTAATACGGAGAGAGCGCTTCACCGTTGGAATCTCTGTCAATGGTCAGCAGGAGGGTCTGTGTTCCGTCCGAAGCGACGCGGTAGATGGTGTTGTTGTTGAACAGATACAGTCTGCCGAGATCGTCCGCAGCGAGCATTTTGCCGGTGTACTGACCGGGGGAGAAGAAACGGTAGAAGGGGCAATCCGGATCACTGCCGCCGTGATCGCAGTTTTTGCGCGTACAGATCGGCTCTGCATCGGTTGCTTTGGCACGCAGGACAGCATCTCCGAGCGGCTCATTGAAATCAATGACGGTGCTGCCCGCGAGCAGCTTTTCCTTGGAGATTTTTACCCGCTCGTTCATGAAATAGAAGTAACTGTCATCCTCCAGAATGGTGCAGTATGTGTTGTCGGGAATTCCATTCAGCCCGCGCAGTTCGCCGTGGCCGCCGAAGAAGTTGTCGCCGGAGACCGTGTTTTCCTTTGCGGTGGATGCAGTGGTCGTGGTGGTGGTATTGGAGCTGTCCTTTTTGGTGGATGCGGTGGAAGTACCCGTGCCGTTCTGAACGAATTCGCTGCTCATTGCGGCGGGGGGATTGAGTCTTGTGATAATCGGCATACGGGAATTGGAGAAGATGCCGTCCGTCACATCTGCGATGAAGCAGGTTGCCTCATCGCTGCCGACCCAGACGACGGTATTCTTGCCGAAGATCGGGCCGCCGTAGGTGTCAAGCTCTGCGAAGCCCTCGACGTCAGCGGTATCGACGCCGTAGCCTGCGTAGTAGGAGATGGTGGAAATCGAACCGGTACCGGTCTTGTCGCGCACGACGCAGAAGCCTTCACCGATTGTCTGCATTGCGAAGATGTTGTTGTCGCCGTGGAGGAGCATGAGCTGTTCAGGATTGCCGTTTTCGCTGTTCACGCGGAAGACAGGGAAACCGTTCTGCTGGTCATCGTAAGAATTGCTGATGTAGTGGATGCTGTCCTCCTGCACGAACCACCACTGCGGGAAATCGTTTTCGGGCAGTTCGAGTGCAGCGGTGACGGAGCCTTCCGCAGGGAATGTGCTGAGATCGACGCGCAGCAAAGTGACGGTGTCATCCACAGCATTTTTGCGGTAGGAGATCCAGAGCTTGTCGGAATAGACCGTATCGGTTTTCGCCTCGCGGATGCCGACAAGATTGCGGTCATAGAGCGGATCGGTGAGATCAAGGTTTTCGGCTGTGAAGACGGTGTCAGAGCTTTCGGTCTTGCTGTTGTAAAGCACCGTCTGATGGAATTTGTCGTCGGTGCTGCTGATGAGGTACCAGTCTCCGAATTTCTGCATATCGCGCGGATAGGCGTCGGTGCTGTTTTCAAGCGTCGTGTGATAGAAGGCGGTTTCGCCGCCAGCCTCAGCGCGCATGATGTCGCTGCCGGAAACTGTATAGACCGTGCCGTCTGCGACCGTGAAGAAGCCGTTTTCGCAGGGCATCGGGATGATTTCCCACTGGCCGATATGGGTCTGCGGGTCGATTGCGGACTTGCGGGCGCGGTTGATATAGCCGCTGTTCCAGCCGTTGAGGTTGTAGTAGCAGAGATCATCCTCCACAAGCCCCAGACCGGCGAGCATCCGGATCTCGCCCTGACCGCCGAGTGCATTCATGTTTTCTTTGATCTGCTCATCCTCAGAGAGATCATTTTCCATGCGCAGATAGCCCTTGCCAAAGAATGCGACATCGCACGCCTTGATGTGAACTTCCGCAAACTGCTCATGCTTGAGACCCTCAGCGGGCAGGCGGACGAGCAGCGTATCGTCATCTGCCAGCACGAAGCCGGAATCGGAATGCTGCGGGAAAGTGAAGTCATCGCCGTAGACCGGGAATCCGAACGGCGCGCCGGCCATCGGGGCGAGGAGTGTCGGGCAGGCATAATGTTCATCTTCGATGATCTCGGTATAGCTGACATAGATGCCCTCCCCGATGCTGATCGCCTTGACATCCGCGGCGTGCGGCAGATCAACGGGTCTGAACGGCTGTTCACCGGTGAAGGTGTAGGAGCCATGCTCTGCGCCGATGCTGTCCGCATTGACCGTGAGATAATCGTACATCTGATCGTGAATGCAAAGTACCTGATCAGGCTTGACCTTCAGCTCGCAGATGGTCTGATCGGAGCTGCCGTCGAAGGCTGCTTCCGCGATGCCGCTGTCGCTGAGATAATAATAGGAGCTGTCAGAAGCGGGCTGGAGATAGGTCAGAGCGGAATTTGCATTCTGCTGTGCCGTCAGGCGGTTCTCCGCGCCGGTCTCCGGATTGAAGAACAGATCGAACGATTCTGCGATCCATTCAACCAGAGCCTGACCGTCTTTGGTTTCCACGCTGCTGTCCACGGAATAATTGACCCAGTACCAGCCGCCCTGAAGCGCGCGCATGGCATTGACATGGATATATTTTCCGTCGATTGCCCTGCCGCCTAGCTCGACATTGACGGTATAGAAATCGGTGAGTTCGGCGCGGTCACTGATTTTAGAGATCTTGTTCTCCTGTACGAGATAGGGCTTTTCGCCGTCCGTGAGGATTGCAGCGCCGTCCGCGGCATAGGCGTAGTAGGGATTGTTCTTCCAGACGGGATCTGCTTCCCAGCCGTCCGGAATCAGCGCCGTGATGCTGCCGTTCGGATGCAGGATGCCGTCGGAGACATTGTACCAGTTTTCGTCATCGCGCAGCCAGATGCGGTTTGCGGTATAGTTTGCGGTCTCATTGGGATTGCCCTCCACATAGCAATGCAGCGCGCCCTTGCCGCCGAGGAAATTCTGCCCCTCCGGGATGCCGCCGTTTGCAATATTGGGCATTTTGCGGTTTGTGTAGGCAATGCCGCCGATGACGACTGCGAGTGCTGCTGCCACACCGCCCATACCGGCAGCATAGCGCCGCATCATGCGGATGTGCCGGCGTTCATTGCCGGTCCAGCTTGCAGCTTCCACGAGATATTCTTCATGGATGCCTTCCATCCATTTCATATAGTCGTTCTCCTTCATTACAGAACACCTTCTTCCTCTAAGTAAGCCTTGAGTTTATTTCGTGTGCGCAGCAGCGTCATCTTGACCTTGCTCTGCGAAACGGCACATTTTTCTGCAACCTCACTGACGCTCAGAGCGCTCCAGTAACGGAGGACGAACATGACGCGCGTTTCCTGCGGAAGATCAGCAAGGAAGCGGTTCAGTGCGTCGGTCAGCTCGGAATAGTTGAGATGATCCTCCGGTGTATCCGGTGCGGCAATGCATTCACAAAGCTCCTCAAATGCTGCGTGAATCTGACCGCCGCCGCGTTTTTCGGCGTGTTCCTTGGCTCTGCGGTTGCAGGCGATGTTACGCACTGTCACCGTCAGATACGCGCCGAGGTCGCGCGGTTCAGCCGGCGGGATACTCTCCCAGAGCTTGTACAGGGCATCATTGAGGCATTCCTCAGCATCTTCTCTGCTGCCCAGAATGTTTTTCGCAATGGTTTTGCACAGTCCGCCGAATTTCTTTGCGGTCTCGCTGATGGCGAGCTGATCCCGTGCCGTATACAGCGCCAGGATGTCACTGTCCTCCATTGTTCGCATAGTTATTCCCTCCGTTTCGTGGATATGTGTCTGTATAAAAATTGAGGTCCTCACCTATAGAGACAGAGTTTTGCGGGGGTGCGTCACAGGGATCGGACTATTTTTTTTATTTTTTTGGAGGATGCGCCGGACAAAGCAAAGAGCGGAATGATTCCGCTCTTCCGCTCTCAGTCTGTAGATGAAGTGTCTCCGACGGATTTATAT
>DGVV01000122.1 GCA_002395085.1 Ruminococcus sp. UBA4275 | reverse complement strand
AGCGATACCTTTTTCGACAGCCTGCCTAAATTGTTATCAGCCAAAAAATTTTCTGGATTTTCATGTGACCTTTTCCTGTCAATATCGACTCAGTATACAAAGGGGGTGAGGCGATGTCCGATGAGAGCCGGATCATTGCGCGGCTGAATGCCCGCGATGAGCAGGCGCTGCACGAAATCCGCGAACAATACGGCAAACTCTGCGCTGCTCTGGCATTCCGGATGCTCGGCAGCCGCGAGGATGCCGAAGAATGCGTCAATGATATGCTGCTGTCTGTCTGGAACAGTATCCCCCCGAATCTGCCCGTCAGTCTGGAAGCGTATCTGGTCACGCTTGTGCGCCGCGCCGCAATTGACCGCCTCCGAACCGAACACCGCCAGAAACGCGGCGGTACACAATTCGCACAGGCACTTGATGAGCTTGCAGAGGTACTGCCCGCAAACGATCACGTTGAAAACGAGGTCGAGCAGCGGGAATTGAACCGCGCCTTGCAGGCATTTCTGGAAACCCTCACGCCGGAAACGCGCCACATTTTCATGCAGCGCTATTTTATGTCCATGCCCTTGCAGGAGATCGCCGCCGCAAACGGCATGAACCTCAGCGCCGTGAAAATGTCGCTGAGCCGCACACGGAAGAAACTGAGGGATTATCTGAAGAAGGGGGAATTTCTGTGAGCCCTTTCAATCTGATGGAAGCCTTTGGCGCGCTGCCGGAGGAATTCATCGCGCAGGAGCTGGCGTATGCGCCGGCCGCTCCCGCAAACGCTGCACTGTCTGCGGGCATTGCCGGTGCTGTGCCGCTCCCTGCCGGTGATCTGCCTGAGCGGGAAACTGCTGTTTCGGCAGATGACCCGCCGCAGCGCATTTCGATGCACATGATCCGGTCAGCAGCCGTTGCCGCCGCCGCCTTTGTGCTGATCGCAGGATTTGCAGTCTTTCTGCATTCGCTGGGCGATGCGCCGGAACATCTCGCATCGCATCCCGATCCCGACAACTCTGCCGTGACGGAGATCACTGCCGCCGAAACAACGCTGACGGAGACAACGGAAACCACCGTCACTGCGGAGGGCAGTACCGCGCACACAACCGTTTCTGCGCGCAGCACCGTCAGCGGGACGGCGGAGACAAGGAAGGAAACGGATGTTACGCGCGATGCGGACGCGCCGCAGCAGCAGGCGACGGAAGCGCCGCCGGAGGGCGATGCCGCACAGGCAGATGTTAGCACGGCTCCGACAACTGCATCCACCGCAGCCACAACGCAGAGCACCGCATCCACCGAGCCGCAGCCTTATGACTGCACAGTCGATCTGCATTTTGATACGTGGGATTCGCCGCAGTATGTCGGCGAGGAACTTGATCTCAATTTGCTGTTCCTGTCTGTAACCGGCACAAATCCGCGCCAGAAATGGTCGCAGACCGTGTATGAGGATTTCCGTGCGTCGTTCTCCGGCAAAAACGAATTCACGAAGGGCTGCTGGAAACTCGACACCAGCGAGGTCAATTTCGATGAACCCGGCACCTATACCGTCTGGATCGAAGCCGTGGAGGGCGCTGTCGGGCAGTTCACCTACTATAATACCGAATTCACTTTTGAATCGGTCACTGTGAACGGCAGAATGAACGCTGCGCGCATTCCGGTTGCGGTCACGCTGATTCCGCGCTCGGATGAAATGAAATTGGTCTATACAGACGAGGGCTATCTTGACGAGGACGGCGTTTTCACCTTCAATCCGATCTTCAGCGGCTATCTGAAGCTGGAAAATGTCTGGAGCGGGGAGATCACCGTGGAAAGCTCCGACCCCGGTCATGTGAAGGTCGGAGAGGTTCGTACATACGACGGCGGCCGCACCTACGGCATCATGCTGTACGGCGGCAGCGAGGGCGACGGCTATGCGACCATTACCGCAACTGCACCGGACGGCAGAACGGCATCTGCCGAAGTGCGGACGGTCTATGTGAACGATGATCTTTCGGATAACCCGTATACATCGGAGTAGCAGCCCGCAACATGAAAACAGGAGGGATTACCATGAAACTTCGCAAACTGACCATCGCGGCGCTTGCCGCATTCGGAATCACACTGGCGCTTACGCCGGTATCTGCCAATGCAGCGGAAACGGCTCCGCAGACGGAAACAACTGCCGCATTCACATCCACGGCGACGCTCCCGCCGGAGACTGTTCCGGCAACTGTTTCCGCGCGCGCCGAAGATGATTACGACTACGAAGCCGCGATCATCTTTGATAAGATCTCGCAGGAATTCTACACCGGCGATGAGCCTGTGTTGGATCTGAGCAAGGTCACGCTGAAAGTTGCCGTCCGCGATCCGGAAGGCACTTACGGCGTGCATCTGGGTTCTTTCCGGGCAGACGGCGAGACGCTCAGAAACTGCTTCCGCATTGACATGAGTGAACTTGACCTCACCAAACCCGGCTGGCAGCCGGTCTATGTGGAGACCATCGGGGGCACCTATGCGGAATTCGAGTCCTTTGCCCGCTGGCCCGGCGATCCCTATGCCGGCAAACTCCGCGTGCGCTTTAACAGTTACCGCTTTGCCCGCAGCGTGGATGTGCTTCAGAAATCCACGGAGCTGCAATTCGCAGTCTGGGACGGCATCCAGAGCGGCGGCGCGGATATCAATGTGCCGCTGGAGCCGCAATTCTCCTATTTCGCTGTGCATCTGAATAATGCATGGGATTCCGCGATCACTTATACGGTTGGAGATCCGGCTGTTGCGGAGATCACGGAGGTGCAGCGTACCGCCGATCAGCACAATGAGTGGTTCAAGGTCATCCCGCACAAGCTCGGTGATACCACCCTCACCGCCACCGCAGACGACGGCAGAACCGTCACCTGCACGCTGCACGTTATTCCGTCGGAGGACTACTATCCGCCTGTTGAGACCGGCACATCGACTGTGGTGTGGAGCAGCGCCCAGACCACCGCAACGACGGCGAAGACCACAGTGCCGGAGGAGACCACCGGCGTCACCGGCAAGACGACCTCTGCTTCTGATATCGTCACCGCAGAGACCACTGTTACCCGTGACCCGTCTGCATACGACTATGAGGGCTACATTTATGCCGCGCAGAAGAATTACACGGTAACCGCCGGAGATACATCATACACAGGGAAACTTCTGGCTTGTCTCGAAGTGACGGCGCTGCTGCCGGACGGTTCCGGAAAGGAATTCCATGTCGGTTCGCGGCTTCCTCTTTGCTGCGAGACCTATGCCGGCTGCTACACCTATGACCTCAGCGAAGTGGATATCAATACGCCCGGCACCTACACGGTCTATGTTCGCACGAATGCAGGCGTCATTGATACCTTCGGCGATTACCGCATCAAGATGGTGCCGCACGAATCCACCTTTACTGTGACGGTGGAAGCGGACATTTCGCGCCCGCTGTTTGTGACCTCCGGCATGATTCGCGGCATCGTACTTGGTCAGCGCGGCAATGCGGTGCTGGGACGCACGAAAGACGGCGACAAGATTCATTACACCTGTGAGCCGGAGGGCATCATTGCAATCGAAGAGGAAGATCTGTGTGATGATGCAGATTACCGCTATGTCTATTTCGACTGTCTGCAAGAGGGTGTTGTCACCCTGACCGCCTCGCTGGAGGACGGTACATCGACATCCTGCCGGTTCCGCGTGTTTGCTACAGAAGAAGAACTGAAGGAATATGAGCGTCAGATCGAACAGACCACAGTGCATTCCGCCTATGAAACGACAACCACCACGACTACCGCAACCGCAGCCGAAACGACCGTCACGACAGAGAGCAATCTGCCGCAGACCGGCAACAACAATTACACGGCGCTGCTGACGCTGCTCGGCGCGCTGACGCTGACCGGAACCGGCGCATGGGTACTCCGCAGAAGCAAGATACATGATGAAGCATAATTTCACAGGCAAATGAAACAGGGCGATCCTCTTTTGCAGAGGGTCGCCCTTAGCTTGTCGAAAAAGTCTCTGATTTAGGGGACGCCCTCTATCGCAGGGCGTCCCCTCTTGCCGCTTTGCGGAGCTCTTTGCAGGCTAAGAGATTTCGCTCGCTGCGGCGAGCGACCAGAGGCTCTGCCCTTCTCTCAAACTCAAAACCCATAGTAAATACGCATTTTTCAGACTTTCATTTTCAAAAATGGGAACTAACAGGGAACTTTTGCACATGGAGAAGGGCATCAAACCCTCAGTAAATCATTGAAGAAACCGTCGATTCGCTCATCAACCAGCTTGCGTTCTGCGGAAAATGTATGCTGATAAACCGACTTCAATACCCCGTTGCTAGACCATCCTCCGCGCTCCATCGCATACTTATCCGGAATGCCGAGCATCAACATGATTGAGGCGTTCAAATGCCGCAGCTGATGAAAAGTAAGCTGATAGCCGTTTGCTTTGGCGAGTCTCGTCAGATGATTCTTGATTTGCTTGTATCCCAGCGGAACGATGAAGTCAGTCTCAGACTGGTGCGGAATCCTGTCAATCAGCGATTGAATGTACGCCGGAACAACAAGACGCCGCGTCGAATTGTAGGTCTTGTTCAGATCCCGGATCACATCCTGCGTACCGAGATACAGCTTACTGCGCTGAATTGTCAGAACGCCGTCCTTGATGTCGCCGAACTGCAAGCCGCGAACCTCGCTCATGCGGAGAGACAGCCACATCGCAAGCAGGCACGGCAGTTCGATCTCCGTTCCGCGAATCATCCGGATGACCTGTTCAGCGGTCGGAAGCTCGTTCACTTTCGGCACCTTCGGCGGCAGTGTGACATTCCACTGCGGATTGACACCGTACATTTTCAGCGCTGCACCAATCAGATTTTTCGCTTCCGCGATCGTCTTGCGCGTTTTCGTTGCAGCCTCCTCGTTGATCGCCCGCTGCATCACGAAACTGTCAACGTCGTGAATGTCCAGCGGCATCAGCATTTGCAGCCGGTTTTTGAGGATGATCTCGTAGCAGTAAACGGTTGACGGCGACAATACATTCTTCTTGCTGTCGATGTAGCCGCGGACTGCCTGTGCAACAGTGAATTTGCTCCGTGCGGTCTGCACGGTTTCGAGAAACTCCGCAGCCAGCATCTCCGCCTGCCATCTGGTCGGGGCTGTGATCGACTTCTTCATCTTCTTTCCTTCGGCGTTTGTGCCGAGGAATACCTGAACCCTCCAATTCCCGGAGGGCATTTGTTTTGCATTTGCCATAGTATACTCCTTTTCTCAAGGCATACACCATAGCCCTCGCTATCAGTATACACCATTTTCCTGAAAAAGTAAAGTACTATAATAAGATGATTACAACCACATCCTGCGTGTAGGCGTGTATTTCCGATTGTATCGCTAAATAGCGCGTGTGAAAAATCGTGTTGTTTAGCGTGTCATACACGATTTTCTACACGCCGGATATGTTTTCTTCAAGCCGTTTGCACGCTTACACGCGAAAGAGATACGATCCCTTTTTTAGTGCTGTTTATTCAAGAGTGCAAGGATGCAAAAAATCTTTGTCTTTGCATTCTTGCATCCTTGCATCCTTGACCGCTGCTTTTCCATCCTTCCCGCTGCCCTAGTTTCCTCATATCGTAATAATATGTCTGTCTGTATCGGCATCACCTACTGAAAGGGATCGCGTGAAAGGTTCGGGAAATCTCCCGACTGCGGAGCAGGGAGCATGACAGCGTGAAAATATTTTTTCGGATACTGTCATGTGCCTGCCGTCAAGGTCGCAGACTTTGCCCATAAAATGAAACGAATGTGAAATGCTCCTGTTTTGAAAACCCGAATCGGGTTGTCGAAACGGATAATGGGTAGCACCTATCTGTTGGGGCATTTTTTGAGCGATTTCACACAGTTTTCACATCATTCTTTGCGATATGAGCTGGTGACTGCATGATTCTTCTCGATTATTTTGAAACGGTTTTTGAAATGTACTACAATGAACCGCAATGATTTTTATTTCATAGTTCATCACTGAGCAATAAACAGGTGTGATTGTATCGGTCGGTCAAGTAACGCATCGAAGAATGCGTCCAGAGCATAACCGATTCTTTTTATCTCAAGAAATGAAACAGCTGTTAACTCGAAGGA
Organism: Ruminococcus sp. UBA4275; assembly: GCA_002395085.1. Classification (GTDB taxonomy): domain Bacteria; phylum Bacillota; class Clostridia; order Oscillospirales; family Ruminococcaceae; genus Firm-04. Next base: position 11,828 of record DGVV01000122.1, on the reverse strand, counting down.
TGCTTTACATCGCGGAACGGACGTTCTTTACTGTATTATATCAAACATTCGTTCTGTTGTCAAGAGACAAAAAGAATGATGTGCAGAATTATGCACATCATTTTTAGAGCCGTGATTTGTCCGAATTGCGTGAAAACGCACTGTGATCGTTTTGTGAACAGTATTCCATTCTTTATAGCGTTCGGAAAAAGGAAACAACGGTTAGCCCAGTCTGCTTCTGCAATGATCTTTGCTTCACTGTTCTCTTTTCTATTCAGTCAGTAACGGATCAACACGCAAACTGCTGCTGACAGAAACCTACCGATACATTACCCAATATCCGTATTGCACGCCCGTTTTCGGTCGAGCGATACTGACTTGGGTGCTCCGCTGCATCCTTGGGCGTTTCCCAAACCCTCTGCGCTTTTCAGAAATACAAACGAGCACCGCCTGACCTGAAGTCAGACGGTGCTTTCTGTTAAACAGTGCATACAGTTCAGATGGTTTCTTTCCGTTTGAGAATCGAGATTATTGAGTTGAATTCTGCATAGCTTCCTGCAACATCCTTGATTGTCAAACTGAAGCAGTCGCATAGCGCACTTGAAACGGCACTTGTTCCGGAAGAAGGATTCTTGAAGAATTCAATGCTGTGGACAGGCTCGCAGCGTATGCAATCGCGAAAAAGATAATCGTCAACTTCATAAGGGTATAACGAAACAGGAACCGGCTTTGTGTCGGTTCCTGTTTCAATAATATGTCTCTTCAGAATCTGTTTTATAATGCGGCATTTAGCAATTTCTTTTCTATCCGCATGGTTACTAACAAGAAATATGCATCATCAGCGGGGGAAAGTTTACTTTCATCTATTGCATCAATCTTAGCCGACCATTTTTCCAAGTCAGACACCATTTTTGTATAGTCATTCATCATCGCCATTATATCGCCCTGACCGGAAGTGTATTTTTTCATAAAGGCAATGTAATCATCATAAAACTTTTCATACTCATCCATCATCTGCTTGAACTCAGGCGTTACAAGTGAATAATCGCCGTTTTTCACAGCATCTTTTATTTCTTCCTCGGAGAGATTAGGATCTGTAGCCTCGATAGTCTGATCATTGGGGTGTGAGTCTTGATCAGCAATTGTTGCAGACTCTATCATCTTTATATAGTCATCTGTTATACTTTTTCCGCTATAATGAGGTTGCTGTAATTTTATTATTATCATTGTTTGTTCGGATGGATTATAAGCATAAGCAATACAGCCCACTATTTCGTCATTGTCCTTTTTTTCGTATTCAATCAGGCCGCCAGATAATCCGGCTATTTCAATGTCTCCCTGCGCCTGATCTACCACGGTCAATGTATCAGATACTATACCTGACGCTTCGTCAACCAATTCTTGTTCAAGGGTATTTTTATGTTCAGGATCGTCTTCATAACCGGTATACTGTTTAGCGGCGATTATTAATTTTGTGGGATACTTTGAACTTGACCAGTCTATGCTGTATTCTCTATACTCAGAATACTCGTCCTTTGGCTTTTGAGCTTTTAATTCTAAATAATATGGAATTTGCCAATTAATCCCTCCCACAAGATCAGTTTGATTTTTGCTTTCATCAAATCCGTTCATTTGGATTTGTGGTTTGTATGTTGTTGTACTAGAGGGTTGTTCTTGTTTGCTTACTGTTGTAGTTGTCTTATAGTTGATAATAGTATCATCATTTACAATTGCACTATCGACTTTTTCATATTCGATGACCCATGACCTCATTATTTTTTCAATGGAAATCGCTTTAACCGTTGCAATGTCTCCCTCTTGCAAATCCGGATGCCTTGGCGAAACAAAATTCAAATGTTCTCCTGCCCAAAGATTATAACCTAATGTTGAATCTGGATGAAATTCTCTCACTGTAAACTGTACTATTTTCCCTTCGAGGTTTTCGCCTGCGTTCAAAGCTGCCTCGAAGGACTCTGCATTGCCATAATCTACTACTTGCTTGGATTCATCTGCTAATGTTTCGGATTCCTGGCTATTTCCGCAACTAACTAATAAGCACGCCAATATAGCCATGACGATTAATAGCAACGATGCGTAATTCTTTCTCATATTCATAGTAATCCTCCTTCTTTACTATTGTCGTGAACCCGATTAATCTAGCGTCCGTTAGCGATCATATTGGGTGAAACAGTCAATGCCACTTTTGACATACTGTCTGAGTTCAGATAAGACAAATTGGTACCGATGTCTTCCTTTCCGGGGATTGCATACATTCCAGAGATATTTGAGATAATATAATTATTCCCGTCAAAGGTTACATCAAGAGATACCTTTGCGACAGTATCAAAGTTAATTGGCGTATTATACACTGTATCATATCCGTCCGGCTGCAAGCGTAATCCTTCAACATGCCATGTATTGCTGTTTTTCTCAGTCCATGTGCCTTTTGCAAGGACACTCATATAAAATGCAGAGGTGTCCGAATAGCTGTGATACTTTGATGTATCGTGACGGCTGCCGTCGCTTGTAAATACATCTGTTGCAAGCGCATTGGTAATCGCAACAACTGCCGCACGGAAAGCATCCTCCTGCGGATAGATTTCAGGTTCAGGTTCCGTAGTGATTTCTGAAATAAATGTTGTTTCTAAATTTGAATCGCTCACTTCAGTATGGCTTATTTCTTCATCACTAGACAATCTAACGCTATCAATTATTTGAGCATAATCATTCAGATAGGATTCTTTAGATGATTGAAATTCTGACATAACAATCGTTATAAACTGATGATCAACAGGGTTATATATAACTGTAAGGTAAAAGTCAACTTCAATATCTTCATCATTGACTTGCTTTGGCCTAATCCCCGATGCAAAAGTGAAATATCCAGTAAGATCATTGTATTTTAGGCTATATAACGGTGGATTTGATGGCATTGTTCTTAGTGCTGCTTTTAAAAATCCATCTCTATACTTTTGATACTCTTCTTTCAATTCTTCAATTGTAGTTGCGTCTGATTGTATTTTATTTGAATATAGTCCTAACGATCCTATCCGAATTTTACCTTTATTATCAGTATAAAAATGAGACGTTTCACTCTTTTGATTTTCATTCTCATACCAATTGTTAGGAATAGAGAAGCTTACACCTCCTATATTCACTACAGTATTTGTGCTATTATCAAAAAATTCAAGCTGTTCTTTTTGTTCACCTGGTATTTGTATTTCGTCTTCATTTGGAGCAGTCGTTGTATGTTCAGAAGTGTTTGTTGTTGTCTTATTCTGAGTCTGCTGCTGTGCGGTGCTCTTTTGTGTCCCCGGCACAGCTTCCGATGATTCAGCTACTTCATACTGCGTGGTTTCAGTATGATTGACTGCATTCCGGAAACCTTTGACATATAAACCGCCCAAAACGCAGACCAGTGCGGCATAGACTGCCCATGCACCAATGCTCATTCCAATTCGAGCTGCTTTGGGGAATTTACTCTTGAAGTCCTCATTTTTGTTAAAATATGCAGTCAGTGGCAAGGGGAACAATGCAATGCAGGTTAACGGGAACTTGATCTTTTCCCATACCGCCTTTCCCTTTTCCGGGAAACGGCGGTATAGCAGAAAGCACAGAATCAGCAGAGCGGGAATAAAGAAAGCCGCACCGATAAACGGAGAATTGATCAAGGCTATTAGTAGTAAGCCAGTAATAATGCTTAATACAATGATTGCACTATTATAGCTGTTATTCCTCTGTCGCTCGGATTCAGCAGCAGCGCGAATCTGCTGCTGTTCTTCCCATGCTTTTTGTTCTGCGGCTTGCTTTTGCCGTTCCTCTTCCTCCATATTCCGTAATCTTATTTCATCAATAAGCCGCTGCTTGCTTACCTGTGGGAGGGGTGATTCCTGAATCACATCAATAGTCGGCAGTACAGAAGTACAATAATCACAACTGACAGTAGGTTTCTCCATTCTGATCGCAATAGGAGCATCACAACACGGACATCGTGCATCTTTGATATTTCCAAGAATTGCATTCAATTCGGCAGCTGTAGGGCGCTTTGACTGTATCTCACGTAAGCGTTCCTGTGCTTGCAGCCTTGCTTGTTCGCGAGCTGCTGCTTCAACAGCCATACGTTGTTGGCGCTGGACTTCTTCTACCTCTCTCTTTTCCTTGCTTTTGGATGCAATATAAACAGGAATAGCAATATACGGAACTGTAAACAATCCGATAACGAACAAACAGCTTTTCCTGCCTTCTTCGGCTTTTTTTCGTTCTTCTTCCTCTTTCCGCAGTTGTTCCATATACTGGGCATGGCTTCGCTCTCCGGCGTGATCAAGATATTCAAACACAGACTGAACCGCACCTTTTTTCCCAACAACAGTTTGATTGATAGTAGTATTATTCGTGATGTAGATATTATAATTAGTAATTGCCTGCTGCGTTACAAATTCTGTGCCGCATGATTGACAAGTGGTAACCCGCTGATTTGGGTCAACTTTCAACTGTGCGCCGCATTGGGTGCATATTGCTGGTACAAGACCGGAACTGTTCTGAGAGTTGCTCATATGTTCAACCTCCGTTCTATATCAATTATTCTATTTAATAGTTGAATATTTAGATGAAAACGCCTCATATTCTTATTATACACTTATTATATTCTTATGTCAAGCGGATTATAAACTTTTGGATAGTTTACCAATAAAGAGCATTTGTGTATGATAGTATAGAGGTGATCGTATTGTATCTGGATTATAAGCAAATCGGAGCAAATATAGCTCGACGGAGAAAGGAACTACATTTGAAACAGACAGAAGTCTGCGAACGCGCCGATATAAATGACAAGTATCTGTCCTGCATCGAAACAGCACGCTCTATCCCAAGTCTTGAAGTGTTTCTGCGAATATGCAGTGCCTTAAATACCACGCCTGATTGTATCCTGCTCGGAGCAATCAACAGTACTGATACTGAAGAGATGGATACCGCTTTAATAGAGCGTTATCATAAGTTATCACCAGAGAACAGGCGCCTTTGCCTTGCATTCATGGATCTGCTGATTGGGGACTATAACGGATAATTCAGCTAGATAGCTTTATAATAGCATACAAAATGTCAACATTATAAAAATGGATTCCGTTTTTCAAAAAGGTATAGCTAAACAATGCGCTCACTATATGGTTAGTGGGCGTATAATGTTTTTATTTCTATTTGTTAAATTTAAATACATTGCAAATTTAGTACGGCTTCGGAGCATTCAATTTACGATAAAGCACACCGAGTAACAAGAGTTATATGATGGTAATGGTTGAAAAATGCGGTTTGCGGCATTTTCAAACAAAAAAGATAATTACGCAGAGCTTTCTTATGAACAATACATTTTCACAGGAATGTCAATAAAAGAACTCATGGGGACAGAAAACAATAAGGGCAGCATTCGGAAATGCTGCCCTTAAAAAGAACGTATTTTTGTGGGAACTATCTCATCTTCGATGCTTCTTGTATAATGTCAGTATTTACGCAGATTTTCGCATGACGATGAGGGCTAGTGTATGCGGGTTGTGGGAACTCGTCATGGGAACCTGCGTGGGAACTGCGCCTGCAAAACGCTTCAAAATACAGAAAAATCTTTCTGAATACGGAATATTTTTTCAGTAGAATCAATAGAAAACTTTTGTGCCTGCTTGAAATTCGCGTATTTAGGATATTTTCACATTTGAGCTGGGTGAGGGGCTCTGCCTCTGGACTCCGCAAACTTTTGAAAAAGTTTGATCAAAACTTTTATTTTCGATCTTCGTAGGTTTCTCGACAGACTGAAACGCTCCGGTATTTTCATACCGGAGCGTCTGGATGAGGATGAGCGGACTTGAACCGATGACCCCCTGCATGTCAAGCAGGTACTCTAACCAACTGAGCTACACCCTCACAACGATATGTATTATAGCATATTTCTTTGGATTTGTCAAGCCCTGATAACAAGCATTTTCCTTCTGCGCAATAATGAAAAACGCTCCGGTATTTTCATACCGAAGCGTCCGGATGAGGATGAGCGGACTTGAACCGATGACCCCCTGCATGTCAAGCAGGTACTCTAACCAACTGAGCTACACCCTCACAACAGTGTATATTATAGCACATTTCTTTTGGTTTGTCAACCCCTTTTTGAAAAAATCCGGAAATTTTTTTGAGCTGCTGTTTTTTTCACCTGAGAGCTTGTTTTTTTTCGCTTCACTTTCATGAATTCTTAAAGGTTTCGCCACTAGTATCTTCATCTTTTTTCTGCTATAATAAAATCGTTCCGGGAACGGAATGTGCCGGGCGGCAGGGTGAAATACCGCAGCGGCAAAAATAGATACCGGAGGGGAAAGGGTTTCATGTTAGAAACAAAAGATCTATGTAAAACGTACACGCCAAAAAAGGGTGTACCCGTCACAGCAATTGACCATATCTCCCTGCGCTTTCCTGAGAAAGGCATGGTGTTTCTGCTAGGCAAATCCGGCAGCGGCAAATCCACTATGCTGAATCTCCTCGGCGGTCTCGATCAGTACGATTCCGGCGAGATCATCATTAAAGGTATCTCCTCCAAGGATTTTGACCAGCAGCGATTCGACAGCTACCGCAATACTTACGTTGGATTTATCTTTCAGGAGTACAATGTACTCGAAGAATTCACCGTCGGTGCAAACATCGCACTCGCACTCGAATTGCAGGGCAAAAGCGCAGCGGATGAAGAACTGAACCGCATCCTCAAAATGGTCGATCTCGATGGCTTTGGCAGCCGCAAGCCCAATGAACTTTCCGGCGGTCAGAAGCAGCGCGTCGCGATTGCCCGTGCGCTGGTCAAAAATCCGGAGATTATCATGGCGGATGAGCCTACCGGCGCACTTGATTCCGCTACCGGCAGACAGGTACTCGATACGCTCAAGAAGCTTTCTGCGGAGAAACTCGTTATCATCGTTTCGCATGACCGCGAGTACGCAGAACAGTACGCTGACCGCATCATTGAGATGGCAGACGGCAAAGTCATCCGCGATGTGGAAGCAGTCCGCAATGCGGACGGCGCTGAGAAAAAACTCGTTTTCCGGCAGACCAGCATCGAAATCCCCGCGGAATATCACCTCACGGAGGAAGACCGCGCACAGATCAATGCCTATCTCGATCAGCTCCGCAGCGGCGCATCGCTGATGCTCCCTGCAAGCGCGCAGCAGTTCCGCGATACCGATACATCTGTGATTCCTGTGCAGGACGGCTCTGATTTCAAACTCATCAAATCCAAGCTGCCGATGAAAAGTGCATTCAGAATCGGAAGCAGCAGCTTAAAGCATAAAAAGTTCCGTCTGGTCATGACGATCCTGCTCTCCTGCGCGGCGTTCACGCTGTTTTCGCTGGTGGATACGTTCAGTTCGTATGACCATATCCGCACCTGTACCGATTCGCTCATTGACAGTGATGTCGGATACATCTCCATGAACCGCGCAGAGCGCATGGGCAAGGGCATGAACTCATGGTGGAATACAGACGGAATCAAAATCTCGGAGGAGCAGCTCAAAGCGGTGGAGGAGGAGACCGGCATTCAGATGACGGGTATCTTCATCCCCAACGGCGCAGACCTCAGCTTCGACAGCCAGTACGGCGCGGAGTATGAATTCTCCAAAGGACCTTACAGCGCATATTTCTCGCATTTCTGCGGATTTTCTGAGATCACGGAGCAGACACTCCGGGATCAGCAATTCAAGCTCGTCGGCGGTAAGCTGCCTGACGGCTCGAAGAATGAAATTGCAATCAGCGCGGTGCTGGCGGATACATTCGTCAAGGCGGGCTATCTGCCGCCGAAAGCATCGGCTTCTGCAAAGCCGCAGAAGATTACATCTCCGGTCGGGATGCTTGGCAAGGTTATCCGGCTGATGGGTGTGGACTATACAGTCACCGCAGTCCTTGATACTGACTTTGACCTCTCCCGCTACGAAAGACTGGCAAATGTCTCCTTCAATGAGGACGTCGCGGATGAGCTGGTCAATCATATGCTGAACCGCGAATTCAACATCAGCACGAATTATTCGCTCTCCGGCTGTGCAATGGTCGGGCCGGGCAAGGTGCAGGAAATGATCGCTGCAAACCCGAACATTTACACCACCGGCATGGCGAATATCGGCGTGAATCTGGAAACCAAAGCGAATTATTATGCCGGTTTCAATGCGCAGTATGTCACCACGCTTGACCGGATTCCGGCAGATCAGATCATCTGGCTGGACGGCGAAAAGAAAACGCTGGAACAGAATGATATTATTATCAATTTTGAAGACCTCTATATGGACGGCGAAAAGCTGCCGGAAGTAACGGAGGATTTGTTCCGCGATCTGCGGGACGGCAAAAAGGAAGCTACTGCGGAAAACCTTAATGCCATGTTTGAGAAGCTCAACGGCAACTGGCAGCTTCATTACGGCAAATGGGACGCTGAGACGGACAACTATCAGCATGAGGAGCATCCCAGTCAGATTGTCGGCTTTGTCAAGCCCAAGAGTGCTTATGCACCGGCTGCCGTGGTCTCGGATTACTATGCGGATAAGCTTATTGCAGACCGCGAAGGCGTCTACGACAGCATTGTCGGTGCGATGCCGGAAGACCGTTCCGGCGTGAATAATATTGTCCGCTACTGCTACCGCGACGGCGATTCGGTTGCGGAGCGCTATCAGATCAACCATGCAGTTGTATTTGAGCTGGATACGGTGAATGAGGGCTTGCACATGGTAGCCCGCGTGTTCCTGTATCTCGGTATCGGCTTTGCGGTGTTTGCCGCGCTGTTGATGGCGAATTTCATTACAACCAGTATCCACTACAAGCGGCAGGAGATCGGCATTCTCCGCGCGATTGGTTCGCGTTCGGCGGATGTTTTCCGGATCTTCTTCTCGGAGAGCTTTGTGATTGCGATGATCAATTTCGTGATCTCGTCGGCTCTGACAGCGCTTGGTGTGGTTGTGATTAACTATTTCGTGCGGCGCGAATTCGGTATTCTGATTACAGTGCTGCATTTTGGTGCGCGTCAGGTGATTCTGCTTGCGCTGCTGAGTATTGCAATCGCGGCGGTATCGAGCTTCCTGCCTGTGTATCGGATCGCATCCAAGCGGCCGATTGACGCAATCCGCGATAAATGATGCGCAGCTTCGGCGCATCCGCATGATTACGCTTGTTCCTACATTGTAATACTTCCTTTTACTCAGCCTGAAGCGCATACCCTCGCGTTTCAGGCGCTTTTTTTCAGCAGGCGGCGGCGCGCCGGCAATTTGCTGAAGTTCTATATTGGCTTGGCGCTGCCCGCGAAAGGAAATTTTAACGGAAAACCCCTTGACAAACCGCTCCGAATGTGCTATAATAATGCCAATCAGAACTTCGGAACTTTTGGTTACTATGAAAGGCGGTGATGCGATGCCGACACCCGATTCCTATGACAGACCTTCCGTTGCGGTTGATGCTGTGGTGTTCGGTGTGGATACCCTCACCCCTGCTGACCGCAAAAGTCTGCGGCAGCGCATCCTGAAAGTGCTGCTGATTCAGCGCGGTGAACCGCCTTTCTGCGGGGCTTATGCGCTCCCCGGCGGCTTTCTCCGGCGCGGCGAGACCGTCTCGCAGGCAGCGCAGAGGGAACTGCTGGAGGAGGCAGGCGTCACACAGCCGCGGCTGATCCCGCTGCAAACCTACAGCGAACCTGATCGCGACCCGCGCGGCTGGATCATCTCATGCGCCTTCCTCGCCCTCACCCGCACCGTACAGCTTTCCACCGCGCAGGATTCCGATGCCGCTGCTGCAAGATGGCTGCAATTTGACTACATCACCGGCACAGACCGCGAAACCATCACCCTCACCGGCGGCGGAACAGACATTACCCTGCACTATGCAAACGGCATTGCAGCGCCGAATGTCCTCGCTTTCGATCATGCACAGATTCTGCGGGATGCCTTCCTGCATCTGCGAAAGGCTGTGCTGCACGAGGATCTTATCTTTGATCTCATGCCGCCGCTGTTTGCGATTTCAGATTTGCAGCAGCCCTATGAGAGTATCACCGGCAGGCATACTTCCCCGCAGAATTTCCGCAAGAAAATGGGCAGTGCGATTACGGAGACCGAATTCTACAGTGAAGCGGCTGCGCACCGTACTGCAAAACTTTACCGCAGAAAGGATGATTCCCATGAGTAACCCGATCACAAGAAGAATTGTCCGTAAAATCGGGCAGAAGGTTGTGGAGGAGATCACCGGACAGATCGCCTCTGACATCGCAGAACGTGCCGTCAAACGAATCGCAGGAAAAACGATCAAACGTGAAATGCGCCGCGGCGTCGGACGCATCCTGCGGCACATGATCTGACAGAAGTTTACAGACAGGCAGCGCCTGCATCGGCGCACAGATACCAAACGGGCAGCACCCGTGAAAGGAGTTTACCATGAAAGCGCTCATTGTCATTGATATGCAGAAGGACTTTACGACCGGCGTTCTCGGCAATCCGCAGACGGCAGCGGTTGTAGAACCGGTTGCGGAGGAGATCCGCAGATTCCGTGCGGAAGAACCCGACGGGCTGGTCATCGCGACGCTGGATACCCATTTTCCGGATTATCTGAATACGCAGGAGGGCAAATTTCTGCCCGTGCCGCATTGCATCAAGGACAGCGACGGCTGGGAACTCTGCCCGGAGGTGCGCGATGCCCTCGGTGAAAACGCATTCTATGTGGAGAAAAACACCTTCGGCGCAATCGGGCTGCCGGAATTGTTCACAGATCCGGAGACCTTCCCGCTGGATGAGATCCGCGTGATCGGTGTCTGCACGGATATTTGCGTCATCTCGAATGCGATGATTCTGAAGGCGGCGTTTCCGGAAGTGCCGGTGAAGATCATTCAGGGATGCTGCGCGGGCGTTACGCCGGAGAGTCATGAGAATGCGCTCCGTGCCATGCAGGCGTGCCAGATGATCGTGGAGTAAAACAGATTTGCAGAACAAACTGAGCGGAGAACCTGTGATCGGGTTCTCCGCTCAGTTTGCAGAAAAAGGTATCGCTGCTTCACCGCGGGATGCTGCGCTTGGTGTAAATGCCTGCAAGCTCCTTGATGACCTCGCCTGCAATGATCAGCCCCATGACGGAAGGCGCAAAGGCGGTTGAACCGGGCAGACTGCGCCGCATTCCTGCATCCTCATCGGTTGTGCCGCAGGGCTGTACGGGCGTTTCCTCGGAGTAAACCACCTTGACATTCCGCACACCGCGTTTTTTCAGCTCATAACGCATCACGCGGGCAAGCGGGCAGACACTCGTTTTGCTGATGTCAGCAATGCGGAATGCAGTCGGGTCCAGCTTATTGCCCGCGCCCATCGCAGAGATGACCGGTACACCGGCTTCGCGGCACTGCATGATGATCTCCAGCTTGCCTTTCACGGTGTCAATGGCGTCTACGACAAAATCATACTGCGAAAAATCAAACTGACCGGCGGTTTCCGGCAGATAAAAACAGCGGTGCGCCTGAACGGCGATTTCCGGATTGATGTCCCGGACGCGCGCTGCGGCGACATCCACCTTATACTGTCCCACGGTGCTGTGCAGCGCGATGATCTGGCGGTTGAGATTGGTGAGGGAGACGGTATCGCTGTCGATGAGATCGAGTGCGCCGATGCCGCTGCGGGCGAGTGCCTCTGTGACGTGTCCGCCGACGCCGCCGATGCCGAATACTGCGACACGGGCTTTGGCAAGCTGCGACATTGCCGCGCTGCCGAGGAGTAATTCTGTGCGGGAAAACTGGTGGCTCATAAGTGGGATACCTCCGTTCCTGATCGAAGCAAAACAGCAGGACTGCAACGTCCTGCTGTTTCAGCTTGTAGATAAAGTGT
>DGVV01000042.1 GCA_002395085.1 Ruminococcus sp. UBA4275 | reverse complement strand
ACCTTTATCGACAAGCTGACCGGAGAGCCTTTGCAGGTTCTCCGGTTTCTTTTTTGCAAATAAGATGTCTCCGTTTCAAATTCTCATGCAGCGTTCTTTTTTGCGAGCCGCCATTTCACAATCGCCGTGCCAATCACGATCACATACCCGATGACACTCAGCCAGTCGGGGTGCTGTTTCAGGAATACAAAGCCCAGCAGCGCCGCAAAAATCACGATTGAGAAATCGAACACTGAGATCTCTTTTGCCGGCGCACAGGCGTATGCCTTCGTAATGAAAATCTGTCCGCCTGCCGCCGCAATGCCGGTCAGCGTCAGCATCCCCCACTGATAGCCGGACATCGGCACAAAATGCAGCAACAGAGAGGGCAGCAGCGCAAGGGTCGTGAACGCCGAGAAAAACGCCACGATGATCATACTGTTTTCGCCGCGTGTGCCGAGTTTTCGCACATTGGTATACGCAAGCCCAGCGCCCATGCCGCCCAGCACACCAATGAGTGCCGGCAGAACGGTCAGACTCATGGTCGGCTTCACAACCAGCAGCGCACCGCAGAATGCCACCGCAACGGAAAGCCATTCTGCACCCGATGCCTTCTCCTGCAGCAGGAAATACGAGAAAATGATCGCGAAAAAAGGCGAGAGTTTATTCAGAATCGAGGCATCTGAAAGCGGAAGATGATCAACTGCGTAGAAATGGCAGATCATGCCCGCTGCCCCCGCCGCAGACCGTGCCAGCAGATATTTCAGATTGCCCTTGCCAATGCGCAGCGGCGTATGGGTTCGCAGAATCGAACTCAGCGCGATGATCAGCGCAAAGAGGTTTCGGAAGAAGCATTTTTGCAGCGTGGGGACATCCCCCGCCAGCCGGATCATCAGATTCATCACGGAGAAGCAGAACGCCGAACAGATCACGTACAGGATCCCGCGGCGGAGATCCGATTTATTTGCCGTCATCGGCAGCACATCCTTTTCATAAGCTTCCCTTATTATACTGCATTTTCTCAAATTATGCAAGCGCCGGATGTCCGTGCGGTTCAGATTCATCAGCCGCACCTCAAAGGGGAGGCGGCAGCACATCCCGATACAATTCCGCCGCCGCTTCCATACTCACCGCCTCAATCAGCACCGAAAGCCTGCCGCCGCCCGCCGGATGCAGCAGCACATCGCCCCGCGGATCACGGCAGCACAGCCCGTCCGGTGTCTGGGCTGCACAGGTCATCAGTGCGCTGCGCGATGCTGCATCGACTGCCTGTTCCGTATGCAGCAGCCGCCGAACCGTATATGCAGGCGGAATCTCCGCTGCCCATTTCCGGAGATCTGCCATGCCATCCGCCTGAAAGCGCAGAATATCTGCTGTCAGAACGGCTGCATCCAGCGTGAAGCCCTGCGAGACGGCAAGTGCCCGCGCTTCACTGTCGCCGCCCTCTGAATCCGCATGATACCGCAAAATCCGGCATCCTGCCTGTGCCGCCATGCGTTCCGCCGAATGCGGCAGCCAGAAGGGGAGCGCGACATCCTCTCCGCGCATCAGGCGCTGCTGCGTGTCCATCAGCAAAAGCTGTTCCCAGAAGATCCAGCCGGTCTGCGGGGCATACAGCGATGCGCGTGCGCCGTCTGCGGAGAGCTGAATATGCAGCGCCCTGCCGCCTGCTGCGGGGGATACGGCGTGTTCCAGCAAACTGCCCTGCCGTGCATCACCTGCCGTCACCGCAATCGGCTGCACGGGCTGCGGGGGCATTTTTCCGCGCAGATACGCGGTATAAGCGGATGCCGGCGCAGGCATTGTACGAAGCCGCCCATAATCCTGCGGACGCTGCACCGGAATCTGCTGCGGCGCACATAAAATGCGCTTTGCGGCGGCTGTCATCGGCAGCAGCCCGCGGGCTGTCATGCGGATGTGTGCCCCGCAGTACAGCAGCAAATCGCTGTGCAATTCCCGTGAAAGCAGACCCAATTCCCCTGCCGTACATTCCGGCACAAATACTGTCTCCCCGCCTGCTGCGGAAATCGCCGCACAAAGCTGCATCGCGCTGCCCGATGCCCTTGCATCCCCCGCACGGCTGCCGACCAGTACGCAGGAAGCCGTCTGCGATGCCGCCGCCCCGATTTGCCCCAGAATCTCATGCGGAACATCTGCGGGAAGCGTGCTGTCATCGGGCAGCAGCCAGCCGGATTCTTCTGCCATCCACTGCATTCTGCTCATCTCCTTTGCGGAGAGTATGCGCAGAAGCCGTCATTTTATGCGTTTGCGGGATTTTTAATCTATTACGTGCGGATAATTTCGTTTCATATTGACAAAAGCATATTGCGATGATATAATAACATATACGGCGCTGCATGACTGCCGGATAAAACATTTGACGAAAAGAGGTACATAACATGACTTATTATGTTGGTAAGTGGCAGGATCACAAGATTCTGGTCGAGAACAGCGACAGCGAAAAGCTCACGCTGGACGGCGAGGTTGTCATGCAGACAAAACCCGGCCTCCGGTTTGCAAGTGTGCTGACGGCGGAAATTCCCGGCACGAACGGGCTGTCAATCTATGTGATGCTGAACGGCACACATTCCTGCTACTGTGTCGTCGGCAAGCCGCTGAAGGTGGAGTATGACAAGTCTGCCAAGATATTCGCTGCGGAGTACAACGGTCACACAATCGAGGCAATGAACAAGCTGAAGGCAAGAATGTACATCGACGGCGAGGAGATTGACAAGGAGGGCGAGGGTCTTCGCGATTTCGTCATTCTCGGCAGTCCGGCGGATGAGAACGGCAAGCACTTTATGGCGATTGTGGACGGTGCAACAGTCGGTCTCAGCCTGCATCCCAAGTGCGACATCTACGCAGAGGCGGAGAATGTCAGAATGGTGCGCTGTGAAAAGGTTGGCGGCGAGCTGGTTCCGGTACAGGGCTCAGACACAGATGCGGCATTCATTGCAGGCTTCTGCATCGGCAATATGTAAACCCTGTCGCATATCCGGATCAACCAATAAAAAACAGCCGCTGCGCCAGAAACGCTGCGGCTGTTATGCACTTAAAAACCGTTGAAATGATAACGCTTGATGATCTCCGGATAATCGCGGTAGCAATAATCAAGATCCACATCGCCTTTGATGCCCTTCACTCTGCCGGTATGGGAATACTGCCACATACCGTACTTGCCGGTAAAGGTCGGGCGGGAAACATTGTAATGCGCGCACCAGACATCATAGCGCGATTTCGCATAGTCATTGACCACATTGTTGAGATAGAAGGACGAGCAGTAAATCTGTGCGTAATAGCCCTTCTGCTCCATCTCGTAACAGAAAGCGTCGATGATTGCGGAGACCTGATCCATCGGAAGATTCAACTGCTTGGGTTCTTCGATGTCAAATGCAATCGGGAACTCAAACTGCTTGCCCGCAAGCACCTGCGCACAGATGTCAGCTTCCAGACGTGCCTCCTCCGGCGTCATGGCGTAAGAATACCAATACGCGCCGACGGGAATGCCGTGTTCCTTTGCGCCCTTGTAAAACGCCTCGAAGCAGGGGTCTTTCTGCTTGAGATATTTGCCGAAGCCGGCACGGAGAATGACAAAATCGACCTGCGGATCCTGCGCAATCTGGTTAAAATCAGCGCCGTCCTGCCAGCCGGAAATGTCGATGCCGTGATAAAGATACGGTTCCATCGTCGTGGTAGTGGTCGTGGTCGTCGTGGGAGATGTAGTGGTCGCCGCGGTGGTGAGGCTTGTCTGAGTAGTCGTTTCCGCTGCGGTGGTCAATGAAACAGCGGTCGTTGCGGTAACGGGCGGCGCAATCAGAATCGGCGCTGTCGTCACCTCTGTCGAAGCGGTCGTTTCCGCGGGCTGCGTCACAGTGATCTTTCCTCTGCCAGTCAGCAGCGGGAGAAGCTGATGATTCTCGCCGTGCAGTTCCGGATTCGACACGCTGATCTGGTAGACCGTACCGGGTTCTGCGTCCTGCGGAATGCTGAAGGAAACGCTGAACATCGTACCGTTCTCACTGTTCATCACACGGCGGGTCGTAGTAAAGACCACAGAATTTGCCTCCGGAAACATCACATAAGAGGGCTTCAGGTCACCGAACTGTTCCTTATTCAACTGAACAGCTTCCTCCTCGCCCAGATCCGCGACCGCAATCGGGTCGGGATATTCCAGCACGATCATGGCGGCGGTAATGCCGGCGTTGTCGTTGATGGAGACATCCAGCGAGACAGTCTCGCCGGGTGCGCCCTCCGCGCTGGAAAGATTGATGCTTGACGGAGAATTGTCGTCCACGGATGCGCGCTTTGCGATGACGTAATCAAAAATATCAACCACGCCGTCGCCGTTTCGATCCTGGAGACCGCTGACGGTTTCTGCTGCGGCGGGCGTTGCTGTCAAAAGCGTGAGACACGCTGTCAGCACAGCGACCGCCTTTCGGGGATGCAAGTGCATGGTTTGCAGTACCTCCTTTTTTTGATTCTTTTTCTTTCTGACGGGTTTGCGAATGCCGGATGCTGGTACATAATCCGGCAGATGGAAAACTGCATGGGGCAGTTTCCCTACTATATTATACCATAAAACACGGCAAAAGCGCAAGCAGATTTTCCAATTTTTCTCATCAAACATGGAATGTTTTGAATTCACGCGATTTTTAGCGCTTCCATTAAGCAAATATTGTGCATTATGCCAGTTTTTCAATAGGTGCTTGACTTTTCACTCGAATTGTGGTATAATCTAAAGGCAGTCGGGGAGAAAAACCGGTTCTGCGAAGAAAATATGCTGTTTTAGCTCAGTTGGTAGAGCACATCCTTGGTAAGGATGAGGTCGCTGGTTCGACTCCAGTAAACAGCTTGAAAACCGGTGCTGATGCGCCGGTTTTTTCATGCCCTCCGGCGAATCGGTACTTGATTTTCCGCGCGGAATATGGTATACTGTATCAGGTACGGCTGTGCGGTACCGAATTCAAATATAGAGGAGTAATGAACCATGTACATCACCTGTCTCGATCTGGAAGGCGTTCTCGTTCCGGAAATCTGGATCGCATTCGCAGAGGCGAGCGGCATTCCGGAGCTGAAAAAAACGACCCGTGATGAGCCGGATTATGACAAGCTCATGCGCTGGCGCATCGGCATCCTGAACGATCACGGCCTGGGCCTCAAGGAGATCCAGCAGACCATCGAAACCATCGAGCCCATGGAAGGGGCAAAGGCCTTTTTGGACGAGCTGAGAGAACGCACCCAGGTCCTCATTCTGAGTGACACCTTCACCCAGTTCGCCCATCCGCTGATGAAAAAGCTGGGCATGCCCACCATCTTCTGCAACTCCCTGATCGCGGACGAAAACGGGAAGATCACCGGCTTTCAGATGCGCTGCGCCCAGTCCAAGCTGTCCACAGTGAAGGCCCTCCAGTCCATCGGCTTTGAGACCATTGCCACCGGCGACAGCTACAATGACCTGGGGATGATTCAGGCCTCCAAGGCCGGCTTCCTCTTCC
>DGVV01000181.1 GCA_002395085.1 Ruminococcus sp. UBA4275 | reverse complement strand
CGAAACTCTCTAAGCGTATCAAGAGTTCGGGGGCTTGGTGCGCCTTCGGTCAGCGCGCTGACCTGATAGAGGCGCCCATTCCAAAATAGCATCGCGCAGCGATTCCTTATTTTATATTACAAATAAGATCAGCTGAAAACCACTTAAATTGTTATTAGCCCAAATAAAATATAAACCATCCTTTTGTTACAGATACCGCCTGAAACTTTATGAATCCATAAAAAAAGCAGCATCGCCGTTTCCGGTGATGCTGCTTTTTGTAACATAAGTAAGAGATTATTTCTTGACGAGAGCGTCGCGAATCTCGGTGAGGAGGATTTCCTCATTGGAGGGCTTCGGCGGCTCAGCGGGCTTCTCCTCTTCCTTCTTGCCGATCGACATTGCCTTGTTGACCGCCTTGATGAGGCAGAACAGGATGAGTGCGATGATGAGGAAGTTGATGACAGCGGAGATGAAAGCGCCGTAGTTGAAGACAGCGCCGTTCACAGTGAACGAACCGCCAACCTGCACGCCTTCCTCGCCGGATTTGCCGGTAATAGCCTGAATCAGCGGATTGATGAAGCTGTCAGTCAGAGCGGTGACGATGTTGCCGAATGCAGCACCGATGATCACACCGACTGCCATGTCCATGACATTGCCCTTCAGAGCAAACTCCTTGAATTCTGTGAGAAAGCTTTTTCCCTTTTCTTTTGCGCCCATTTTGAATACATCCTTTCATACTGCGACTTTTGCCGCATTAGTCTAGTATTATTATACCACACTTGCAGAAAAAAAGCACTTGTGAATAATGACGAAATTTTCATGGAAATTTCACACAAAATTCACAGTTTTCGCGGGCGCATGACAAAGAAGTGCAGACAGGTTATTTTTCGCTGTTGTGGAAAGGTGATTTTGCAGCAGCAGCGGGGATTGCGGATGCAGCGGCCCGTCTGTGCGGGATGACGGGAGCGGTCAGGACAGACTGAATCTGGGAGACAGCGTTTCTGACGGGGTTTTCCGGTCGGGCATTCAGGAGGTCGCCGCCGCAGATGACACAAAAGCTGTGTTTACTCTGGAGCGGTTCGCCGCAGTGCGGGCAACGCATAAAATCACCTCATTTTCTGAAATTAGGCGTAGAATCGAAAAATACTGGTTTAATTATATCACAAATTATGGGGAATGTAAATTCAAAATCGCAAGAAATGGGTAGAAGTTTTTAGGATTTGGCGAGCGCATCTGAACAGGGAATGCAAGATCATCAACAAATGAAAGCACACAGAAAATGGCCGGCAAGGCGGCGTGCCGGCCTCTGTTTTTCTCCTAAGCGGGAAACAGTGCCGCATTTTCGCTCTGCACCCATTGCACTTTTCCTGATAATATGGTATAATAGAGATAAGACAGAGGAAGCCGCGCGGTGCGGCATCAAACAGAAAGGAGCGCGTATCGCAGGCGGTACGCAAAAAATGACTATGGCTGAATATCGTTCCAGCGGAAAGGAACTGCGCAAATCGCCCAAGGGTTTGATCGCAGGAGTGCTTGCACTGGCGCTTGTCGCCGGCTTTGCCTATGCTGTTCGCTATGTGCGCAGCGGGATGCACTCGCTTGAATTGACAGAAGACGAGCGGAGCGCAGCAGAATTGCAGTTGCCGAGCGAAACCGAAACCACCGCAGACCCCAACCGCATCATGTATGAGAGCCGTGATGTGTTCCAGTCGGATATGTCCCGCGGAACGCTGGTGCTGGTCACGCCGGAGTATCCGATTGAAGATCAGGAGCTTGGTCTGGTGAATGTGGCGGAATCGAAGAACGAGTATCTCTCCGTGGGGGATGTGTACATCCGGCTGCAAAAGCAGGCGATGGACGCGATGAATTCGCTTGCGAAGGGCTTTTTCGATGCGACCGGTCATCAGGATCTGATGATTGCGACCGGTTACCGTTCTTACGCCGAGCAGCAGGAGCTTTACGAGCGTGATTTGCAGCGCACAGGCGGCAATTCATCGGATCTTTACGCGATTCCGGGTGCAAGTGAATACGAATCGGGCTTGTCTCTGGAGCTGATGATTTATACCGGCGGCGGATTCATGCAGTTCACAGGCGAAGAGGACTACGCATGGGTGCTGAATCACTGTTCGGATTACGGCTTTATCCAGCGTTATCCGGCGGATAAGGAAGACATCACCCGCGTCAGGAATCAGACAGCGATTCTGCGTTATGTGGGCGTACCGCACGCACGGTATATGCGCGACCATGATCTGACGCTGAATGAATATGTGCAGCTTCTGGAGAATTACCCGTTTGACGGGCCGCATCTGCTGATGGAAGATCACCGCGGCAAGGAATACGAGGTATATTTTGTGCCGGCAGATCCGGAGAGCGGTGCAGATGTAGTCAGCGTGCCGATTCCGTCACGTCTGCACTACGCGATTTCGGGCAGCAACCGTTTCGGATTTTACGTGACGGCGGAGCTTGACCCCTATGCACGCACAGTAGAGACCACTGCGGTTGAGGCGGAAGCCGAGCCGGAGGAGGAACCCGCTGCGGAAGCAGAACCGGAAGAATGAAAAAATCCCCTTCCCGATGCTGAATCGGGGAGGGGATTTGCAGTATTAGCTGTTTGCCTGACCGCCTTCGGGCTTCTGCGCAGAGGGATTGCCGCCGTTCGGACGGTTGTGGTCATGCGGGCGGCGATTATTCTGCTGACCGCGGCGATTCTGATACGGACGGCGATTGCCGCCTTCACGGTGCTGCGGATGTTCTTTGCGCGGGGCAGCAGCCTGCTGTTCAGCGGCGCGTTCGGGATGCTCCACAGCGGCGCGATGCTCCGTAAAATCGAGGAAATCGTCGGCAGGGGCGGCGGGACGCAGCGGTTTCTGCGGAGCAGGGGCAGGCGTCTGCGGACGGCTCTTGCGGGTCTCACCGAATTCCTCATAGAGCGAAGCGGCGGGCTGATTTTGCGGCGCAGCGGGCTGGGGATGTTCCGCAGCAGATTTTTGTGCAGGGGCTGTCTGCGGATGCTGCTTCTGCTCATTTTCCGGACGCTGTGCCTGCTGTTTCTGCGGACGCGGTTTCTGCTGCTTATGCGGTGCAGCGGGCTTCTGTTCTTTTTCCTTGCCGCTCTCAGCGGGATTCTGTGCAGCGGGCTGAGGTTTTCCGCTGCCTGCTGCGGGACGTGCCGCAGCGCCGCGGCGGTCACGGAGATCCTCTTTCGTCATGCGGCGGCTGGTATCGGTCAGCCGTTCGACGCTGTCGCGGTGAACCGTAATCGGCATATCAGAATTTTCGGGCTTGACGCGCAGGTTGCCGGTGACGAGATTTGCCTCCATGACATAAGCGCGGACAGGCGGTTCACCCGGCAGCAGCACCGTCGAACCGGTTTTGGGTGTCAGCTTGATGAGTTCCTCATAGACGGGGCTTTCGTAGCGCAGGCAGCACATAAGTCTGCCGCAAGCACCGGAGATTTTGGAAGGATTCAGCGCAAGTCCCTGTTCCTTCGCCATTTTGATGGAGATGGGCTGGAAGTTGCTGAGGTAGCCTTTGCAGCAGAATTCTCTGCCGCAGATGCCGAGACCGCCGAGCAATTTTGCCTCATCGCGGTCACCGATCTGCCGCAGTTCAATGCGGACATGGAAGGCATTTGCGAGATCCTTGACGAGTTCCCGGAAATCGACGCGCGATTCCGCAGTGAAATAGAAGATCAGCTTATTGCTGTCGAAGCCGACTTCGACATCGACGAGACGCATCGGCAGCGAGCGCGCATCAATGCGCTCCTGACAAACGCGGAAGGCATCCGCCATATAAGCGCGATTGCGTTCAAGCTGTTCCAGATCCTCTGCATTTGCGAGGCGGATAATGGGCTTGAGCGGTGCTGTGATGCTGTCATCCTGCACGGCATGACGCCGCGCCGCGACCTCACCGCATTCCTGACCGCGTGCCGTCTCAACGACGACATAGCTGCCTTCTGCGGGATTGAAGTCGCCCGGCGCAAAATAATACATTTTGCCGCCGCTTTTGAATTTTACACCAATCACTTCGATCATGTTATTTCCATCCATACTTGAATTTTTTGCGCACAGAATATGGGCGTGTCCGTCAGCAGCTCATGAGGGCAGCGCAGAGGGCCGTCACGGTGAGAACACCGCCGACATTGCTGTCGAGATCGGCAAAAGCTTCTGAGACAGCGCCGTGCATTTTTAGGGCGCGGCGGGGAGTCAGCCGGAGCGCGAGTGCCTGAGCGGCAGCCGCATCGCAGCCCAGCCGGACGGGGCTGTCTGTGAGGGCAAGCACCGCAGCATCTCGAAGCTGCGCATCGAGGAGTTCCAGTGTTCTGTGCAGTTGATCCTTATCTGCCGCCGCTGAGGTCAGCAGCCGCAGGACGTCGTATTCATTTTGTGCTGCGAGGGCAGCGGTCAGGGCGGCAGCGGTTTCCGCTGCTTTCCGGGTGGTCTCATCCGAGAGATAGGCGAGGCATTTGCCGATGTTCCCGCCGAATCGGGCAGCAGCATTTTCGGCATCAGACTGTGCATATCCGCGCGCTGTGAGCGAACGGATGCATTCGTCTGCCTGAACGGGAAAAACCGCCTTTGCGGTCATACGGGAAAGCAAAGTCGGCAGCAGCGAACCGAGTGTCTCCGCCGTAAAGAGAAAGAGCGCGTGCGGAGGCGGTTCTTCGACGGATTTGAGCAAGGCATTCTGCGCCTGAATGCTCATACCGTCGGCATCTGTGAAAAGGAAGATGCGCAGGTCGCCGTTATTCGGGAGGATTGCAGCTTCCGCACGAATCATGCGGACGGTTTCGACCGAGAATCCCATGCGCTTGCCGGAATGTTCCGCATACAGCACATCGGGGTGCGCATGATCCCGCACGAGGCGGCAGTTCCGGCATTCGCCGCAGGGGGCGTTTTCCGGATGTTCACAGAGTGCGAGCCGTACAAACCAGTCTGCGATCAGTTTTTTGCCGCAGCCGCGTTCGCCGTGCAGCAGCAGCGCATGCGGGAGATGGCCGCTGCGCCGGATATGCTGCAAATCGCGCAGAAGCTGGGCATTGCCGGCGATTTCCGGCGTCCCGGTGTGGTCGTTCACAGCTTCTCGAACCGCTCGATATTCGTCACGAACACCGTTGCACCGCCGACGGGAATTTCCAGCGGCATAGTCGGCACCTGACCTGTGACAGGCGAACCGTAGGACGGCGTGGAGGGGACGAACTGTTTGCGGTGGTGACATTTCTGCTGCACAATGCCGATGACAGCATCGACCTGATCTTCTTCCACGCAGATCAGAAAGGTCGTATTACCGGAGCTGAGGAAGCTGCCGGAAGATGCGAGTTTCGTAGCGCGGAAGCCGCTTTTGGAAAGCGCCTTGGAGACTGCGGGGCTGTCATCGCCGTTGACGACTGCAAAGACCAGTTTCATATATGTATCGACCTCATTTCTGCAAATTCCATCTATACGGATACAGGGCAGACGCGCCTGTACCGAGATACAGGCTGCCCCACTATCAAGTATACCACAAAACGGCGTATTTTGCAAGAGGGAGATTGCAAGTGCAGGGAGATTTGCGCTGCGGCGGGTTATTTTCTGGCACGAATCCAGAGCAGGTCTGCGCGGATGGCAGCGATTTCGGCAGTCAGTTCATCGCAGTCAGCGGTATACATGGCATCGAGTCTGGCGATTGCCTCATTCAGATCAACCAGCGTCTGATTCGGCACAAAGAGGTGCAGCACGGCGGCATCCGATTTCCAGCGCTGCCGGAGTGTCAGGATGGCGGCACGGGTATCATCAGGATGCGTTTGCAGCGTATTTGCGATGTTTTCTGCGGCGTTGAGGAGACTGCCGCAGGTATGGCGCACAGTCAGAACGGAAGCCGCCGTCAGCAGCAGCAAACCGCAAAGCATCAGCAGGGCGATGCAGGTACGGACATTTTTCATGCAGTAGTCTCCTTTCTGATGAGCTGTGCGATGCCGTTTCTGTCACCGGTCATGAGGAAGACATCCGCAGCAGAGAGATGCTGTTTTGCCAGCATTTGCTGAATATCCGCGTCGGTGCAGCCGGCAGCCGCGATGCCTTCCGCACTGAGGCAGCCATCGGCAATCAGCACTTCCGGCGGGGGTGCATCCTGCACATGGAGATGCAGGTCTGCGCAGGTAACGGGGCGGTTCTGCGCCTTCTGATACACCGAGACTCTGCCGTTTGTTTCCACAATGGCAAGCTGCACTTCGCGCAGGTCAAAGACGCCGTTTCCGCGCAGGGCGGTCATGAGGTCGTCGAGGGAAAAACGCAATTCTGCGAGCTTTTTCTGGTCGATACAGCCATTCTTCACGATGATTTGCGGACTGCCCGAAAGCAGCCGCCGCAGTTTTTTATTCCGCAGCACACCGAAGGAAAGCAGCACTTCAAAGCTGATGAGGGCAACCATCGGTGCAATGCCCATGAGCAGCGGGAGATTCTGGTCTTCCAGCGGAAGCGTTGCAATATTGGAAATGAGGATGGTCACAACCAGTTCTGTGGGCTGCAATTCCCCGATTTGCCGCTTGCCCATGAGCCGCACGCCGAAGATGACAAGCGGATAGAGTATGAGAACGCGAAGGAAGGAAGTCAGCATGATACACCTCTTGATTTTCAAGCAGATACGTGAAATTCTGTTATCCGAGCGATTCGATGTCCGCGAAGGAAAGCTGCGGATGCAGTGCGAGATTGACCGCAGCAGCAATCAGGCGGGCAGCGTGATGCAGCAGCCTGTCAATATCGCGCGGCGTGACAATCATATTGGGAAAACCGCGCAGATTCGTGCATTCCGAAGCCTGCCGCACCACGGTATGCAAGTCCACGACAGTCGGCACACCGACTGCAATCACGGGGATGCCGAGTGTGTTCGCGCTGAGTTCGGCGCGCGTATTTTGTACGCCGCTGCCGGGGGCAAGTCCGGCATCTGAAATCTGAACGGTATTGCCCAGCCGCCGCAGATCGGAACAGGCGAGGGCATCAATCGCGAGGATGCAGGCGGGCTGAACGGTTTCCCGCAGCGCAGCAATGAGTTCCGCTGTTTCGATGCCGGTCTGACCGAGAACGCCGTTTGCCAGCACGCTGACCTGCCGCAGCCCGCGCAGAAAATCGGTGTCGGGGGAGTTGTCAGCGAGCGCCTCCCGCAGATGCCGCGTCGCGAGAATACGCCCCGCAGCCGCCGGACCGAGGGCATCCGGCGTGATGTCGGCGTTGCCAAGCCCTGCGACCAGCACCGCCCCCGCCGGAATGAACGGCGAGAGTTCTGCGGCGAGTTCCTCTGCCTGCTGCCGGAGTTCCGGCGCGCAATGGTGCAGCGCATCGCATTCCAGCGTGAGATACCTTCCGTGCCCCCGCCCGATGGCAGCGCCGGCGGCATCGGTTTCCACGGTAATCTCCGTGACCTGAAAATGCGTTCCGCGCCGCGCCATGCGGATGCCTTCCGGCAGTTCACGGTCAATGAGATGTGCCGCACGTTCGAGTGCGAGGTCAGTCCGAATTTGCATAGCGGTCTCCTTTGTGCAATCTGCTCGATTTTGCGGATGAAACGGCAGAAAAATCCACTTTTTG
The DNA here is from genome assembly GCA_002395085.1 of Ruminococcus sp. UBA4275. Lineage (GTDB taxonomy): Bacteria > Bacillota > Clostridia > Oscillospirales > Ruminococcaceae > Firm-04. Next base: position 4,223 of record DGVV01000181.1, on the reverse strand, counting down.
CCGATTGATTTTTTATGTCAAAACCAGTATAATAATAGTTGGTTTGGCAGCATTTTATGTACGCGGTCCCCACCCGCTCAGGCAGGACGATCCCGCCATAATCGTCCTGATTACTGTATGCCGCTTTTCCGGAAATATTCTGAGAACCTGCAAAAAGCAGGGATAGAAAAGGAGTACCTAAAATGGCAACTGCAAAGAACACCGCACCGAAGAAGCGCCCGACCCCTGAGAAGAGAGACAAGACGAACCGCCTCCGTGCAGCTCGCAACCGTGCGACCCGTTCTGCTCTCAAGACCGCAATCAAGAAGTGCTATGTCGGCGGCACCGACCGTACCGCTGTCATCACCTATGCGATCAAGCGTGTCGATCAGGCTTGTGCAAAGGGTATCCTGCACAAGAACAACGCTGCCCGCAAGAAGTCTCAGCTCATGAAGCTGCTGAACAAGGCAGTCTGACCGGTCATTCTTCACAAATCAAATCCCGCCGTTTTCCTGTTTTCGGAGAACGGCGGGCTTTTTTGTATCCGGATGCGTCCGGTGCGGCGAATTTTCCGTCTATGTGGATGAAGGGAGGCGAGCGAATGGAAGATCGGGAGATCCTGCGGCTATTTGCGGCGCGGGATGAACGTGCAATCCGCGAGACAGCGGCGCAGTACGGCGCGCGATGTATTGCACTGGCAGAGCGGATTCTGGGCAGCCGCGAGGACGCAGAAGAATGCGTCAACGACTGCTGGCACAAGCTCTGGAACGCAATCCCGCCGGCAGACCCGGCAAAACTGGAAGCCTATGCGCTGACAGTCGTGCGGCGGACGGCATTTGACCGTTTGCGTGCGGAATCCGCACAGAAGCGCGGGAGCGGTCAGCTGCATCGCTCGCTGCATGAGCTGGAGGATGTGCTGGCATCGCAGACTGATGTGCAGCGCCGCATCGAGCAAACGGAGCTTACGGCGGCAGTCAGCCGGTTTCTGCGCAGTCAGCCGCCGCAGAGCCGCGAGGTTTTCGTGCGGCATTACTGGTATCTGGAAAGCGCGGGCGATATTGCGCGTGCAATGGGACTCAACCGCAGCAGCGTCAAGTCGGTGCTGCGCCGGACGCGCGAAAAACTGCGCGGCTATCTACAGGAGGAGGGATTACTGTGAAGGCACTGGATTTTATGACGGCACTCACAGATCTGGATGCGGATCTGCTGGAGACGACGGAAGCAGAGCCGGTTTCGCGGCAGCACGGCAATCTGCTGCGCTATGCGGTACTTGGCGGCAGCGCGGCGGTCTGCGCGGGGATTCTGGGCGGCGTGTGGATGCTGGGACATCCTGCGCCGGAGGAACAGCCGCAGACGGCGGATTCCGTGCAGACGGATCTTGCGGAGGAGACTGTCTGCGAGACGACTGATCCGGCGGCACTGATCGCTGTGCAGACGGACAGCACCGCAGTTCTTGCGGCGGAGACCACGACTGTCACCGGACGGCAGGGTACATCCGCGGAGACGGAAACTGCCGTCACAGCGGAGACAAACCGCATTCTGAATACTGCGGAAACAAACGCAGTTACGCAGATTTCCAAGAAGACCGGCAGTACCGCCAAGACCACGACTGTCACCATTACGCTGGCAAGCTGCCGCACCGATCCGGACGAAACCACTGCCACGACTGCCGCCCTGACCGGCACAACGCTCTCTTATGATGAGCGGATGCGGCGGGAATATGAGGCGCTGCTGGCAAGGGCGGTCACCGATGCGCCCTACGAAGATGTGCTGCATGAAACGATTTCCATGCAGACCGTGTTCGTTGTGTACCCGTATTATTTCTGGAATCCCCATCAGTCCAGCACGATCACACCGCGGAGCTGGGATCAGTGGGACAAGGGGGCGAAAATCGAGCTGCTGCGGAAAATGGACGATGACCGGATGTACGGCATCCACCGCACAGAGGAGGGCGGCTTGCTTTATATGTTCTATTACAATAACGCCCTGAACAATACGATGTATCTGACGAAATCGCTGGAAATGCGTGATTTTGACAATGTTCAGGTCGGTGACAACATCGCAGAGGTGCTGGCACTTGAGCCCGCAACAAGCCATGTGCAGGGGCTGGCGGAGATCACCAGCAGCCGGCATCCGGTGCTGGACGGATTCGACCAGTATCTGCTGCTGCGCGACGGCCTGCTGCACATCCACTACAACATGGATACCCGTTACGGCGACTGGGGCGAATGGCTCATTACCAGCATGGAGCTGCACCCCGATTTCCGCATCGAAAAGGACTACGGCTTCGAGACACCGTGGGTATATGACTTTACGATTCTGCCGGAGGATTATCCGGCGTGACATTCCGCACGAAAAAAGACCCGCCGCACGACATTCCGTGCAGGCGGGTCTGAGTTTGTTGAAAAAGGGATTGCTTTGCCCGCGCAATGATCATCCGCGGGAGACACCTTCTTTCAGATCGTGGTTTTATAAAACCGAATATCAAAGACCGCGCCGTGCGGTTTCCGGTTTGCCGCTTTCAGGCTGCCTTCCTGCGATGTGATGACCTTCTTTGCGAAAGCCAGCCCGATGCCGAATCCGTTTTTGGTATATTCGGAGGAGCGGTAAAAGCGCTCGAAAATATGCGGCAATTCGTTCTCCGGAATGCCCTCGCCGTTATCGGAGATGGTGAGATTTGCCGCGATGTTGCTGCCTTTTGCCGTGACGGTCACCGTGCCGCCGGCGGGGGTGTGTTCGACTGCATTTTTCAGCAGATTCACGATTGCCTCCTGCGTGTAATGCAAATCTCCCACAAAGACCGGCTCATCGGAAATCTCCGTCCGGATTTCGACGCCCTTGAGTTCCGCAGCCACAGAAACCGCATCTACTGATTTTGCAATCAGTTCGCGGCAGGAGACGGGTTCACGCGCAAATTTCGCGGCAGATGCTTCAATGCGCGAGAGGCTCAGCATCGTTTCAATCAGCCATTTCATGTGTCCCAGCAGCTCATACAGCGTTCCCAGATACTCCATACGTTTTTTCACGGTAAGGTCGGGCGAATGCATCAGACCGAGAACCATCATCACGGAAGTCAGCGGTGTGCGAATCTGATGGGAGATGTCCTCCAGCGCTTCTTTTGAGAACTGTTTTTCCCGCAGCAGCGCAGAATTCTGTTCCCGCAGCCGTATGGTCATCTTGTGAATTTCCGCCGAGAGAACGCCGAGTTCCCCCTCGCGGTACGCCTCAAACTGAATGAGGTCATCGCTGCGGAGAATGCGGTCAATGTCGTCGCACAGTTTCAGCACATGATTCCGCCGCTGAGCAAAGATCCGCTCATAGAAAAGGAAAAAAACAGCCGACATCACCGTCGCCGCCGCCGCACACGGCAGACTGAACCATCCGCAGAACGCCGCAGCAGCCGCAGTCAGCAGGAAATGTACGAGTCTGCGTTTTTTGACGCTCATCCATCCACCGCCTTATAGCCGATGCCGCGCACGGTAACGATGATGCGCGGATTTTTTGGGTCGTCCTCGATTTTCTCGCGCAGCCGCCGGATGTAGACACTCAGCGTGTTATCGGAGATGAATTCTTTGGTCAGCGACCACATTTCTTCCGCGATGCGGTCACGGGAGAGCATCTGATTCTTGTTGGAGAAGAAGACCAGCAGCAGGCGGTATTCGAGGGCAGACATGATGATTTCTGCGCCGTCTTTGAGGACAATGCCCTTGATGGGGTCGATTGTGACACCGCAGCAATGCAGCAGCGGCGAGGTTTTCTGATGCCGCCGCATCACATTTTTCATACGGGCAAGCAGTTCCCGCGTGCCGAAGGGTTTGCCGATGTAGTCATCCGCGCCGATTTCAAATCCCGCGACAGTGCAGGCTTCGTCCGCGGAGGCAGTGATGAAGATGACAGGGGTATCGTTTTCCGCCTTGACGGCGGCGCAGACGGAATAGCCGCTGCCGTCTTTCAGGGAAATATCCAGCAGCACGCAGTCATAGGAATGCGCCTGAAACAGCCGCAGACCTTCCGTCTGCCCGTTTGCCCAGTCAGTTGAGTACCCTTCGGAATTGAGAAATCGCATCAGGAAACGGGCGAGCTGTTCGTCGTCCTCGATGAGCAGGATTTTCGGCATAGCGGTTCACCTCCATTGTTCTCATTATAGCATGAAACGCGGCAGAATGCAAGCGGACGGCACTGAAACGCCGTCCGCTCAGGCTGTCGAAAAAGGTATCGCTGCGCGATGATTATAATGGGGCGCT
>DGVV01000141.1 GCA_002395085.1 Ruminococcus sp. UBA4275 | reverse complement strand
ATTCCAGCAGCTCTTGCAGCTTGGGTCGGTCAGCGGTGCTGGCACTGACCTTCTCGATGAACCACTTTTCAATGCCGAATTGATGCAGCGAAACCATCTGGCGGCTTTCATTCTGCTCCCGCGTGGACACTCTTACATAGGCTAGCTTCATAGATACCTCTTTTGGTCAAATAGGGTCTTGATTTCAACTTACCAGCGGCTAAAAAGTCGGAAATGAACCCTATCTGACCAAATTTTCAGCGTTTTTCTTTGGCTAAATAGGGTATACCCTATTATACCATGTTGATGAATGGATTGTCAATTCTACGTGCCCGGATTCTGCCCTCATAAAACGCAAAACAGGCTCTGCCGAAACAGAGCCTGTTGTTTGTTATGCGGTTTCGTCCTTGCGGCGAAGGGATCCGGCGGAATGCACGGCCCATGCACCGGTGCTGAGCATCAGCAGCGCGCCGAGGATCAATGCGATCTGATTCAGGCTGTTGTTGCCTGTCTGCGGCAGATCCGATTCAGCGGTTTCCGTGGTCTCGCTTACAGGTGCGCTGGTATAATCTGCCCAAACGGTCGTTTCAGTGGTGACGGTCGTTTCTGTTTCCGTGGTTGTGGTTTCCGTTTCGGTTGTTTCGGTAGTCGTCGCAGTTTCCGGTGCTGCCGTTGTCGTCACCGTAGTTTCGCGGGTTGTGGTGGTCTGTCCATCTGTATTATTGGACGAAATATAAGTGACAGGCGGTGCATCAGGATCGGTATTTTCCATCAGGATTTGCGTTTCAAATGCCGTCTCGCCCGATTCCAGTTGCGTTGGCGAATAAAGCAGATACACCAGTTCTCTGGATTTGCCATTAAAGACGACATAGTTTTCCGGCAAATTTTTGAACTTCACTGCATATTTGAATTCAGCATTCATGTGCCAGTCAGTAAAGCAGTATTCCAGACCGGAAATCTCCGCAGACGGCAGTTCACTCGTATTCCATGCAAACAGTTCTTCGCCGGTCACTGTATTGACCAGCACGCAGTCCAGATTCTCAATCGGCGCACCGGTTGCTGCATCTGCAAAGCTGATCGTTTCAGTATATGTGCCAGTGATAGGAAAATCCATGCCCATATACTTCTCTTTTTGCAGATTCAGGGCAATGGAAAACGGTTCATCGAATACGCTGAAATCTTCAGCCCAGATGGCATATTCTGCGATTTCACGACCGTAGTAGCTGTATCCGGCAGGCAGTTCGCTGATCACTGCAACAACAGCGAAAGGTTTGTCATCTGCCGCAGGGAAATCTGCGGAGGTGTACGGATTGGCGTCAGAAGTATTCCATTTTGCAAGCACTTCCGATTCGCCGGTGAAGCACTCCCAGGAATTTTTGTCCGGAATATCCTCATAATACCGCTTTTCAAGACAGACATCCACATCATCCAGAGGCAAATGCGTGTCCTTATCCTGAACAGAAACGACAACAGAATACGTTGCACTCTCATTCGACTGTGTCGTCGTTTCACCGGAGTTCGACGTTTCCGCTGCCGGCATCGCAGTCGTTTCCAGTGCTGCTGTCTCCGTTGCGATCGTTTCCGCAGCCGCCGGCATCGCCGCCAGAACGGTCAGCGCACCCATCAGACATACGCCGGAAATCATTTTCCATGTTCGCTTCATAATAATTCCTCCTTTTCATTGCGGTTCAGTTTATTCGGAACGGCATCCCGCTTTGCCGTTCACTTTTATATACGAAATCCCGCGCGAAAACCTCACATAAATTTTGGCAAAAGATTCGGTTTGTGGAATCTCACAAATTCTTCGTGCAGGATTGTGCATATCACACAAAAGTCATACATTTGTAACAACCCACTTATTTTATTTCTTTCCGTGTATCAATTGAAAATCGAATCAACTATTCTTTCTGCTAAACTATAATCCAAATCATAAGTGGACAGGCTGTATTGTGTAAGTCCTTTCATAAACGCTGCGCGGTATTGCTGATCTTCCTTAGATATCACAACAGTGAAACCGCCGTAATCTTTTTCAATGATGTTATGCTTGTCGTTTGGCATACCAAATACCATTACTTCATCTTGATTCTTAAATTCAAGAATCATATAGTTGATCTTGTAATTCGCTTCGTTTTTGAACCGAAATTCGATTATTGTCGCTTTCTCGGTTTCATTCACTTTCCCGTAGTCCGTACTCGGATAAAACCCATCCGGAATATACGAGGGCAGCATCGCATCCTCCAGCCCATTTTCGCTGCATATCCTGCGCATATCCTCGCAGATGCCGCCTTGGGATGTGCCGCTGTCATTTTTCTGAAACTCGATCATCACGCCGCCTTTCACGTATGTATAGGTGAGGGTCAGCACATTCATTCCGTATACGGAATATGACCATATATTCGGCACAAGAATCAAGGACGCACACGCCACCAGCACCGCGCGGCGTATCTTTCTGCCTGGACTCTTTTTATATTGATTTCGGATTGCACTTTGAATGACATGAATGCCGGCTTGTGTTCTTCTTTGTGTTCTATCATCTAATTTTTGCAGTTTCACCAGCTTTCGCAGCAGCAAATCTATACTTTCGTAATCACGTAATTCTTCTGGCTTATTTGTTTCGTATTCCAGCATTTCTTTTAATTCATGCTCTAAGAATTTTTCATCTTCCGGAAAGTGATTCATTGGAAAATCATCGTGATCGGTCATGAAACATCATCCTCTCTTTTATAAATTAATCAGGTTACCTGACAATTATCTGTACTGAGAAATAATACCACGCCTATTGCTTCTTTATCTCATCCGACCTCCTTTCAGCATTTTGCAGTTTCCGTTTTATATCGTGAATACGCTTGTACAATGCATTTACGGTTATACCGATCTCATTGGCAATTTGGTTCCTATCTTCACAATCAGTTAAATAGTACTTTTTGAGCAGATTATACTCATCTTCTGTCAAGACATCGAACTTTGAAGATGAGGGCTGAATAGGAGACGGCAAATCTTTTATAGATTCTAAATCACAAACCACGATTATATCATGCTTAGCTTTTTGTTTTAAATAGTTTTTTACGATTCGTTCCGCAGAACTAAATAACCAACTGCGAATATTATGCGTCAGATCCAATTCGTTCGATTTTTTCACCAGTAAAAGAAAAACATCTTGTGTACAATCCTCTGCTGCAAACAAATCGTAATCTAATCTGATGATACAATAATGAAGGATACTATCATAGTTTTCAGTTATGACCTTATTAATAAGCTTTCTTTTATGCATTACATACATCCCTTCAAAAGTAATACAAACGATTACTTTTCTGTTATGTCCTTCTATATATATATGGATTTTTTGAGCCCATTTCTTACCGCTATTCGTAAACTTTGTAGAAGCTCACAAACGCAAGTTGAATTGCACACTTGCTGTTGTTGAATATATATAATGCGTTTTATGCAGAAACCGGCAAAATGCAGTGCGCCGTAAAAAGACTGATTACAAAAAACAGGGGGCGGAATGGCTCCCTGATTCACCAACTTTACTACAAAGAAGGCGCATCCTGCCCGTGCGGACAAAGCTGACCTCTCTTGTTTGCTGCACTGAGCTTTGTGATGTATGCCGTGCTTTTTCATTTGTTATTATATATAGTATATCATCAACCGGCAAGTCTGTCAATAACGAACGCAGGAGAACGCATAATCATTTCCCTGAATGCGCATCTTTTCCGTGCCATGTAGTTCAAAGATCGCATTTTACTTTTTTTTTCGCAGCCGTGATGAGCTGTTTAATTGATTTACGCATAATCAACATTGGTTAGGATCGGATTCCTGCAGTATACGTAGTAAGTTAATAAACAGCACCGTCAATGCATGACACATTGGCGGTGCTGTTGTTTTATTTTGTTTCATGTTATTCGGCGGCATCCTGAAGCAGTTGTTGTTTTAAGATCGTAAAGTCGATTGCATTGAGTTTTCCATCCTGATTCATATCTGCCGCTTCCGCGTCGATATATTGTGCATCACCGGATGCCAGCAGCCATTTTTGCAGCAGTACAGCATCGTGACGGCTGACTGCCCAGTCAGTGTTGGCATCGCCGCTAAGCGGAGTGTGTACAACTTTTTGATAGTAATTGTAAAGATAATCCTGACCTGTTGAAATCGGTTGATCCTGCGGTTCAGGATAAAGGTGGCGATTTTCCTCTGTGGAACCGTCCGGATTCAGGCGTTCATATCGGATACCAAACGTGCCGTGAACGCATGGCAGAGTGATCCGCTCTGAGCCGTCGTCATTCAGGAAGTAACAGATCTCTATAACTCCGCTTTGGATGATACAATCGGGGAACGGCTGTGCATCCATGATGTTCCTGTAGAGTGTTTCAGGGGATTCGGATTCTTCAATGAAACGGTCGATCTGTTCTCTGGTGAGCCGCGGTGCATCCGCATTCAGACAGCCCTTTACGACAGCTCTTCGCCGCGGAAAATTGAATTCAGATTCCATGTGTGCCAGCGCTTCCAGTGTTGCATTTTGCTCATCTGTCAGTTCGTTATTGTCGATCACCCGCACGGTCTTTGTGATCACCCGGATGCCGTCATCGTCCGGGGACAGATCAACCTTTTCCGGATCGAGTTTTGCCTCAATACAGAAGGTTGCCTCCCCGGCAAACGCCGCAAAGAATTGTCCTTCCGCGGAAACAGGGCCAACAGCAGCACCATCAGCGGTTGAGATATGTATGTACAAGGAATCCGGAAGATAGTATTCGGTATCACCTGTCACACAAATCTGACGAACCTCTCCGACATACATCGTATCTGCGGAGAGTTCAAGCGCCAGTTCATACTGTTCCTCATTTGTGTCCGGTAGAGCTTCGGCGGCAGGATTATGATTCCCGGTGATGTCAGCAAAATTGACGTTCAGGAGATCAGCGGGTACTGAGCTCAGAACGAACATGGGAAGTACAGATAGTATTTTTAACGATATACTGGTTTGGAACATGCTTAAAACTCCTTTTTAACTGATAGTGATGGTATATGTCCCTGGATTTTCAGATTGATTATATAATTTTATGAAATACCTATTTCCAATTGTTGCATAAAATGAAGTATTTACTTGTCCAACATTTGACTCATCAACGATCACTGATCCATTTTTATCATAAATGACCGCATTGATATCATCTCCAGAAGAATTACTTGACACTAAGGAATAATTTTTAGTAGAAGAAGGCTGAAATACAAAATAGTCAATATCATACTTAAAATCGAATTGTCCAGATGTTGTTCCAGTATATATTGTATTTGCAGTAGACTTGAAATCACCAGCTTCATCTGTATAATATAATTGAGTTGCTTCGGTATTCGAAGGATGAGCATGCGGATGGTCTAAGATTGCATTTCTTGTAATGATAAAAAATCTTAACGCTCCATCAGAATACTTTCCATGATTAGCATATTGTTGGATATTATCGTTTGTAAGATAAATCTTTTGAAAGCCGTCAATTTGAATGTGATTTGATATTGGGTTAAGTCCCTCTTTATGCGACCATGTTCCATCATTATGTTGCATATAAAAATGGAATAGATGCTTGCTTGTGACTACAGCTATTAGTCTTGATGATGCACCAAATTGATCAACTGAGCTACTGTTAGGTATATATTCAGTTAGGGTATAGCCTAAACGTTCTGCATCCAATTCCATATTAGATACAACATTATTCATGAAGTCGGCGGGGGATGGCGCAGTATAATACGCCACTGGCAGCACATCCGTTTTGCGGTTTAATGCGCAAAAGTCGCCGGGGAGTTGTGAATACGCTCCGTTATAGTCATTATAAATATGACAAAACGCATATCCATAGCAGTTTAATCTATAATATGTTTGTCCATAGCTAAAAATAGAAGGTGTATACTCAGAAAAGAACCTATTGATTATTGGTTCAAAAGTCCATTTCATAGAACTAATATTAGAATACTCTTGGATTGTCGCATAATTTGAACTAATACCGATGGCATTGCTTACCCGTGCATAATTAGCTCCCGCAGGCATAATTCGGAATGTTCCGTCTGAATTCCTTATGATTCTAAATCTGTTACCGGATGCACTTGTAGTCACTGCTTCATTAGTAGCGACACCTTTTATTGTTGTGTTAAGATTCTTGAATGGGCTGAGTGCATATGTACCGTATGTCGTTGTTCCAGCATCATTTTTCCAGAGAATAGCCTGCCATTTACAATAATCAGAAGAAGGAGTAGATGAAAGATAAAGCTAACCTCCGGAATTATACCTCAAATAGGTTCCTGTAGATACGTTTTTGATATTATAAAATCCATCTTCTATTTCTTCTCCTTCTTCATATACCAAGTGAAAATATGTATCAGATGAACTTGTCGAACTAAAATATCTTCCTGGCGTGCTTGCTCCAGACGCACCTTTAAGAATAAATCCATATGCTGGATTTTTTCCGCCTTCTCCGAGTTCATAGCTAATCCATTGCCTAAAGAGTGTGGTAATATTGAAGGCGTAAGATGATCCAAGAGTAGTAAATGTTGTTGCACTTTGGTATGCTCCAATAGAAGATGTTAAACCAGAATAAGTGATGGACGAGACACTTGCATTAATTGCCGAATCATAGCAATTAATTGTACAGCTATTTGAGTAGCCGGAAGATGATGCTTTTACATTAAAGGTAGCAGATAAAAGTCTGTTGGGTTCAATCCAGCGTAATTTTTCAACATAAGTTGCTTTGACGTATGAAAGATGCTCGCCTGTTCCGTTAAAATGTCCAGCGCTCAATTGGTTTTCTATATAACTTGAGCCAGTAGATTGTACAACATAGGAACTGCTGTCGTTTGAATAGGTGATAGCCCAGACAGAAGGATCAATAATACAAGGATACACAGTGGACTCCGCAGTTAAAAAATTGGTATCAAGATTCATTCGGAGCAGATAGGTACCGTTAGGCAGTGTTTCGATTTCATAATAATTATTGTATGTTATATGATCTGCTTGATCCGTGTAGTCACCATCATATGAATCTACGATATTAATCGGTTGAATAACATAAACAGGATCACCACTTATTTCGTCTAGGAATGTGATGGATGATCCACTTGTGTTATCAGGGGTCAACCCTTCTGCTGCAAAAATAAATTCATAAGAGTTGCGACCGGTATATTCGTTGACGATAATACTTTCTTTAATTCCTGAGTTTTCCAAAGCATATGAAATATCAGTGGAATCGTCGAAAACATCGTTGTATATTACTTCATTCTTATTTACGACTTTAGGAGATAGTCCTTCTTCTACTAACGGTTTCATATTAAAGGTATATTGCTCATTGGTAAATGATAAACCATTTTCAATATTGTTAGGGAAACATACACGGTAACTATTACCCTGGTTCACATAGGCTATGTCATCTTCGTCAACGGCAGAAATAATAGTATTGTCGATAAAACAAACGTTTGCCGTATCAGTGTCATAGTATTTTATCCTATCTGAAAATGTAATTAAAGATCTAGTACCATCGTTGTTTATGGTTCCGATACTGAACAAATCAGATTCGGATCGCTTATCAATTTCTATTGCGTTTTGCAGCTCCTGTTCCAAAGCTTCACGCAAACCGATTGGTATCATATCCAGTCCTGCACATTCAGTTTGTTCAATATTATCATCAGCAGATACGGAAAGTGTGAAATTCATAGGAACTGTCTGTAACATAAGAACAGACATGACAGCAGCGTAAAATCTGGTGATTTTTCTAGCGTTCATAATCCACCTCTTTCATCGTAAAAGGCCTATTGTAATCACATTCGACAAAAGTGCATGATATAACGGAAGTACATTGGAATCATCTCCTTTGGTACAATATTAGCATAGTCTAAACTGCTGAACCAGTGGTGACAGGCTATGCTTATTTTTGTATAATAAGAAGGTGATGGACTGACGGCAGCTCCTTGGAACTTCGCGTTCGTGTGTGAAAGTGTCAGCCGCCTTCTTATTATCAAATTCGATTAAGCAGGTTGTACCTGCTGTGTGCGTTCACAGCAGCGTTCAAGTTACTAACCAAAATGAATTTTAATAAGCTTCTGAGCGGAAACATTACAAATATCTTCAAAAAGCAGGTATCATTATGATCAGTGTAGGCATTGATGTTTCAAAAGGAAAAAGCACGGTTTGCATTATGAAGCCGGGCGGCGAAATCGTCAAACCGCCTTTTGAAATGAATCACACTGCCGATGAACTCTATTCTTTGGTTTCTCTGATCAATTCATTTGCTGAGAGAACCCGTGTTGTTTTAGAGGACACAGGGCATTATCATTTGCCTGTCGCCTCTTATCTTGCCTAGATTTAATTATCCCTTCATGAAACAAGCTCTGATAATGTCTCATATGATCTCCTTCTATATATATATGGATTTTTTGAGCCCATTTCTTACCGCTATTCGTAAACTTTGTAGAAACTCACAAACGCGGATTGAACTACGCACCATTCATTGTAAAATACATATAAAGTATTTTCTGTAGGAACCGACAAATCAGCAGTGCGCCGTAAAAAGACTGATTACAAAAAACAGGGGGTGGAATGGCTCCCTGATTCACCAACTTTACTACAAAGCAGGCGCATTCCTGCCCGTGCGGACAAAGCTGACCTCTCTTGTTTGCTGCACTGAGCTTTGTGATGTATGCCGTGCTTTCTCATTTGTTATTAAATATAGTATATCATCAATCGACAAGTCTGTCAATAAAAGTACGCAGGGAACAGCAAAACTATCCCCTGCGTACTCGCTTTTATTCCACTGTATGCGCCTCCTTTCCAGCGTGTTTCTCCTGCGGCTTCTGGCCCGCCTGCTTCGCAGCATTGCGCAGCTCAGAGCGCCGGTTTCTGTCGAAATAGAATGTCCGTCGTCCGGGCTTTTCGCCGTCCTTCATCCGAGCCATTGCCTCCTTGCGGAGTGCATCACTCAGCGTCGCAAGACGTTCAGACTTCTGTGTCAGCTCTGCTTCCAGCGGAAACGGAATATCTGCACGCTCCTGCGCCTGCTGGAGATCGACTTTCAATTCGGCAAGCTCCCTTGTCTGATTTTGCAGCTTGCGACCGATGCTGTTCACGAGATCCTGCAAGCCGCGCACGATGTAATTCGCAGACATGGACAGCTCTGCGGTATGTATGGTCTGACCGTGCAGTGTTGCGTAGATATGGTTCATCTGACAGGTGATCGAAAGCGGGAAACCGCAGAATTTTCCGATCATAATGTCCTGACCCGGATTCTTTGCTGCGTCAGGATAGTATGCGGAAATGCGCTTTGCGGCTTCCGTTTTATCCGTGATCGTCTCGCCGTTCACATCAACCGAAAACTGCAAGCCGCCGTTTGCATCACGCGGCAGCGCAGAAACGCTGTCATAATCCATACGGATCTGCGCGATTTTCTGTTCAGCTGCCTGAATTTTTGCCGGCAGCTTCGCAACCTTTTCACGCATTTCATCCTGTGTGTTCAGATGCTCTGTACGCTGGAGCCGGAGTGTCTGCACCTCTGTTTCGAGCTGCATCTTCTCCTTGAACCTGCTGTCACCGGTGCAAGCAGCCTTGATCTGCGCGTAGGACAGTGCTGACTGGTCAATGTCCTCGCAGCTTCTTCCAATCGGCTGATTGGTCATGACCTGACCGATGAACCGCTGCTTTGCTTCCAGTGTCTGGTAGCTGACTGCATCGAATGTGCCGGATGTCACATAGCGGTACAGATGCACTTCCTTGTTTTCGTTGCCCTGCCGCACCATTCTTCCGCGGCGCTGCTCCAGATCAGCGGGACGCCACGGCACATCCAGGTCATGCAGTGCGATCAGCTTGTCCTGTACGTTCGTACCGGTTCCCATTTTCGGGGTCGAGCCGATCAGCACTCTCACCTCACCGTTTCTTACCTTTTCAAACAGCGCACTCTTTTGCGCTTCGGTTTTCGCATCGTGGATAAACGCGATTTCCTCCGCAGGCACGCCGCGTGCTGTCAGCTTATCCCGGATGTCATCATACACGCAGAACGGCAGTTCTTCTTCCAGCGAGAACAGTTCGCTGACAGATACATCGTCATTTGCCTCCGCAGCTTCGGAGACTTCTGTCTGCTGTTTCTTATGCGGGACGCCGAGATCGCAGAAGATGAGCTGTGTAGAGCGGTTTTCTGCTGTCTCGTCCCAGATGCGAAATACGTTCTCCACGCAGCGGTTCAGCTTGGTATCGGGATTGTCTTCCAGTGCCGGGTCGATCAGACGCGGATCCAGACCGACCTTGCGTCCGTCGCCGGTAATCAGCAGATTGTTGTCCTCATGACTGTCTACGCCGCCCGCCTGCACCGCATCGGCACGGTCGGAAAGCTCCTGCATCAGCTCCTGCTGAAGCTGTGTCGGCTTCGTCTCTACGATGTGCATTTCACATTTCGGCGTCGGGAGATTCAGCGTTTCCGCCGTCTGCACATCTGCCGCAGCCCGCCAGAGCGTTTGCAGCTCCGGCATATTATCGAATCCCGCCATGCGGGTTTTCTGCCGCCATGTGGTACCCGTCGGGGATAGCTCCCAGCTTGTTTTCGGTGCGCCGAAGGTCGAGATGAATGCGTCAAACGATGCCAGACCGTGTTCTTCCAGCGTATCATGCGCCAGATACCGCAGCATGGTGTGGATCTCTGTGATGCTGTTCGAGATCGGCGTGCCGGTTGCAAGAGTTACACCGCGGCTGCCGGTGACTTCATCGAGATACCGGCATTTCAGAAACAGATCCATTGCCTTCTGTGAGGCGGAATTGGAAATACCGGTCAGGTTTTGCAGTTTTGTCGGACAAAGCAGATTCTTGAATTCATGTGCCTCATCGACGAAAATGTGGTCAATGCCGAGCTGTTCAAAGGTCACATTCTGCTGATCCTTTTTTGCTGCCGTAACAAGCTGCTCAATTTGCTGCTGCAAGGAGCGCCGCTGCCGTTCCAGTGCCTTGACGGTAAAGGATTTTCCGCCGTTCATCAGACGCTCACGCTCAATGGATTCTGTCAGTGCATCCACTTCTGCCTGCATCTGCTGCGTGGCACGCTCCGCAGAAAGCGGCAGCCGCTTGAACTGGTCGTGACTGATGATGACGGCATCGTAATTGCCGGATGCAATCCGCGCCATCAGCTCGCGCCGGTTTTCCGCCTTGAAATCCCGTGCTGTTGCGACCAGAATATTGGCTGACGGATACAGCCGGAGAAAGTCCTCACCGATCTGCGATGTCAGGTGCTTCGGCACGACAAACAGGGACTTGTGCATCATACCGAGCCGTTTGCCTTCCATTGCCGTTGCAATCATCTCATAGGTTTTACCCGCGCCGACACAGTGTGCAAAGAGCGCATTGCCGCCGTACAGTGCGTGGGCGATCGCGTTTTTCTGATGATCGCGCAGCTTGATGTCCGAAGCCATGCCGGGGAAGATCATCTTCGAGCCGTCATATTCACGCGGACGGAAGGAATTGAATTTTTCGTTGTAGGTTTCAACGAGATCGGCAGCCCGCTTCGGGTCTTTGAAGATCCAGTTTTCAAATGCCTGCTGCAAAGCCGCAGCCTTCTTCTGCACCAGCGAGGTCGCCTCACCGTCGATCACACGTTTTTCGCCGCGCTCTGAGCCGGGATCCGGCACAGTCATGTAAACCTTCGGCGTGCGGAGATTCAGCACTTCTTCGAGAATCTGGTATGCCGTCATATCTTTTGTGCCGAAATCGCGCGCTGCCTTGATGCTGGTGTCCGATTTCGCATTGGAAATATGCCACAGACCTGCCGCCGGTACATACTCTGCATTGATTTTGGATTGCAGACTGCGGGAGCCGTTCTGCACCTCACGATCCGTCACCTGAAAATACTTCGGTGTTTCCAGTGTCTCATACATAAACTGCCGGATATATGCCGGGTCAATCCATGTTGCACCGAGCCGTACCTTGATGTCACCGGCACGCAGCTTCGGCGGCATGACCGCTTCCAGCGCCGGGATGTTCTTCTCAAACAGCGGATTCTGCGCAGCGGCAGCCTTTGCCTGTTCCAGCTTCACGCGGATATTGCCGGAGAGATATTCGTCTGCCGGCTGATACGTCACGCGGTCCGGATGCACCAGATCAGGGACGGGGAAGATCTTATCACCGAGATCCGCGATCATTTCCTGCTTGGATTTGCCGCAGAGCTGTTCCATGTACGGAAAGTCAATCCTGCCGCGGTACTGCATGGACACGATCAGCGCATCTTCCGAGCTGTCGGCGTGTTCTGCTTCTGCGAACTGACAGATTGTGCGCTTGGTGAAAATATCCGCTTTCTCCAGAAGATTGTCTCTTTTCAGATCAAACTTTTTCTCCAGCGAACAGATCAGGGCATAGCCGTCATCTTCTCTGAATACAGACGCATTCGCCTTGGAATGAATCAGACCGAACTTTTTATAGAACGCATCGTACCGCTCTGTCAGGACGGCTTGCAGGGCATGGAGCTGTTCATCGGAACAGTTTTCCGTCTGCGCCTGAATCACGGCGCGTGCTGCATCGCGGATGCCGAGCATTCCGACCGCACGGTCGCGTTTCCTGCCGCCAAGATCGGAGAGTGCTGCCGGTTTCTCAGCGGAATCCTTGAAATACAGATTGTTGTCCCGCAGGAAGAAGGTTTTGAGCGGGGCACCGTCGGTGAACTGTTCCGCCCGCGCTTCCACGCTGACCGGCTCACGGCTGATCGAGGCGGACAGTCTGCCCAGTGCCTCAGAGAGCTGCTGCCGCAGATCGATGCCCGGAACCGGAATGCACTCCACACCGGAAGAAAACGGATTGGTACTCTTTTCCAGTGTGCCGAGCACCATCTCCGGATGCGCCGTGAAATAGCTGTTGACGCGAAGTCCGTTCGCCGTTTCGTCCAGTTGCGTCCATGCCGGATAAGCGTCTTCCTGTGCAAGCGGTTCCTCCCGCTTCCGGAAAATCAGGATGTCCGTCGTGACTTCCGCACCGGCATTGGCTTTGAACGCATCGTTGGGCAGGCGCACCGCACCGACCAGATCTGCACGCTTCGCAAGGTACATTCTGGCGGAAGCGTCGAGCTTGTCCATCGTACCGCTGGAAGTCACCACCGCCATGATCCCGCCGGGTTTCAGCTTGTCGGCAGATTTTGCAAGGAAATAATCGTGAATCTTGAATTTCTGATCGTCGTAGGCAGCATCCATGACGTGGTAATTGCCGAACGGTACATTGCCGACCACAACATCAAACGCATTGTTATTAAAATGGGTATGCTCAAAGCCGGTCACTTCAATATCCGCCGAAGGATAGAGCTGTTTTGCGATTCGTCCGCTGATGCTGTCCAGCTCCACGCCGAACAGCTCCGCGCTGCTGCGCATCGCTTCCGGCATTGTGCCGAAGAAATTGCCCGTACCCATAGCCGGTTCCAATACTCTGCCTCCGGAAAAGCCGAACTGTTCCAGCGCGCGGTACAATTCGGAAATAATCATCGGCTGCGTGTAGTGCGCATTTTCGGTTGAGGCTCTGGCTGCCGCATATTCCTCGTCCGTCAGCACGCTGCGGAGTGCGGTATATTCCTTCGTCCAGTCGTCCCGGTCAGAATCGAATGCCTCCTGAATGCCACCCCAGCCCACATAGCCTGCAAGGATTTTCTGTTCCTCCGGTGTCGCAGTTCTGTTTTCCGCCTCCACCGCTTTGAGGGTATGGATCGCATCCATGTTTGCCTGGAACTTTCCCTTTTTGCCGGCGGCAACTGCAAAGTCTTCGCCAATCGTGAAGTCTGATGCAGATACCGGTTCTTCAATGGTTTCTGCGGCTTCGCGCTCCCATTCTTCTGCCGCCTCACGGTCAACATCTCTGGCAAGCTGCGCTGCTTCCTGCAAAAAGCTGCCGGTTTGTTCCCAGTTATACGAAACACTGAACGGATGCCCGGAATCCGGCTCCGCGGTGAAGGTGATGCCGTCCGCATCCTTCTGCACCTCAAAAACTGTGCTGTCAAAGGTTTCGTGATCGGAAAAGGCATATCTGCCGGATTGCAGCCGGTTCTGCGCGACCGCAGCGGCATCTCCGCCCTGATCGAAAATCTGTGCGGCGGCTTCGTTCATCTCACCGGCGGAAAGCATACTCTGAACAAAGCCTGTCATATTCTTCCCGTTCATCAGGAATTCCGCAGCTTTGGACAGCTCCAGTCTGTTGCCGGGATACTTATCCTGTGCCGCAGCCGGTTCGTCTGCCGTAAAACCGATCTCCTGCGCGAATGCCTGTGCTGCTTCCGGATGCCCGTCGCAGACCGCTTCGCTGAGCTTGCCGTCTGTATAATTCAGGTCAATACTATATATAGTACCGTCATGCGTATAATCGACTTCTGCATGGGTGATCTCCCGCTCCTGGTCGCGGAGATTTTTCAGCCATTCCAGCATGAAACGGTTGGTATCACGCTGTCCGCAGCTGCCGCCCGGATATTCCCGGTAAATGCCGAGACCGTCCTGCTGATAGCTGACCGCAGTTGCAGTCTGCTGTTTCAGATCGACACGCAGCACAATATCCGGATCGCGCATCAGGTCACCGTTCTGCTCATAGGTGTGCATCATGGAGACAAGGCACTGACCGTTATCCCAGTCCGTGAGGCGCTGAATGGAGAACGGCTCATAGCCTGTTCCGTCATTCGGATTTTCGTAGTGCTCGTAATTGTGTGCAGTCGGCGCGTCCTGAATGACATCCGGATACAGATCCCGCATTTTCAGGAAAATGCGATGCTCCATCGTATTCCGGATTTTCACCGGCTCTGCTTCCCGCTGCGGTTCTGCGCTGATCTTCGGTTCTTCGATTGCCCGTTCATGCTGCTGATCCATAACAGCTTCCGCCAGCGCATTCGTCAGACAGGGATGCGGGAACTGCCGGCGCTGTAAGGCAATTTCGGTTTCGATCGCGCCGTGCAGCTTCATTTCCTTGCGCGACCAGTCCCGCACGCTGCCGGAATAGCGACCGTCCCAGTCTGCGTTCTGCACTTCTGCCGCCAGCAGCAGCGCAATGCGGTCTGCCGGAAACTGCTTTCGGACTTCTTTGAGCGCCTGCGCGGAATCGAAGCTGTTGAGGGTGTGATTCCGGTTGACCGCTTCTGTAATCGCTTCCAGACAATGCTCATCCTCATACCTTTCAAACTGCCTGGTGATGAAATCGCGTGCTTCCTGCTCGGTTGCTGCAAATTTGCCGTATCCGTTATAGCTGAAATCTTCGTCTGTGCTGCTGCGCGACCAGCGCTGCACATTCCACGGAGATTCTGTCGGTTCGCGCTGTTCACAGAGCATGAAGCGGACCAGACCGTCGCTGGTGCGGGTAACTTCGACCGGCTCCGGTGCAGCCGGTGTTTCTGCTGCCGCTTCCGGCGCAGACTGTTCCGGTTCTGCCGCGCGTCCTTTCAGCAGCGGATGATGCTCCAGTCTGGCAAGTATTTGTTCATGATATTCTTTTGCCGCATCATTCAGATTCGGTATCTCATTCAGATAGAATTTCGATGATGCAATGGATTCTTCAATATCTGCTGCCGTCAGATACTCTCCCTGCCGGTCAAGCTCCGTAATCGCTTTTGCCGTCTCGCTCCAGCTATACCGGTACTCCTGTTTGTCGGTATCTGTGATGATGATGCCCTTGCCGTCATGCTGAACGTACGGCATATCCGGACCGGAATGTCCGCCGATGCCATATTCCTTTCTGAGAAAATCTGCCAGCTCAGATGCGGACGGCTGCTGCTCATGGATGAAATCATAAACGCGCAGTTTGCCGTTTTCAAAGCCCGTTCCGCGCCCGATCTCATTGAGCAGCAGTTCCTGCCGGCGGTCTGCGCTGCTTCCTTCCGGCTCCATGAACAGTGCAAGCTGTCCCTCTGCCTGTTTCCGGAGATGTGCGCTCCGCTTCTTGGGCGGCGGCGGTTCAGGCAGACCTTTCTCCGGCAGCACTGTCACATTGCTGCTGTTGAGATGCTTCTGCCATCCGGTCATCATCTGTGCCGATTCCATTGCCTTCTGATCGGCATTTTCCAGTTTCAGGATGAAATCCGAAACTTCCGTGACAATCCATGCGTTCTGCGGATCGTCCGCCAGACGGATGTGGTCACCGATGTGCAGTTCAAGCGGCTGACCGTCAGCAGGCGGTTCTGCTTCCGTATGCTCCGGCACCGCTGCTGCCGGTTCTTCCGGCTGTTCCGGCATCTCCGGTTCGGAAGGCGCAATGTATTTCGCCGCAATCTCCTGATACCGCTCCTCCTGTGCGGCAGGCAGCGTCAGTGTCGCGGAATCGCCCTTGATGCGCCCGGAAAACGGAATCTCCAGTGCCGCCAGCTCCTGCGCAATCTGCATTGCAGTTTCGGTATCGAGCTTGTGGTATGTCTTGCCGGCAATGAAGTGGAAAGGCGTATTGCCGATGACCTGTTTTTCGCGGTCGCTGTACGGCAGATCAAAGAGATCCGTCTGACGGTCGGCAGCATCCTGCTGCGGCTCCTGCCGTTCCCTGAAAAAATCCGGCAGCTCCCGGAATCCGATGCTGTCCACCATGTGGGCGGTGCGGCTGCCGTCCTGTTGCAGAACAACAATATCTCCGACGGACAGCGAGTAGCCGTTGAAATCTGCGGGATGATCGAGATTGAAGGTGCGGTAAATTCCTTCCAGTGTGCTGTTTTCACCTTGCAGCGCACCGGTATAGATGCAGTCATATTTGTCCGCACGGATGTCAAAGCCGAGCTGCTGCAAGGTTTCGTAATTCTCAAAGCGGATACGCAGTTCATTGGCATCCGCCTTCAGCCGGTAGATCTGAAAGGTGTCGCCGGAAAGCGCCGGTTCCGCCGGTGCTTCATCCTGCGTCATTTCCTGCCATGCGCCCGCCGGAATCTCCCGCTGCATGGCGGCTTCGGTCTCGCGCATATACACGGTCTGTGCCAGATCGTCCGGCTCCGGATCAAACGAAATCAGCTCCGGTACATCCGGCAAGCCGTGCCGCTCCTGTATTTTCCGCAGCCCGTCGATGTCGGAATCGCGGAAGCAGGCACCGATCCGCCGGATTTCATCGACTGTATATGTTTCATCGAGGCTGGCTCTCAGTGTCTCTGCGGTGATGCCGCCGTCAAACAGCTCCTGCAAAACCGCACGCTGCTCCGGCGAATATGCCGTATCGCGGAATGCTTCCTCAAATGTGAGCTGATGCAGCGCTGCATCCCGGTACCCGATCATGTCCATCAGGATGCCGGAACGGTCAAACAGCCGGTCTGCTTTGTCCTGCGCGATGTACTGCTCTGCCATTCCCGCAAGATGCCGGATCTGTTCATCCGAAAAGCGCGGGTCAACAAATGTTGTCATGCTGTCCGAATCATTGGCTGCTGCAAATCTGTCCAGCGCGGCATCCATCAGCCCGATCTGGTGATCGGAGAAACCTGCCTCTTTCAGTTCCTCCACACTCTGCTGTTTGGTCTGTGCTGCATTGAGCAGGATTCCGAACTGCTGTGCCTGATTCTGACTGACGGTCAGAATAATGCCGCTGTTCCGGACAATGCCGGAATACGGAATCCCCGCACCGTCAATGATCTGTTTGACCTGCATGAACTCCTGCGGCTTCATGCGGGAAGCAAAATGAAACGGCTGCTGAATCTCCCGGTACGGCACGCTGCCGACAATCATGTGCT
This sequence comes from Ruminococcus sp. UBA4275, assembly GCA_002395085.1. Classification (GTDB taxonomy): domain Bacteria; phylum Bacillota; class Clostridia; order Oscillospirales; family Ruminococcaceae; genus Firm-04. The sequence continues at coordinate 20,477 of DGVV01000141.1, read as the reverse complement.
GCGAAACCGCATGGCGATGCTGCTGCCGTTCTGTCAGAATGCGGTTGTTAGCCGCCAGAACTGCCGCCTCATGTTCCGCATTGACCGTCAGCGTTGCATGAGCGTCATAGACGCGGCCTGAGAACGGCACGCCCTGCTGCTGCATCTGCTCTGCAATTTTCAGCACCATATCTATATCCGATGTGAAGTACCGTTTATTCTGAATGCTGCGGTATTCCGCCGTGCCGATGATTGTTTGCGGAGAATTGCCGCGTGCCGCTGCTGTTCGTTCCATCTGCACGATCAGCGCATCTCCGATCACATCCCGGAAATACCGCAGATCATGTTCGTTGACTGCCATTTTGTAAGTGCCGTTCTGCTCGAAGGCATAATAATTCAGTCCTGCTGCATCCAGACGTTCCGTCACGGTGCGGAAAATATCCTCCCGCATGACGTAATATGCCTTGTGCCGGTTGTCAGTGACATCATTCCAGAGTTTATTGCCGAAAAGCTGCATCATACACCTCCTGTGTATTTCACTTCATTGCTGTGTTTTCAGTTCAGATCATGCTGTTTTTTTGCTGTATCATGCTGCTGCGTCCGGTGCTGTGCTTTCGATGCGCGGTTTGCAAGCGCGCCGCGCTTCTCCCTGTTCAGTACAAATCCCTTTGCTTCCTTCCCGACCGTAACAGCCGACCGGTCGCCGTTCAGCACCGCGGAATGCGGCACGCCCTGCGCTGCAAGCTGTTCGACTGCCGCGCGTGCCTGTGTTTCCGTCATCCGCTGCGTGAAGCGTTCCTCCGGCGGCATCTGCCGGTAGACTTCCGGATGGATGAACTGCTTGCGGTGTGCCTGCTCAGATTCTGCAATCACGGCACGGGTCTGTTCTCTGTCCTGCGGTGCAGTCACGATCACCGTTCCCGCACCCTGCTGCAAGCTACTGTGCGGAATCCCGGCATCGTCCAGCGCAGATGTGATGCGTGCAGCCGCTGCCGGTGTCCGGACAGTTCTGTCCTGCTGCTGCGTCTGTGCAGGCAGCGGCTCTCCGGCAGCGCGGACTGCATTCAGATACACCGCACCGTGCTGTGCCTGATTCACCGTCACGGATGCCGTGCCGTTCTCCCGGAACACCGCCGAAAACGGAATGCCCTGCTGGTTCAGTTCGCTGATGATCTTCTGTGCAGCATCGACCGTGCGCGTATCCGTCAGACGGTCAGCGCGCGGAATGGCTTTGAAATATTCCGGATTGAATTTCTGAAAGCCGGAATGTTCTTTTTCCGGTGCAAGAGATACGAATTCCAGGACGGTATTCTGATTGCTGCGGTTTTCATCGCGGACGCCGCCTTTTCCGCCGTTGACGGTAAGGATCTGTGCCGTGCGGCTGTCCGCATTCATGGCAACGGAAACTGCAAGCCGGTCGCTCTGCTCGATCTCTGCAAATTCCATTTCGCTGAGGCGATGCCCGATCCGTTCGGCAGCGATCATCGGACGCTGTGCTTTTCCGGCTCTGAGGATATCCTCCGGCCCTGCATTCTCCGCCTCGTAATACCGGATTTCGCCGTTCTGCTCGATGCTGAACACGGAACGGAGCTGCTTTGCAGCCTCATGCACCAGATTTTCTGTCCGCTCTGCGGCACGGATGCAAACCGCCTCCGCCAGCGGACTGACGCGCGTTTCGCCGCGCTCCGCTGCTGCATCCAGCTGTGTTTCCGCAAGTGATTGCAGCATATCCTGCTGCTCTGCGGGCTGATCGCTGTAGGGCTGTGACAGGGCATCCAGCTTTCTGAGCTTTTCTTCGGCATTCTGAATTTTTGTCATAAGCGCTTCCAGCTGCATCACGGTCTTTTCGTTTTCCGGTTTCAGCGGCGTGCCGGCTGCGACCCATCCCCGCAGCTCCGGATGTTTTGCGTAGGTACGGTCCATTTTGTCATTGTACCGTTCGATCTTTGCGGTCAGCGATTCCTTTGTGACACGGTGCAGCGTATCCAGCGATTCCGTAAACTGCACCCGCCGCTTTTCGGGGTCGGTTATGACAAAGCTGCCGATGATGCCGCTGAGCGCCTCACATTTCACGGCTTTGCGTTCCCGCACGGCGATCTTCCGGTCAATCTTCGCGATTTTCCTCATGTGCCGGCTGATCTTCCGCCCGATCTTCGGGAGCTTTTTCTTCCGGATCTTTTCGATCCGCTGCATATTCCGTCCGATCAGGGCATCGGCGGCAGATTCCAGCCGTGTACCGGCAGTCAGGCGGCGGAGCATTTCGCTGGTGGCAGCAATGCGGTCTGCCTTTGCCTCCAGCCGTTCCTGTTTTGCCGTATTCCGTTCGATCTTCGTCAGCCTTGTCTGCTTCTTCACGTTCAGAACCGCGATGCGGTCTGTATGCCGTTCATGCGCGGCATTCAGAAACGGCATCAGCTTCTCAGACTGCACCGGCTTTCTGAGCTGTCCGGCTGCCTCCTGCTGACGCTGCTTTTCCCGTGCATCTGCAAATTCCGTCTCCTGTTCAGATATGCGTCTTTCATCACGTTCCGGCATTGGTACTGCCTCCTTCCTTTCGGACAAGTACATCGTATTCCTCATTGCTCTGTGTATGCTGCTTCTGTTCCGCGGTGCGGCTGCTGTGTGCTGCGCTCATTCTTGCGGCAGCAGCCAGCTCCCGCAGCCGTCTGCGCGAAAAGGTAAAGGCTTCCTCCGGTATTTCCTCCGGCGGAAGATTATTGACAATGCCGTCAATGCAGTTCATATTCACCTCATGCAGCATTTCCCAGTCTTTGATCGGGGAAACATCCTGCATCCGCAGAACCTTCTGCATCCGGTCTGCGAATGCCGCATCGTCATGCTGCGTCTGCAAATAGATCATGCGGATCATTTGCAGCACATCATCCGGCTGCGACCGCAGCATCGAGACTGTCATGCCGAGCTTTTCCGCGATTTCCGGCAGCAGTTCTTCCTGTTCATCGGGTTCCGGTCTGACCAGAACGCGCTCCGGCACATCCTCCGTCATGATGCTGCACCGTTCAGGATGCCGGTCAGTTCCGCGATCAGCTCGCTGTCCGGCACTGTTCCGTAGAGCATATCCATGGCGCCGCAAAGCTCCTTCTGTTTGCTGAACGGCAGGTCTTTCAGTTCCTCCGCCGGCATTTTCAGCAGAACCGCAATATCTGAAATGGATACAGCAGAAAGATGCTCCGTGATGCAGCGGTTCAGGGCAATGCAGTCATGCGGATCCTGTGCCAGCAGATAGGTCAGTTCAACCTTGACGGCATCCGGCAGTTCCAGCAGCGTCTGCATCGAAACGCCGGAAACACGCGAGACTTCCTGCATTTCGCTGTTCAGAAAGGCTTTCTGCCAGATTGTGTTCAGTTCATCAAAATTCTTGTTTTCGGCTGCTGCGATCATTTCCTGCTGCACGGTTTCCGGATAGCAGGAGAGATTTTCGGGTGCGGTTTGCAGCATTTCCGCTGCTGTTTTCAGTGCATCGTTCATGTGGTGCCTCACTTTCTGTTTTGAAATTCAAATCCTGTTGTGTAATCTGCTTTCAGAATCACGTATGCGGAGAACGGTTTTCCCGCTTTGCTCGTAAAGCCTTTCATCAGATCGGTCCTGCCTTTTTCCAGCAGCTTCTTTGCCTGCGCAGCGGGCAGGGATTTACCGCTCATGTTCTTCCAGATCACGAAGCCGCAGCCGTCTTTTCCGGATGTGCAGGAAAACGATTTGGGGTATTCTCTGACCGGTTTTCCGCATTTCGGGCAAGTTCCGATGCTGTCATCCGCTTTCTGATAAAACGGATTACTCTCCGGTTTGCTTTCTGCCGGGACGCTGCTGTAATCACGAATCAGGGAACGGGTCTGCTGCGCGATCTGCTCCGTAAACTGCGCTGCCGTTACAGAGAAATCGCCGTGCTCAATATGCTGCAATACCGTTTCCCAGTCTGCCGTCGTTTTCGGGGATTTCAGCGATTCCGGCACGATTGCAATGAGCTGCTTTCCCTTTTCGGTCGGGAAAATCTGCTTGCCGGTTCGCCTGATGTATTCCCGTTTCATCAGACCTTCGATGACCGCCGCTCTGGTTGCCGGTGTCCCAAGCCCTTTCTTTTCCGTGCCGTCATCCTCATAGGAATCGTTTCCGGCACGCTCCATAGCGGCAAGCAGCGTATCGTCCGTAAACGGTCGCGGCGGCTTCGGTGTACGTTCCGCAACCGCTGCCGGCACATTCGCAAAGGTCTGTCCCTCGCGGAGCTTCGACAGATCGGTATGTTCCGATTCGTCTGTTTCCGGTTCATCCGTCTGGTCTGTTTTCATGCGGTCGCGCAACAGCCGGTCTGCTGCTTTCCAGCCGTCTTGCAGAACGGTTCTGCCTGCTGCATGAAACAGCGCGCCTGCGCAGGTAAGCTCTGCGGAAACCGCTTCATAGAGATGCGGAGCATCAACTGCGGCAATGAGGCGGGAAGCGATCAGAAACAGGATGTTCCGCTCGCCGATCGGCAGCGCGGACATATTCTTCGATGCAATTTTCTCCGTCGGAAGAATGGCTGGATGATCAGAAACCATCTCGTCATTGATGAGCCGCCTGATGTCCGGCTGCGGCAGCACGATGCCGGATGCTGTCGGGATATGCTGCAAGACCGTTCCGACCAACGCTGTGACGGTGTTTTCCATATCTGCGGTAATGTACCGGCTGTCCGTGCGCGGGTAGGTGATGAGCTGCGCTTCGTAAATGCTCTGCGCATAGTCCAGTGTTTGCTGTGCGGTATAGCCGAACATTCTGTTTGCGTCCCGCTGTAAGGTCGTGATGTCATAGAGTTCCGGCGGATTCTCTGTTTTCTTCCCGCGTTTCAGGGCTGTCACGGTCGCGGTCTGACCGTCGCAGCGTTCTTGCAGCGCTTCCGCAGGCGGCTTTTCATCAAAGCGGTCGCTCGAAGCCTTGAAACCGCAGTCCAGCTCGACCGCATAATACGGCTTCTTCACGAAGTTCTGAATATCTGCATCGCGCTGTACGATCATCGCGAGTGTCGGTGTCTGCACTCTGCCGACAGACAGGTTGCTGTGATACAGTCCGGAGAACAGGCGGCTCGCGTTGATGCCGATCAGCCAGTCCGCCTTTGCGCGGGCAAAGCCTGCCGCAAACAGCGCATCATAAGCAGTCATCGGTTTCAGATTTGCAAAGCCGCTTCGGATTGCGGATTCCTCCAGCGAGGAAGTCCAGAGCCGCAGCACCGGCTTTTTGCATCCGGTCAGATAGTAGACATACCGGAAGATGCACTCGCCCTCGCGTCCGGCATCGGTCGCGGACACGATTTCAGTCACGCGGGGATCCAGCATCAGGCTGCGCACCACCTTGAACTGTTCGGCAGAATCCTTCAATACTGCCAGCTTCCACCGTTCCGGAATGATCGGGAGATCCTCGATTTTTCGGAATTTATACTTTTCATCGTAGTTTTCCGGCATTGCCGGTTCCGCCAGATGCCCGCGGCACCATGTTACGATGGAATCGCTGCCCTCGATATATCCGTTTTTCTTTTCGGAAACGCCGAGAACGGCTGCGATTGTGCGCCCGACAGAGGGCTTTTCTGCTATGATAAGTCGCAATATACAGTGCTCCTTTCTGAAATTATAAAAACGTATTGACATTGCTTACACAATGTGTTACAATAAGAGTGAAGAACATGAAAGGCAGGTGCTTGTTATGGCAAAAAACGATACGATTCATGTCCGTGTCAATGAGGATGTGAAAAACAATGCGGAGGAAACGCTCACCATGCTTGGCATGACACTTTCCGAAGCAATCAATATGTTTCTTTGTCAGGTTTCTCTGACCGGCGGTTTGCCGTTTGATGTCCGGCTTCCGATGCCGAAGGAAGTGATTGTCCGCAGCCGCTCTGAACTTTCACAGAAGCTCGGCGAAGCGGAGGCGGATATTCAGGACGGAAAAGTTTCTTCTGAAGAAGATGTGTTCGGCAGAGTGCGGGTAAAGTATGGCTTATAAAGTAGTTATTACAGAATCTTTTGAAAACGACCTGGATCTTGTGACGGCGTATCTTTCACAGACATTGCAGAACCCGGCTGCTGCGGGTAAACTGCTGAAAAAAGCTGAAGAAACCGTCCGCCTGATTGCAGAACACCCTTTTATGTTCTCCCTTTTCTCGGATGAAGAGTTGGAACAGAAAAGATACCGGAATGCACCTGTCGGAAATTATCAGCTTTTTTACCGTGTCGATGAAAGTGCTAAAACCGTGTATATTCTGCGCTTTCTGTATGCCGGGCGGGATATTGCTTCTCTTTTCAGATCGTTTTCATGAGAAATCATAGACTTTCATGCCCAATATGAGCAGGCGGTGATTTTAATGCTGAAAAAACGTGAATGGGAAACCTTCATGGAAGGTGTCGGCGGATTTACAGACGATTATTTTGAAGCGATTGAGCGCAGCCGTTCAGAGGACGAAAAGTCGGAAGTTCACGGCTTACAGTTTGCAGACCGGTCTTTTGAGGCACAGCACCAAACGCCATCACCCGAATTGCAGCAGGCGATTTCCGACAGCCGGAACAGAGAAAATCTGCTTGGTCCGTATGACACCGCCGCAGAAGCGGCTGCAGCAATGCTTGAAGACTGAAACAACCGGGAAACGGCAGGGCTCTGGCTCTGTCGTTTTCTTTCTCCCTAAATTCGGACCCAGTGGGTCCGAATTTTCTCAACCCAGAATCTTATCAGATAACGCACGAAAATACTGCATTTTCTGTAGTTGATGCGATCTTGTCCGGTTCCTTCCGAAATTGGGCTCCATTGGAGCCCAATTAACGGCGGGTTACTTTATCTCAACATCGCCGCCGATATCCTCATCGTCATCTTCTTCATCGAAGTCATCGGTCGGAATCCGGTTTTTCTTCATGGAGCGCATCTTCAAAATGACGGCAATTGCCATGACAACTGCAAAAATGCCGCCGCCGATCAGATAGATCATCGTTTCTGTACTCAGACCGCTGCCGGGCTGCTGTGCCGCTGCATCCGTGACCTGTGCGGCTTCCGTCCGGGTTGTTCCCTTCTGCTGACCGGTCACAGCGGATACCGATGTTCCCTGCCGTGCCTCATACTCCTCGACCACATTGGTATCCTCCTCCTCATTGCTGCCTGCATACAGCAGGCGGTACATATCGAAGTCGTCAACTTTGTTGAGAAAATAAACATTGTCACCGTCAGTATCGGTGTAGTCGATGATGATATAGAAAACATGACCGTCTCTTGTCGTGACGGAAATGAACTGGAGCTGCGCCGAAGAATAGATCACCTGTTTGTTGGAGACGAGCGAGGCATTGCCGTCTGTATCATACTGCGGATCACCGTAATAGTCATACGTGGTCGGCGCGGTATATGTTCCGAGGTACTCCTCAGCATCAAACGGCTTTGTATTCTGCGGCGCAGTCGTGGCTGCGGGCTTTTCCTCTTTGTCCTCCTCCGCATCATCTTCGGCTGCTTCCGTTGTCTCTGCTTCTTTTTCCTCCTCCTTCGGTGCTGCAAAAGCGGGAAATACAAGTGCCGGTACGGTCAGCAAAGCAGCCATCGCGGCAGCAGTCATTGCCAGATACTTTTTCTTCATTCCGTATCTCCCGAAGCAGATGCTTCCTTGCTCTGTGCCGCCTCACGCTCCCGCATGAACGCTGCAAAATCGGCTGCCAGCGAAAGATCGAGCTGATCGCCGCCGTTCGTTGCGCTGCGGATCATATCGACGATCTGGGCGTTTTCGGTTGCTGTGATCTCCTCTCTGAGCGATGCGCGTTCGGCGTTCAGCGCCTTGATTTTCCCTTCGACTGTTTCCAGTCTCTTTTTCAGTCTTTCGATTTTATCATTCTGCGTAGCCATGGTCTGAAATTCCTTTCTTAATTCGGACCCACTGGGTCCGAATTGATTGACGTTGTTTTCCTTGACGTTCAGGCAGCATTGTGCTATAATAAATGGTATCTATTTCACATGAACATCAAGGAGGTTTCCATGAAACGGTATTTTTCATTCATCTCTGTTTTATTTGCAGCATTCATCTGCCTTTGTTTTACGATCACCGCCTTTGCTGACGAACGGAATTATACGATTGACTTTACCCGTGAAGAAGCCTATGAAGCTGTTATGAACACTTCACCGGTCGCAGCCGAGAATCTCTACGGCGGCAAGGAAGCCTACTACGAAGCCCTCACCGATGCGGACAAGGAACAGCTTTTTGACATGATGTGGAATCTGACTGAGAGCGGAATCCTGTATGAAGATACAGGAATCAATACGACCATTCATGTAGAAGGGTTTGTGGATGATTATTTCAGCACAGTAATTCATGCGTTCTCCGGAACAGATACCAGCGAGGAAGGATTACAGAATCTCAGAACGAGAATCGGAGAAATAAACGAAGAATATTTCGCAGAAGATTCCCCTGAACACGAGAAAGTCGATACTGTTGAGAAAACCGAACCGGCTGAAACGCAGGCATCCGATCCGGAGGCTTCCACACTCGCTGCAACGACCGCGGAGGAAACGCTGCCTGTCACAACAGCGCCCGAAGCAGAACCGCAGCAGGGCGGTCATCCGGTTTTGACCGTGATCCTCTGCATCGTCTCGGTCTGCGCGGTCGGCGCTGGTGGTTATGCCGGCTATCTGCTATGGCAGAACAAGAAACAATCATAATCGGTTTCATGCTCCTGATTCTGAATCGGGAGCATTGTTATTGCTCAATCAGCAGAATCGGGTCAACGGTTTTCCATAGGACAGTGTCGTGTTTAATTTCTGTCTTGATGTGCAGATAGGAATACGGTGCATTTGTTTCATGCCCGCCGCATTTCTTGCTGTCCGTTGTGTAACCGATCAGCGTGCCGACTTCCACAATGCTGTCCTCTGAAAGACCGGCAGCCGGAGATACATTTTCGTAAGTCGCACGGATTTTGGTTGTTTCATCTTCATCAATCCAATACCGGATTTCTAATTCCGGATCGGCAGCAGACAATTCAATCTTCCCGCCGCCAATGTTCGTGATTTTCCCTTTGAACATCGCGTAAACCGGCGTATTGGCATTGGTCACAATGTCAATTCCTTCATGCTTTCCGGAACTGGTTTCCAGCCCGCAGTGCATCTCTCCCCATTTATAGGTCGTGTAGCCGAAGCCGTGCTGGATGTATCCGTGGTCAATGATCCAGTGCAGCGAGCCGGGTGTCGGATGCCCGATGACCTGATGTCCGCCGTAGAGCTGGATCTGCGTGCCGGATTCTGTCTGCGTACCGCCGGTCAGCACCTCATAATACTGATACTTGTCATCATTCAGCAGCGCCTTGATGGCATTGTCCAGTGATTTTACCTGTTTCAGACCGTAAGACAGCTCTGTCTCATTGATCCAGTCGTAAACGTGCTGATACTTGCAGAGCCTCTGTGCAACAAGATCATTATCAAAGACCATATACCAACCTGTTGCGGTCGCAAAGCCTTCCGGATCATTCATGTTCAGGATCTCATGATTGCTCAGCTCATAGTGCAGCCAGTATGTGACCGTACCGTCATCTGCCCGGTGTACCTCTGCATAATCCTTGATGTCATCCGGCAGATTCTCAAAGGTGAATAAGCCGTGTTCCCAGTCTCCGTTTCCGACGGTCGTTTTTCCGAGAAACCCCATTGCGCCGGAGGGGGAGGATTCCAGCAGATGCCAGTGACCGCCGCGTGAATACCTGTACTTGAATTCATACTGCTTCTTAAACAGGTTGTTCAGTGCGGTTTTGGCAGTATCATTGAACTTCCACATCTTCACTTCATGCGCGGATTCATCGAATTTGTAGCAGGCTGCGCAAAGATACGCCCACACCTTCCAGACATCGTAATCCACATTGCCGGATGTATTCGTATAGATCGCCGGTTTCCGGTGATAGCCGCTCACATCGACGCCGAAATACCGCAGTCCGTTTTTCCAGTGACTTTCACTGCCGCACTGCACGATCGCAGCATTGGCATCGTACATCAGTTTGGTATAGTATTCTTCCGCATCCGTCAGATCTTTGTCCAGCACATTATATGTACCAAGCATAAAAGCGGACATCTCGAATGCGCTCAGCACACCCACAACCGGTCCCATACAGGAAAAGCACAGTACCGTGACAAGCGTGAGCGGAACAGCGGCTTTCGCAGCGAAACTTTTGAATGTCTGCGCAAACGCGCTCCGGACATCCTTTGCAAACTCTTTCAGCGTGCGGTGTCTGCGCGGCGGCTTCTTCCGCTGCTGATTGGCAAGCGAGGTGCTGTGCAGTTTTTTCTGCCGCTGTTTCAGCTTTTCGCTCCGCACACCGGATTTCTTTTGCAGCTTTTTTACACGCTTCTTGGCAGTTTGCAGCTTTGCAGCCCGCGATTTTTTCAGGCTTTCAGCCATATCCATGAGCTTCATGGCAGCCTGTACGCCCTCATCGCCGTCTGCGTTTTCTGCCGCTTTGCTGCGGAGCGAGGATTTCAGGGAATGGACTGCATTTTTCGGAAGCTCAGATTGGGGCTTTGAATACTTCCGGATCTTCTGTCCTTCGCGGTACAGCTTCGTATCCGTCCGGGATACCGCCCGGACAGAACGCTGATACTGACGAAATACGGTTTTCTGACCGTGCTTCCGGTACATCTTCTGATAGAATCTGAGCGGTTTTGCGCCATGCGGCGGCGGCTTTCGCAGGGAGATTTTTGCTGTTTTATGCAGTTTCTTGTCTGTTTTCAGCGCGGATTTCCGCGTTTTCTTTATGAAAACAAGCCTGTTTTTTGAGGAACGTTTCTCATATATGATTTTCGTGCCTGTAAATTTGTCAATCCGGAACAGCTTGTGATCGTGCCGGTCATCGCGGATCATCTCTCTCAGATCGAGCCGTTTCTCTGCAATAGTCTGATTCTGTTTGTTCAGAGTTGCCGTGTATACGTTTTTCAGACGCTGAACTCTGCTCTGATACTGCGCCTGCGTGATCGTGCCGTTCCGGTACATCGTATCCAGCCGGTGCATCTTCACGAAATACTGCGCCTTTGCCGCATTGCGGATGCTCTCCAGCCGCTGAATCTCAGCAGCCGATTTCCGGATGTCCAGCAGATTGTCTTTATGTTCCCGCTGTGCTTTTCCGGAATACTTATCCAGATTGATAACCAGCTTACTGCCGCCATCAAACTCTCTTTTGCTCTTGTGATACTGGTGTACGTCCTTTATGACCGCAGCCGTGGCTCTTACTGCCAGAGATGCTGCCTGTCCGGTATCGGTCTGCTGAACCCGCTGATCGACTTCGCCCTGAATCTTCTGTACCGCCTTGTCTGTCAGCTTTTCGGTATGCGAATCCAGCTCTGCAATCGGCTTGACGGCATATTCCTTGGTGAGATATGCAGCGCGTCCGAGCGGGTATGCGATTTTCCCAGCAGCGCGCCGCAGTTTGCCGGGTTTTTGGATTGGCGGCATTGTCTGTCCACCTCCCTTCGGAAATTCGGACCCATTGGGTCCGAATTATGCAGTTGCCGCACCAAGCCTGTATTCTGATTGGAAAAAGGTTTCGTCCTTTGGAAATTGGGCTCCATTGGATCCCAATTCTTTTTGGGTCAGTCAAGCCTGCCGAAATTCAGCTTTCCGGCGCAAAAAATCCCTTCTCCGGAAATACGGACCCAATGGGTCCGAATTATTCAGACAGGCACCATTTGGTTTGCATCCACAGACACATCATCCGGCTTCTGCTTCCTGTCCGTTTCCTGCGGTTTGGTATCCATGATGCGGTACATCTGCGTATCCTGCGGGAACTTGTCCTCAAACGGGATGACCTTGCCGCCGTAGATCAGCAAGCCGTGTCCGGGAGGCGCATTGGTGATGCACTTCTGCTGTTCCGGCGACAGATGCTTGGAATCTGCCAGAATCACACGGTCTTCCGGCGACTGCGACAGCAGATACACAAACTCACTGTTGGAGAGAATACTCTCGACCTGTGCCGAATTGCTCAGATCCTTGACGTTCTGCGTAATGCCGGTCGGGATGCCGCCCCATTTACGGAAGCGCTTCCAGATCTCGACGGAATACTTTGCCGTATGCGATTCACGGAGCATCAGGTGAAATTCGTCACAGTAATACCATGTCTTCTTCGCCTGGTTCCGGTTCGATGAAACGCGCGTCCAGACCTCATTCTGAATGACCAGCATCGCCAGATCGCGGAGCTGATCGTTCATATCCCGGATGTCAAAGCAGACCAGCCGGTTCGTGATGTCCACCGTCGTTCTGTGGTTGAAGAACTTATGCGAACCGTTCACATACATCTCCATGGAATCCGCTACACGTTTTCCAACGCCTTCCGACTGCCGGAAACTTGCTTGCAGCCGCAGCTCCTCCTGCAAATCCGAGAGCGTCGGCATTGTCTCCCCGGAACGATCCGGCGATGTCATGAATTTCTTATACACGTTCCGCAGGCAGCGGTCGATCATCGACGTTTCGTCCGCTTGCAGCGTATCACCGGTAATCAGGGAACAGAAGCTGATGATGAAGTTCGACTTATCCGAGATCAGCTCCTCATTAAAAAGTGTCGGATCGGTCGGTATGTCCAGCGGATTGATAAAGTTGCCGGATCCGGACGAGATCTTGATGACCTGTCCGTGCAGCATCTCCACAAGCGGGCGGTATTCACCCTCCGGGTCGTTGATGAAGATATCGTCATCCGGCCGCCGCAGGAATACATCGAAAATCTCGCGCTTTGCCGAGAACGATTTGCCCTTGCCGGGGATGCCGAGGAAAATACCGTTCGGATTGTCCAGCTTCAGGCGGGATGCCATAATCATATTCTTCGTCAGCGAATTCAGTCCGTAGTAGGTGGAATCCGGCGACAGGAACAGTTCTTCCGTCGTGAACGGCATGAAGCCTGCAATCGCGGATGTCGTGAGGCAGCGCTCAATCGGGATCCGGTTGATGCCGAGCGGCAGCGATGCACCGAGCGCCTCCTCCTGCATGAAATCCAGCTTGATGAGCCGTCCGCCGTTTTTCTGCGTGATGCGGATCAGCTTGTCCTGCAAGGTTTTCAGTTTTTTCGGCGTTTCCGCATAGTAACGGATCGTCAGGGTCGTATGGAACAGGCGCTCCGATTTCTCGTTCAGATCTGCGATCAGCTGTTTCAGATCGGTGATGTAGTTTTTCATCTTTTCCGGCAGGATGTCCGTATCATAACCGCCGCGGCTTGCCTTTTTCTGCATATCCACCTGAGACTTCTGCACATCGGTGAGCTTGGCATTCACGAATTTCTGCGCTGCGATGGTCTCATACGGAACAGCGTGGATATTCACGGAAATGATGTTCTCCTCCCGCATGAAGTCATCCAGAATCCGGTCCGGGATCTCGCCTCCGATAATATTGATGCCGGCAACCGCGCCGTGCGTATTGCCGAGTTCAAATGTGGAGCGCTTCAATACAATGGAAGTCGGGGCAATGAAATCCTTTTCCGTGAAGCCGCCCTTTCGCATGGTTTCCCAGTCAAACAGAAACGGCTGCGATTCAAACGGATTCAGGGCGCGGTACAGCGAAGCAAGCCGCTGCTCCCCGTTCAGGATAGATGCCTCAACGTCCATTGCCTTGAATAGCCGGATGATTTCATTCGCGATATTGTCCAGCTTGATCTTGGCATTGGAAGGCGTATCCGATTCCACGGTGAACGTCAGGTACTTGAAAAGCTGTCTGCCGTTCGTTCCCTGTTCAAGCTGATGAAACAGGATCTGTGTATATTCCTCACGAACCGGATCGAATTCATCGCCGTTCTTCGCAAGCCGCATCTGCGTTTTCAGCGCCTCGACGTCGGTATTCTGGTTCTCAAAGGTGAGCTGGAAATGAATGGTCTCATCAAAGTAATTCAGAATATCGCAGTAGGCTGCAAAGATCTCCTCCTGTTGATTATCCGTCGCAAGCTGATAATTGCTGTTGCCGAACCGGATCGTCCGGGAATACAGTTTCTATGAAAGCTGACAGATTCCGTTCCTGCTCATGCTCAGAAACGGGATCGTGCGCTGCACGGTCAGCTTCTGCTTTCCGGTAAGCTGCGCGATCCGCTTCCGGATCTCCTTTTCTTCCCTTTTTGTCAGCTTTGTTTTCCGCTTCGGCTTTGCAGGCTTTGCCTGTTCCGCAGCCGCGGCAGACTTTGCATTTTGCTTAGACTTTGCGGCTTTGGCAGATTTTTTGTCCGGTTTGCTCTTTTTCGTTTTCTTTTCTGCCTTGTCCTGTGTCTCCTGACTGTCATCTTCCTTTTTTCTTTTTCTGAACAGCAACCTGTTTCCCTCCCTGCTTCAGCCGCTTTACCAGCCGCTGGTATTCCATTTCGTCCTCGATCCTGCGGTAGACGTTATTCGTGCTGTATATCCGGATTTTGTCTGTCCGGATGTAGTTCATTATCAGTTTCAGGTAATCCTCTATATGCAGACCGTTCTTCTCAAACAGTCCCCAGAACAGTGCCGGCGATGCCGCAAGACCCATGAGAAAGACGGCAAGCGTGATGTCGATGCCTTTTGTAAGATAGTAGACCGGAAAGCCGCAGATGCCTCCGATCACGAAGCTCAGTGCCTGACGCCTGGAAAGATTGAATACGAACTGTTCCTTGATTGCATCCAGATCTTTCGGAACGCGGATGTATTTTGCCATTGTGCGCCTCCTATTGGGCGTGAAACACGGATTTGGAAATCTGTCCGGATTTCAGAATTGTGAAGCAGAGTGCCAGTGCATAGCCCATCAGCAGGATCAGGTTCATCGTCAGATGCGTGGAATCTGCGTTGATCGTTGTGATTACAGCACTGAATATCGTTTTGAAAATCGAAAGTGCAACCACAATGAAAAAGCTCTGGAAGCCGAGCGCCACCATATTGCGGATCCAGTTCTTGCCCATCTCGCCCCAGTCGCGGTTCATCATGGCTGCGACCGGAATCGGGGAAGCGGTCAGATACATGAATACCTCGATCATACGGGATGCCAGCACGATAATAACCACCACCAGCATCGCTCCGATAATGAACAGCAGTGCGCCCGACAGGACAATATCCAGCAGCAGCTCTGCGATTTTCATATCAGCCGCATCAATTTTGAAATCTGCAACCGTGGTCAGATAGGTTCCGTTCAGGGCGAATACCTTTGTAATTGCCTTATTGGTTGCCCATGTGCCGAATGCCAGAAATCCGGATGCCATGTCAAATATATGAGAGACCAGCATCAGTCCGCAGACGGTTTTGACTGACCATCGGAATATAATGGAAAGATCGACTTCCCGGAAATTGTTCTGATCCATAATCATTTGCAGCAGGTCATACATCATGATGAGCGCCATAATCATGCCTGCGATCGGCACAACGGCATCATTGCACAAGGATTTCATGGTAGTCCAGAGCACGCCGCCATGTGATCCGGTCAGGGTTGCATCGAACTCGGAAGGATGTGCATTCAGGAAATTGGCAAACAGTCCGCCGGATTGCGCATTATTGTCCATGCCTGCTTTCAGAAGTTCCTGTCCGGATTTCAATGCGTGTTCAATAATATCTGCAAGCGAATTGTGAATTGCATTTGAGATTTCATCTTTCAGCTCACCTAACCAGCTCAAATCAGTCACCTCCTTTTGGAATCCGGCGCGGCTTTTCCCTGCCGCGCCGGATCACTGACAGTCTCCGGATTACGCGGTCAGTGCATCGGTCATCATGCCGGTCAGAACCGGAACCAGCAGCGTCGCTGCTGCGATCATCGCAGCACCCGCCATGACCTGCTTGATGCCGGTGCTTTTCGAGGCAGCATTATCGTTGCCGTAGGCATCCAGCAGATTGACCACGCCGAACACACCGAAGCCGGCACCGACCATAATAATCAGTGCTTTCAGCACCGTACCGGTCGTCTTGATAAAGTCTGCCGGATTGACCGCTGCAAATGCAGGAACGGTGAACATGACAGCCGCGCACAGCACGGAGACCGCAATCACGGTCAGTTTCTTGGCAGCCGCGCAGCGGCAGGACAGCTTGTTTGCAGATTTCATGATAAAACAACCTTTCTGATTTTAATTTCCCGTTTTGGCTTCATAGACTTCCACAGCAGTATCTGCCGATACCGCTGCTTTGCTGTGTCTGGAGATCCCGCGCGTATACGCTGCGAGATCAAAGGTAAACTTCTTCTCATCGGTCTTGCCCATGTGAGAATCCAGCAGACAGCCGTACATCGGATGCCTGGTAATGTCGTACTTATCAGCGAAAAACGGATGAAAACCGCCGACGCGCGCGATACATTTCCCGCGATCCATTGTGAAGATCTCCTCTGACGTCATCAACTCCCTTCCCTGTTTCTGATAGGATACACCACTGGACGACGACTGCCCCTTATTCAGCGATGTGCTGATGATGTCGATCGTCTCCTTGCCCAGAGCCTCAGACAGCTCTTTGAGCGTGGTCTTTTCGCTTCCGCCGAGGAACAGCACGGTATCGCAGTTGCCCTCGATTGTATCGGCATTGTCTTTGTAGAGGTCCTTGAGCTGTGATTTGGTCTGCAAGACGATGCTGGCGGATATTTCACGGGAACGGATCGTTGCAATGAGCTTGTCGAAACTTGGGATCTCTCCGATGTTCTTGAACTCATCGAGCAGGCAATGCACATGGTATTTCAGCTTGCCGCCCGGATTGCTGTCCGCTCTCGTGCAAAGCAGATTGAACATTTGCGTATACATGATCGCAACCAGAAAATTGAAGGTCGCGTCCGTATCCGGAACGATTACGAACAGAGCGGACAGTTCGTCTCCGAGCATATCCAGCTCCATTTCGTCATAGCTTGTGATTTCCAGAATCTCGTCGATGCTGAACACGCCGAGGCGCGTTGCGCAGGAGATCAGGATAGATTTTGCGGTCTTGCCGGCAGCCAGCTTATACGCCTTGTACTGCCGGATCGCAAAACGGGCAATGGAAGCCTGCTCATCTGTCGGCGTCTCGCCGTCCAGATCCGTCATCAGACCGAGGAAATACAGGCTGCTCTCCGTATCTTCTTCTTCCAGCGCGGCGCTTTCGGCTTCATCGAGCATCCGGTTTTCCAGCCAGCGCCCGATCGCATCAAACAGCAGATCCACATGGTTTTTGAAGGATTCGTCATCCTCCCGCACTTCGGAATCGTTGATCAGCTCGATCAGAGAGCCGAAATTGCGCTCCTCCTCCGGATATATCGCGAACATGAGCGCGATATATGAGGTGTACAGCAGGCGCTCCGCCTTGACCCAGAAATCCTCTGCCGACTGCTTCCCGCTGCCGGATGTGTTCCGGATCAGAACATCGACCAGTTTCAGGATGTCCGCTTCGCGGTGTCCCTCCCGGATATATGCCATCGGGTTGTAGTGCATGGACTTTCCGAAATCGACGGTGTTGAAAACCTTGATGTGATACGGCTCGTAGATGATCTTCCCGTTCGCATCTTTCAGCATTCTGCCCTTTTCGTCGTATTTCGGTCTGCCGCGCTCCAGCATCTTTCCGCACTCGATCAGGATCGTGCCTTTCGGATCCGTCACGACGTAGCTGCCGAACATCTGCATCAGATTCGGCTTGATGTAAAAGCGCGTCTTACCGGTACCGGATCCGCCGACGATCAAAACGTTGTGGTTTCTTGCCAGCTTGATCGTTTTCGGTTTCTTAATGGTCATCCAGAGCGTTGCACTGATAAGCAGATTGTCACGGAACTGCTTTGCACGCAGGTCGTTTGCTTCTTCCGGCTTCGCCCAGCGGGCGCTGCCGTGCTCCTTGCCGGTTTTGAAGTTCTTTGCATTTGCCTTGCGCAGCTTCCAGACTCCGAACAGTGCGGCAGCAGTCACCGCACCGCCCAGAAGGTCTGCCGGATGCAGGCTTGGAAGCGGGATTGTTATTTTATTTGCAAATATTTCCATGAAGGACAGGAACTTCTCGTTTGCCTCATGACCGGTTGCTGTGCGGGCAGAAAATGTGATTATATTGCCCACCAGTGCAAACATCGAAAACGGGATCGCAAACAGCAGGATCTTTTTGACTTTGGCTGTGTCCATTACCGCGTCACCTCACCGTGCGACAGATGCTTCTCCTGCGTCTGTGACTTGCCGCGGGCTTTCTTTGCAGCCTGCGCAATTTGCAGCCGTTTTGCCTTCGGGATCGTGTGTTCCTTCACGCGCTGCTGCATCACACCGGCATAGTCTGCAAATGCCCGCTGCATCTGCTTCATGCGCTCCGCCTGAAAGATCACATGATACACCGGCGGATCGCTGCCGACCTCACGGCGCAGTGCAAACTGCACGTTATGCCGTCTGGCAGCCTTCTCAAAATCCTTGATATTGCTTGCGTTGATCTCGATACTTTCCAGCTTTCTGCCCGATTTGGCAGCCAGATCGCCAAGCGTTGTTTTGGTGCGTCTGGAAGTATCCGGCTCTTTCAGCATTTCAGCAAGCGCATCTTTCAGCACATCCGACGTCATGTTTTCGCTTTCCACGATGACATCGAGTGTCTGCTTGGCGACCTGATCGGAGACCGACGGCATCAGTAATTGCTGCCGAAGCGGAAAAGCTGCGTATTTCCGTGGGCAAGTGCCTCAAGAAAGCGGTCATAGTCATGCCGCAGCTCCGCTTCGCTGGTGTAATAACCGAGCTGGATCGCCTCCTCCGGATCCTCGGTCAGCGATACAGCGCTCGCCGCCCAGTAAGCAGCGATGCCAAAGGCGACCCGACCGTCTTCTGTCTGCCCGTTGATCGGGCAGATGCTGCGCAGATGAGCCGTGTTATACAGCTCGCCGTCCATAGATTCGATAAACATTTGATTTCCTCCGTTTCATATTTGCATTCTCCGGCGATTTCAGGCGTTTTGCATTGCTGGTCGGTATCCTGACACAAATCAGCCGAGAAGCCGCCGCAAATCGCCTCTGTGAAGCTCTCAGGCACATTCAGACTGCCGGGATATTTGCCAGTGTCTCCGCATCGCTGTCCTCCAGCCACTTCCAGAGGCAGGATTTCAGGTATGCGGAAAGGTGCGTGATGCTGCTTCTGCGCTCCTCCAGAATCTCCTCCCAGCGCGTCTGGAAGCTGTCCAGCCAGTCCATAAGGCAGCCTTCCGCCGCAATGCGTTCGTTGATCTTGTCGATCACCTGTGCAGCACGCACCGTGCGCTTGTTGTACTGTGCGGATTCGGTCGTTGCCATGGATGCCAGCGCCGAGAGAATGCCGATCATCGGGTCAAAGGGATCATCTTCCCGGTAACGCTCATAGCAGGCGATCAGGCGCAGCGCCTTCTCAGTGACCGGCTTGCTCTGCGCGAAGCTGTACGGAATCCGGCAGGCTTTCAGCGCTTCGTTCCTCAGACCGATCGTCCGGATCTCATCCAGCAATTCCTGATCGCTCCCGCGTCCGTAGCCGTCATCGTAGCCGAGCGCACCGAGCGTTTCCACCAGACTTTCAGGCAGCGAAGCTGCTCGATCCATCCATCCATCTCCGGGGCTTTCTGCCGCTTCCGGATGGATGGATTGAGTGAGTTCTTGATTAGATAAGTCTTTAATTCTGTAAGTATTTAATTGCGTGCGATTTTCCGCTATCGGTTTTTCCGTCAGCGGATTATCCGTCGGCGGATTATCCGTCGGCGGAAAATCGACTATCGGATGAAGTGCCGTATCTGCGTTGTTTTCAAATGGTTTTTGTTTTAATGTTATATTAGGTGCATCTTTTACCTTTTTGTCGGTAGTCATTTCTGATTTTGTTTTATTTGTAAAATATGGGTTATCATCAGGATTTTCGTATACCTGATATTCCATTTTTGCCCAGGTTCCGTCTGTTTTTCGTTTCTGTATCCGATACAAGTAACCATTTTCTTCCAATTCTATAACACCGGATTTTGTGGAAGAAAGGTTATCTTTGGCGCAAGCCGCCAGCCCTTCAACCGTATAGTCCCAATTAGGCGGGAAACTCAGGATCGTGGACAGGAGACCGCGTGCTTTCCAGGAAAGATTCGCATCACGGAGATGATAATTGGACATGACCGTGAAGTTTTCGTGCCGGGGAACGCGGAAAATCGTCCCGTTTGACACATTCGCCATGCTCATCCCTCCTTTCTGCCTGCATCCGGAAAGCGAATCACCTGACCGTTCCGGATCTCAGTGAGCTGCATCTCCTTGATGCGGTACTTGTTGATGCAGTAGATACCGTCCAGATGCCGGACGAAATCTTTTTGGACGAGCGATTCAAGCAGTCTCCGAACCGTTTCGACTGAATCGCTGGAATACTGTGCGAGCTGTTCCGGTGATACGTAATCGCACTCCGGAACATTCAGCATCTGGCTCAGAATCCCCATTTCGTCCCATGATATGTCGCTTTTGGTGATGTCCGGGGTGAGTAGCGCTTGTGGTGTGATGGGCTGCATGATGAAACCTCCTTTTTTTTTCAGGCACAAAAAAAACAGCGCATCCCTTTCGGGACACGCTGTTGGTGTGTCGGTTTATTGTTGTATAGTGCATATTCACTAAATAACTCTATAGTAATGGGATTCCAAAGGGATAGCAT
>DGVV01000032.1 GCA_002395085.1 Ruminococcus sp. UBA4275 | reverse complement strand
GCAGATCTTCAAGAACTCCCTGACCTCCCTCCCGATGGGCGGCGGCAAGGGCGGTTCTGACTTCGATCCTGCCGGCAAGTCCGATGCTGAGGTCATGCGTTTCTGCCAGAGCTTCATGACGGAGCTGTACCGCCACATCGGTCCGAACCTCGACGTTCCGGCTGGTGACATGGGCGTCGGCGGCAGAGAGATCGGCTATCTGTTCGGCCAGTACAAGAGACTGAAGAACGAGTTCTCCGGCGTTCTCACCGGTAAGAACATGGAGTTCGGCGGTTCTCTGATCCGTCCGGAAGCAACCGGTTACGGCGCTGTGTACTACGTCGAGAATATGCTCAACTACTTCAAGGATGACATTAAGGGCAAGACCATCGCAATCTCCGGCTTCGGCAACGTCGCTTGGGGTACTGCGAAGAAGGCTGCTGAGCTTGGCGCAAAGGTCGTCACCCTCTCCGGCCCGGATGGCTATGTGTACGATCCGGACGGCGTCATCACCGAGGAGAAGATCAACTTCATGCTCGAGATGAGAGCAACTGATCCGATGCACGTCAAGCCCTATGCTGACAAGTTCGGCTGCGAGTTCTTCCCGGGCGAGAAGCCGTGGGGCAGAAAGGTTGACATCATCATGCCTTGCGCACGTCAGAACGAGGTTCTCGAAGAGGATGCCAAGAAGATCATCGACAACAACATCAAGTACTATGTCGAGGTCTCCAATATGCCGACCACCAATGAGGCAATTGCTATGCTGAAGGCAGCAGGCATCATCGTTGCTCCTTCCAAGGCTGTCAACGCAGGCGGCGTGTCCGTTTCCGGTCTGGAAATGTCCCAGAACTCCATGCGTTACAACTGGACTGCTGAGGAAGTCGATGAGAAGCTGAAGACCATCATGAAGAATATCTTCGATGCATCCATCAAGGCTGCAAACACCTACGGCCTCGGTGATGACCTCGTTGCAGGTGCAAACATTGCCGGCTTCCTGAAGGTTGCTGAGGCAATGAAGGCTCAGGGCTGCGTGTAATCTGCGCATCCGTTCCGCATCCATTCCCGATACAAAGACCCGACCGGTTTGTCCGATCGGGTCTTTTTGTGCATCTGCGTCGTTTTGTCCGGCAGATTTTCATAAAAAAAACACACGCGGAGACTTGACATTTTTCCCCTTTTCACGTATAATGATACTATGGAAACTATGGGTTATCTTATACCCACAGTATTTCAAATTCACTAGGAGGTCTGCAATATGTCTCTGACAAAGAACCCGAATGTCAACAAGTGGGTCGATGAAATGATCGCACTCTGCAAGCCGGATCAGGTGGTCTGGATCGACGGTTCCAAGGAACAGCTCGATCAGCTCACTGAGGAGGTCACCTCGCTTCCGGACGGTCACCCCGATAAGCTCTATCACATGAACGAGGAGAAATTCCCCGGCTGCCTCTATCACCGTACCCGTCCCAACGACGTCGCGCGCGTCGAGGACAGAACCTTCATCTGCTCCCGCAAGAAGGAGGACGCAGGTCCGACCAACAACTGGATGGATCCGAAGGAAATGTATGCAAAGCTGACTCCGCTCTATGACGGCGTCATGAAGGGCAGAACCATGTATGTCATCCCGTACAGCATGGGCCCGATCGGCTCTCCGCTCGCAAAGGTCGGCGTTGAGGTCACCGATTCCATCTATGTCGTTCTCAATATGAACATCATGACCCGTATGGGTACGCAGGCTTTCGAGAACCTCGGTGATGTCTCCAATGACTTCGTCCGCGGTCTGCACTCGAAGGCAGATGTCGATCCGGAAAACCGCTACATCGTGCAGTTCCCGGAGGACAACACCATCTGGTCGATCAACTCCGCTTACGGCGGCAACGTTCTGCTCGGCAAGAAGTGCTTTGCACTCCGCATCGCTTCCTATCAGGCAAAGAACGAGGGCTGGATGGCTGAGCATATGCTCATCCTCGGTCTCCAGAAGCCGGACGGCGATACCAAGTACATCTGTGCTGCATTCCCGTCTGCCTGCGGCAAGACCAACCTCGCTATGCTGATCCCGCCGGAAGGCTACCGCAAGGCCGGCTACAAGGTCTTCACCGTCGGTGATGACATCGCGTGGCTCAAGCCCGGTCCGGACGGCAGACTCTATGCCATCAACCCGGAGGCTGGCTTCTTCGGCGTCGCACCCGGCACCAACGAGAAGTCCAACTACAATGCACTCGCATCTACCAAGAAGAACGCAATCTTCACCAACGTTGCAATCGACAACTCCGACAATACCCCGTGGTGGGAGTCCCTCACCAAGGAGCCGCCGGTCGATGCAACCGAGTGGAAGGGCGCAAAGGTCAATGGTCCGGAGTACTGCGCTCAGCTTGACGCAAACGGCAAGCACCTCACGCTGGCACATCCGAACAGCCGCTTCACTGCACCGGCTGTCAACTGCCCGTGCATCAGCCCTGAGTTCAACAACCCGAACGGTGTGCCGATCTCCGCAATCATCTTCGGCGGCAGACGTGCTTCCACCACCCCGCTGGTCTATCAGTCCTTCGACTGGACGCACGGTACCTACATGGGCTCCGCAGTTTCCTCTGAGACCACCGCAGCCGCAACGGGTGCAGTCGGCGTTCTGCGTCATGACCCGATGGCTATGAAGCCGTTCATCGGTTACAATGTCGGTGACTACTGGGCACACTGGCTCGAGATGGGCGAGATCCTCGGTGACAAGGCTCCGAAGATCTTCAACGTCAACTGGTTCAAGAAGGATGCTGAGGGTCACTTCATGTGGCCGGGCTTCGGCGACAACATGAGAGTCCTCGACTGGATCATCAAGCGCTGCGAAGGCACGGTCGATGCAGTTGAGACCCCGATCGGCTACCTGCCGAAGCCGGAGGATATCAACATTGCAGGTCTGGAGGACGAGGTCACCCTCGACACCATGAAGGAGCTGCTCGCAGTTGATACCGACCTCTGGAAGAAGGAAATCGTCGAGATGCGCAGATACTACAACGACGATATTGCTGCAAAGGGCGGCAAGATCCCGCAGGCTCTGTACGGCGTTCTTGACAAGATCGAGGCAAACCTCAACAAGTAATTCTTCTGATGCAAATTCCCGCTGCGGCTCCGGCTGCGGCGGGAATTCTTTATTCCGCTATTCCCTGAAAGGAGCGGTGTCCGTGCAGCAGACGGAGGGGCGGTCTCTCCGCATGATCACCGGAATGCAATCGTCAGATTCCTCCTCCCATCTCCGCAGATGCCGTCCGGATTCGCCTGACCACCGCGCGCCAGACCTCCACACATTTCAGGCGCACTTCATATTTCTCCGGCTGCGTCACAATCTCCAGCGCCCCGCCTGACAGCGTTTCCTCTGCCGCATTCTCCGCCGCTGCCGGTACGCACATCGCCGGATACATCACACACCACCAGTTCTGCCCTTCCCCGCTGCCAATCTCCACGCGCACCGCCCTGTATGTCCCCGCAGGCAATGTGACCGCGCCGTATTCCCGCGCAGGAAAAGCTGTCTCCCCGAACGACACCGACACCGCATCGCCGCAGCCAGCCGCATTCAGCGCTGCACGCGCCGTCTCCTGCATCTCCGGCAAATGCCCCTGCAAAGCCCTGCACCGCGCCTCCGGATCGCCCTCCTGCGGCATCCATTCCGCCGCGTGTTCCAGCAGTGCATCGCGCACCGCCAGCTTCACCGTCTGATCTGCTGTGCTGTCAGAATTTGCACGAATATGCAGCCGGATCACACTCTGCTCCACTGTCCGCAAATCCTGCGCTGTCTGCATCAGATTTGCCGCGCAGACCGCTGCTGCCAGCACCGCAATCATCCCGATTCCCGTTTTCATGTACTGTTCGCCTGCCTTTCTGCATCTCATTCTGCCGCGCATCGCAAGATTTATACAAATGCACCTGCATTTTGCGGAAATTCCTGTACTCTGTCACTTTTTTCACAATGCCTATTGCTTTTTTGCCCGAAATCGTGTATAATAGAGTTTGGAAACGGTAACCTCCAAAGATTATCGTGCCACCAATGAAATTTACCATTTTAGGAGGAACAATCATGCTGGTATCTGCAACAGAGATGCTGAAGAAGGCAAGAGACGGCAAGTACGCTGTCGGTCAGTTCAACATCAACAACCTCGAATGGACGAAGGCGGTTCTGCTGACCGCTCAGAAGCTGAATTCCCCGGTCATTCTCGGTGTTTCCGAGGGCGCGGGCAAGTACATGACCGGCTTCAAGACCGTCGCTCAGATGGTCAAGGCAATGGACGAGTGCCTCGGCATCACCGTTCCGGTCGCACTGCACCTCGATCACGGCACCTATGACGGCTGCTACAAGTGCATCAAGGCTGGCTTCACTTCGATCATGTTCGACGGTTCTCACTTCCCGATCGACGAGAACGTCGCAAAGACCACGGAGCTGGTCAATGTCGCACATCAGCTCGGTCTCTCCATTGAGGCTGAGGTCGGCGCAATCGGCGGCGAAGAGGACGGCGTCATCGGCAAGGGCGAGTGCGCAGATCCCGCTGAGTGCAAGCAGATCGCAGACCTCGGCGTTGACTTCCTGGCTGCCGGCATCGGTAACATCCACGGTGTCTATCCGGCAAACTGGGAAGGCCTGAGCTTCGATACCCTTGAGAAGATCAACAAGGCTGTCGGTGATATGCCGCTCGTTCTGCACGGCGGTACCGGTATTCCGGACGATCAGATCAAGAAGGCAATCTCCCTCGGCGTTGCAAAGATCAACGTCAACACTGAGTGCCAGCTCGTGTTTGCTGAGGCAACCAGAGGCTATATTGAGGCTGGTAAGGATAAGCAGGGCAAGGGCTTCGACCCGCGCAAGCTGCTCGCTCCGGGCTTCGACGCTATCTGCGCCAAGGTTGAGGAGAAGATGACTCTGTTCGGCTCTGTCGGCAAGGCATAATCTTCGTACATCCGTACAAAATGACAGGCGGAACGCTCCGGCGCTCCGCCTGTTTTCATGCACAAAAAGGCTCCGCTCCCCCGCTCCTGCCGGTGTACCATGCCGGCTGAGCGCGAAAGCGGAGTCTGCTTTATATTAGTTCATTGCAAGACCGGTATTTCTTGCGCTGAGCAGATACTGCTTGAGCAGCGTGAGATCAACCGCGTTGATGTTGTCGTCGCCATTGAAGTCGCCCTTCATTTCGGGGAGAGCCTCACCGCACAGGTATCTTTGCAGCAGCACAATATCCGATACGCCCACTTTTCCGTCGCCGTTGACATCGCCTTCCAGCAGCGATCCGCTGACTTTAATGCGATACTCGTCGTACATAAGACCTTCTGTAATCTGGAATTTGACAGTGGTTTCTTCCAGCGGCGCATCTTCCATAGCAGATCCATAAATCCACGAAA
Source organism: Ruminococcus sp. UBA4275 (assembly GCA_002395085.1). Lineage (GTDB taxonomy): Bacteria > Bacillota > Clostridia > Oscillospirales > Ruminococcaceae > Firm-04. The sequence continues at coordinate 15,814 of DGVV01000032.1, read as the reverse complement.
TCTCCAGATCGCCGGCAGCAACCGGCTGCCAGAGCTGCACAATTTTGCCTGCCCCGCCGATGCGGTTAATGGTGTACGGCAGCGAATCCACCTCATACTCCGCCACGCACTGGGCATCTCCCGTGCCGGATTTCTTTGCAGTCGTGCTGAGGCACGCGCCTTCACACACTTCACCAAGATAGACAATGCAGCCGTGCATCACGGATACCTTCCCGTTCGCTGCGAGGAATGCATCATACTCCGCTTCGCAATCCGGCATCCAGCCGAACAGATCGGTTTCTTTGACCGTTCCGTCCGGAGTAACTGTAAACTCCAGATCATCGGTATAATCCCATGAACCGTCGTCAAACACAACATAGGGCGAATCATCCGCATCATAGCTTGTTGTGAGCGAGACTGTAAAATCGCCTGCCTCTTTTGCGCTGTAAAGTGAAACGTGAATAGAATAAGAAATGTCCATCAGGCGGTATGTATCCAGATCGAAGTGATTCAGGAACGTATTCATTTCATTGCAGCGTTCCATTTCCGCTTCATCATCCGAATCAATATCGGGGAATTCGTGCGTCTCCAGCACCTCCGGCATCGGGAAGGCAAATTTCCACTCGCCCACTTTGCGGGATTCATCGGAGACTTCCTCCTCATAGCTGTACTGCGGAGAATCATTCATCACCGTCAGGGTGCAGACATAGCCATCTGCAACATAAGTCTGACCGTGCTGACGCGCCAGTTCCACAGCTTCGGTAAAACTAGTCGGCAGCCATTCCGGATACTCTGCCGCATCTGCTGCTTCGGAATTCTCCGCAGCCGCAGCGGGCATTGCAGGAAGTGCCGCGCAGGCGGTCAGCAGCGCAAGCAGGGATGCTGATGTTTTGAGCAATTTGTTCATATAGTATCATACCTTTCCAAGATGAATTGCAGCATCAAATGGATGCTCCCCCGCTATCATTATAGCCATTTTGCACAAAATGTCAAGGAATATAAAGAAACCTTAATAATTAACCCAAACAAAAACCTGAAATCGCGCTCCTGCTGCTAAGGTGTCTCCGACGGATAAAAAATAAGGTATCGCTGCGCGATGATCTATAATGGGCTCGCCCCATTCTCAAATCATCGCGCCAGCGATACCTCTATATCTCTTTACGCCTCCAGCTTTTTCAGGAATGCGCGTGTGCGTTCATTCGAGGGATTGTCAATAACATCCTGCGGCTTGCCCTGTTCCACAATCACGCCGCCATCCATGAACACCACATGATTTGAGACGCTGCGCGCAAAATCAATCTCATGCGTGACAATCAGCATCGTCATTTTCGAGGCGGCAAGTTCCTTCAGAACCTTGAGAATCTCCGCAGTCAGTTCCGGATCGAGTGCGGAGGTCGGTTCATCAAAGAACAGCATCTTCGGCTTCATTGCCAGTGCGCGCGCAATCGCGACACGCTGCTGCTGTCCGCCGGAAAGCTGATAGGGATAGCAGCCGCCCTTATCCGCAAGGCCCATTTTTTCAAGCAATGCCTTCGCTTCCTGCATGACCTCATCCTTATCGCGCTTCAGCACATGAATCGGTGCATCGGTGATGTTTTTCAGCACGCTGTAATGCGGAAACAGGTTGAAATTCTGAAACACCAGCCCAAAGGAATGTTTGATCTCCTTCAGTTCCGCCTTCGGCACATAGACAGGTTTGCCGTCCTGTTCTTTGACCGCCGTTTTGCCGCAGTAGATCATTTCGCCGCCGTCGATTGTCTCCAGCATCGAAACACAGCGCAGAAACGTCGATTTTCCCGAACCGGAAGGGCCGAGAATCGACACAACCTCGCCCTCTGCCACACTCATGCTGATGTCCTTCAGCACTTGCAGATCATTAAAACTCTTTTTGACATTCTTCACTTCCAGCAGATTCATCGCAGTCACCCCCATTATCTAAAGTAGTTCATTTTCTTCTCAATGCGTTCCATCACAAACGCGACAACTGCATTGAAGATGTAGTAGAAGACACCCGCGATGAACAGCGGCAGAATGGTTGCCTCTGCTGCTGCCACCTGCTTTGCAAGCGTGAACATCTCCGTATAGGAGATTGCGAAGGCAAGCGAGGTATCCTTGACCAGCGTGATGACCTCATTCGTGATGGAAGGAAGAATGTTCTTGACCATCTGCGGGAACACGATTTTGAAGAAGGTCTGCGATTTCGAGTAGCCGAGGATCTCGCAGGCTTCATACTGCCCGACCGGCACCGCCTGAATGCCAGAACGGTAAATCTCTGCGAAATAAGCGGCGTAATTCAGCGTAAAACCGATAATCACCGCATAAAACCGGTAACCGGTCGAAGTTTGCACGCCAAAGAGATAATACGGGCCGAAGAACACGACCAGCAATTGCAGCATCAGCGGTGTACCGCGCACAATCGAGATATACAGCTTGACCAGCCAGCTCAGCGGCTTGAATCTGCTCATTCTGCCCATTGCGATCAGCAGACCGAGCGGAAGCGCAAAGAGAAGCGTCAGGAAGAAGATTGCGAGCGATGCGCCCACGCCTTTCAGGAGCTGCTTGCAGATGCCCGCCAGCTTCTCACCGAACGGAATTGCTTCCTGCACGGTATCTTCCCTGACGGCATCGCTGCGGCTCAGACAAACGCTGTCGGAGAGATCCCAGTCTGCGGCAATCTGCGCAAATGTGCCGTCATCCAGCATTTCCAGCAGAGTCTCCTGCACGGCATCGCGCAGATCGGTATTGCCCTTGAGGAAGCCTACGCCGTATGCCTCCGAGGAAACACGCTCATCCAGAATGCGGAAGCTCCCGCCGCGGGCAGCCGTCTCGTAATTTGCCACGCCAATATCCATGCAGACGGCATCAACCGCGCCGCTTTCGAGGTTCAGGAAGGCGCTGTTATAATCGCCCACCTGCTGCAAATCCTTGAACGAATCCTTCAGTGCGATGTTTTCCGGTTCGGCATCCTCACCCGTGAACGCCGCCAGCGCAGAACTGTCAGCCTGCACCGCAACGGTCTTTCCGGCGAGGTCTGCCAGCGCGCTGATGTCCGAATCGTTCTTCACCACCACGACCTGCGAATTATCCACATAGGGCGTAGACCATGTGTAATCATTCTCGCGTCCGTTGATGGTAAAGCCGTTCCAGATGCAGTCAATCGCGCCGGTTTTCAGCTCCATGTCCTTCGAGTTCCAGTCAATCGGCTGCTTGATGAGTTCCCAGCCGCGGCGCTTGCAGACCTCCTCTGCGAGCGAGAGGTCAAAGCCGACGTATTCACCGCTCTCATTCTGATAGCCGTAGGGCGGAAACTCCGCATCGAAGCCCACCGTGAATGACGTCCGCGCAGCCACATCCGCCGATGCTTCCGGCGCTGTCAGGCAAACGCTGTCTGCAAGCCCCCAGTCCGATGCGATCTGCGCAAATGTGCCGTCATCCAGCATAGAGAACAGCGTCTCCTGCACCTCATCCCGAAGCTGCGTATTGCCTTTCAGGAAGCCGATGCCGTACTGTTCCGAGGAGACGTGTTCATCCAGCATGGTGAATTTGCCGCCGCGTGCCGCAATCTCGTAATTTGCAACGCCAATGTCCATGCAGACGGCATCAACCGCACCGCTTTCCAGATTCAGGAAGGCACTGTTATAATCGCCCACCTGCTGCAAATCCTTGAAGGAATCAGCCAGTGCAATGTTTTCCGGCTCGGCATCCTCACCCGTGAATGCCGCCAGCGCGGAACTGTCCGCCTGCACCGCAACGATCTTTCCGCTGAGATCAGACAGCGCAGAAATCTCCGCGCCCGTCTTCACGATCACGACCTGAGAATTGTCCACATAGGGCACAGACCAGGTGTAATCGTTTTCTCTGCCGTTCATGGTAAAGCCGTTCCAGATGCAGTCGATTGCACCGGTTTTCAGTTCCATGTCCTTCGAGTTCCAGTCAATCGGCACTTTGTTGAGCGTCCAGCCGCGGCGGTCGCAGACCTCCTGCGCGAGCGAGAGGTCAAAGCCGACGTACTCACCGCTTTCATCCTGATACCCATAGGGCGGAAACTCCGCATCAAAGCCGACTGTGAATGTCCGCTGCTCTGCCGAGACCGGCATCACGGAACACAGCCCCGTCAGCAGAACGGCTGCCGCTGCTGTCCATGCGGCGATTCGTTTTCTGATTCGCATATCCTCTGTCCTTTCCATATACCGGCAAAACGCCGGAAGATACTGTCATTGTAGCACATTAGCAAAGGAAAGTCAAGCAGACAGCGCCTGCCTTTATTCCGGATAGGAAAGATCCACCGTTCTGCCGTCCTCCGGACAGACTGTCTCCGGAAAGATCTCCTGTGCCAGCGGCAAATAGGTCTCCGGATCCGGCAGCGACGGGCTGTAATGTGTCAGCCAGAGTTCCTTCGCGCCGGCATCCCGCGCGATTTTCGCCGCCTCCGTGAACATCATGTGCCGCGTTTCAACCGCCTTTGCGATCTTTTCAGGATCGCCGTACATACCTTCGAGAATCAGCAGATCTGCATTCTGTGCATACTGCGTGATTGCCGGAACAGGGCGCGTATCCGTACAATAGGTTACAGTGATGCCCCTGCGCGGTGCGCCAAGCACCTGTTCCCGCGTATATTCTGTCCCCTGATACACAGCCGTTTCCTTCTTTTGCAGCCAGCCCCAGACCTGCATCGGGACACCGTTTTCACGCGCTTTTTTCGCATCAAATTTGCCCGCGCGCGGCAGCGTCAGCCGATAGCCGTAGCACGGCATCGTGTGATTCACCGCAAACGCCGTGATCTCCATGCCCGCTGCCGAAAGCATTTCCGTTTCAGCCGTCAGCTCAGTATACTCCAGCTCAAAAGGCAGTTCCGGCGCGATGACCCGCAGACCGTCTACCACATTCTCCAGACCGACCGGCCCTGCAATCCGCAGCGGCGCGGTACGGCCCTCCAGCCCCATCGAGAGCAGCAGACCGGGCAGTCCGCTGATGTGGTCTGCGTGATAATGCGTAAAGCACAGCAGATCAAGCCGCTGCACCGAACGTCCGGCGCTTTTCAGCGCGATTTGTGTTCCCTCGCCGCAGTCAATCAGCACAGACTTCCCCTCTGCACGCAGCAGACAGCAAGTCAGCCAGCGATTTTTCAGCGGCATTGTTCCGCCCGTTCCGGGCAGTGTTACGTCAAGCATATTCTATCCTTTCTTCGTCAAGTCTGCGCGCAATGATCTTCTGCGCAGCCTTGTTATCAGTTCGTCTGCGGAGCATTTCCAGTCTCCGTGTTCCAAAGCGTCTGTCTGCTGCTTTCAGAATGTTGATGAGCCCCCAGTGATCGTTCTCAAAGTGCTTTGCAAAGACCGCATTCTTCGGGGTGTCGATATATTCGCGGATCAGCGCCGAAATATCGGAAATATCGGTTTCATAGGGATATTGCAGCACCTCGCCGCGCAGGTTCCGGACGCCGTTTCCCTCCGCGTTCTTCACCACAAACTGTGCCGGGTAATCGAAAATGATCTCCCCGTCCAGCGTGATCCAGTACCGCGGCAGATCGGTCGTGCCGTACCGGGTATCCATCCGGTATTTCGAGAGGTGGATTTGCAGATTCAGGTTTTCGTCGATGAGCTTGTAGATTTCACGCTGCAAAGCGCTCCACCGTTTCATAGGGTTCACCTCCTTGTTTTTCTGCAAGAGAAACTTCACACGACCGTCTTGTAGAAGCGCAGGTCGAACTGTGCGCCGTGCGGCTGAGCATTGCGCACCTGCAAGCTGCCGTGCTGCGCCGTCACAATCTTCCGCGCAAACGCCAGCCCGATGCCGAATCCCTTCTTTGCAAAATCAGACGACTGGTAAAACCGCTCGAAAATATGCGGCAGATCCTCCTGCGCTATGCCCGCACCCGAATCCGTAATCAAAATGCCGGCATAGATCGGATTTTCCTGTGCCGCCACGGTGATCGTGCCGCCCTCCGGCGTATGCTCCATGCAGTTTTTCAGCACATTCCCGACCGCCTCCACGCTGTAAGACAAATCTCCGATGTAATGCGGGTTGCCTTCAATCTGCACATTCACGGCAATATCTTTCAGTTCCAGCGCAATGGAAATCGGTTCAAGCGCCGCGCGGATCATCGCAGCACAATCCACTGTCTCCTCGCGGAACTGCACCGCCCCCGCCTCGATGCGCGAGAAGGAAAGCAGCGTCTCAATGAGCCACTGCATCCGCGCGAGCAGCGAGAAAAGCTCCTGCACCTGCTCCATGCGCGTCTGCTTCGGGAGATCGGGTTTGCGCAGCATTCCGAGAATCAGCATCATCGAAGTGAGCGGCGTGCGAAGCTGATGGGAAATGTCCTCCAGCGATTCCTTCATGAACTGTTTTTCCTCACGCAGCTGTGCATTCTGTTCCCGCAGGCGAATGGTCATCTTGCGGATTTCCGAGGCGAGAATGCTCATCTCGCCCTCCTCAAAGGAACTGAACTGCACTGTCTCCGCGCCGCGCAGAATCTCCCCGATATAATCGCAAATCTGCGTAATCTCCTTTTGCTGCGAATGATGCGCAAGAAGCTGTATCATGAAAACGGCGGCTGCTGTTCCAAGCAGAATCAGCGCCGCCGTCACATTCACAAACAGACAGCCGGCAAATCCCGCTGCCGCGGCTGCCGCTGACAACCAGTTTGCAGTCTTTCGCTTCATTCGTCCACCGCCTTATAGCCCATCCCGCGCACGGTACGGATAATCCGCGGTGACTGCGGATCATCCTCGATTTTCTCGCGCAGCCGCTTCATATAGACATTGAGTGTGTTATCCGAGACAAATTCACTCGAAACCGACCAGAGTTCGTCAATGAGACGGTCACGCGAAAGAAGCTGTCCTTTATTCAGGAAGAATACCAGCAGCAGCCGGTATTCCAGTGCGGAAAGATACAGTTCTGCGCCGTTTTTCATCACAACGCCGCGGCTTTGATCAATCGAGACATTGCCGCAGCGAAGAAGCTGTGCTGTCACAGGATTATGCCGCCGCACCGCATTTTTCATACGGGCAATCAGTTCCCGCGGACGGAACGGCTTCCCGATGTAATCATCTGCGCCGACCTCAAATCCTGCAACGGTGCAGGCTTCATCCGCAGAGGCAGTCAGAAAGATGACCGGCGTATCGGACTGCGCCTTGATTGCTGCACAGACAGCGAACCCGCTGCCGTCCGGAAGCGAAACATCCAGCAGCGCACAGTCAAACTGCATCTGCGGGAAAATGCGCAGCGCCTCCGTCTGACCGGCAGCGTATGTCACCTGCCAGCCCTCATCCTCCAGAAAGCGGGTGAGATTGCGCGCGATTTCGGCATCATCCTCAACCAGCAGCACTTTTTGCATATTGCTTTCTCCTTTTCGTCAGCTTACTTAAATGATATAAAACCACGCATTTTCAGTATCCAGTTCCGCAGGCTTTGGAGCGCCCTGCTTCTCATCATAGCGGTAATGCAGTTCCTGATTCTTGATGCTGACCTTCGCCCCCTCCGGAATCGAACTTGTGATGAAGGCGTTTGCACCGATCACCGCGCCCTTGCCGATGACTGTATTGCCGCCCAGAATGGAAGCACCTGCGTAGATTGTCACGTCGTCGCAGATTGTGGGGTGGCGCTTCTTCGATTTCAGCGACTGTCCGCCGCGGGTCGAAAGCGCACCGAGGGTCACGCCCTGATAGACCTTCACGTTGTCTCCGATTTCGGTTGTTTCACCAATGACAATGCCCGTGCCGTGGTCGATGAAGAAAAATTTGCCAAGCGAAGCACCGGGGTGAATGTCAATACCGGTCTGACTGTGCGCATACTCCGTCATGATACGCGGAATCAGCGGCACACCCAGCAGATGCAGTTCATGTGCGATGCGGCTGACAAGAATCGCAAACAGACCCGGATAAGAATAGATGATCTCCTCATTGTTAAATGCAGCAGGGTCGCCGTCGAAGGCTGCCTGCACATCGGTTTCCGCCAGCGCACGGATGGCAGGGATACGTTCCAGAAAGCGGAAGGTGATCTCCTCTGCCTTTGCCGTCTTTGCAGCCTGATCCGCCTCCTTCATCTCCGGCGTATAGACCAGCACAATCGAAATCTCCTTGATGAGATTGTAGATGACATCTTCCAGCAGCATCCCGATCTGATTCCGCATTGTATAAACGCGCAGCGGCTGACTCCGGAAATAGCCGGGGAAAATGATACTCCGCAGCTTGTAAATCATATCAATGACAATATCCTTGTTCGGATGATCAAAGGTCATCACGGCGTCAATGGTGCGCCCCTTTGTCATATCCTGAAGCAGCCGGTCTGTCAGATCTGTAATCCGCTGTTCCTGATTGCTGGTGTGCAAATTCTGCATAAGGAAGCCTCCCTTTTTAATCTGAGTGAAATCATAGTATTATTATAGTAGAATTCGCCGCAAATGTCAATACACGGCAGCGGTTTTCCTCCGGGGAGAAATCAGCGGTTTCATTGCAGTTTGTAACATTCGGCATGGTAAATTTACCAAAAGTATATCGCATAGTATGGTAGATTTTTGATTACAAAATGGAAAATTCTGTCATTACATTGTAATCTTTCAGAAAATGTGCTATGATAATCTAAACGCGCCGCATCTTCGCGTTTATATTCTATGGATACGAAAGGATGAGCTAATGAGAAAAGTGAAAGTTGTAGCGGCTTTTCTCTGCTTTGCTGTGTCCGGCGCTCTGGGGGGAGTAGTTTTCGATGACGAAAACAGTATGCCGGTCGCGAATTCAGTTCAGCGGGATCTGATTGCACCGCTGACAGCAGAGTCTGCTACCACTCAAGCTTCGATCGAGACGACCATCACTACGGAAACCAGCGTGCGCAAAACTACCGCTGCTACAACGGCAGCAACGACCGAAGTGACAAAGCTCACAACCAAATCGACCGCGTCTACTACAAAAACAACGGCGACTGTGAGCAACACGAAGGAAAGTACAACAACAACGGAAACTACCACTGCTGCGGCTTTGACCGCAGACCAGCAGTATCTCTCCGCAGATTTCTCTGCCGCTGAGACCATACTGCCGGATGATTACATGACAGAGGTCACCGAAACTGTCACGACTGTCTGGACCGATCCGCAGCCTGAGACATGGACCACTGCCGCGCCGGTCACGGAAGCACCGGCACAGCCCGCATCGGGAATCCCGGCGGGTATCACTGAGCGCGAGTACATTATGCTCTGCAATGTCGTCGGACATGAATACGGTGCGGATTTCGTGCCGGATGCAGAGAAGGCACTCGTTGTTGAGGTCATCATGAACCGCGTCAATTCGCCGCAGTTCCCGAATTCGATCCACGAGGTTCTCACACAGAGAAATCAGTTCTCCGGCATCGAATATTACGTGGAACTGGAGACCTACTCCAGTATGGTCACCGAGAGCGTCAAGCGCGCCGTGAACCTCTACTTCGCAGACCCGTCGCAGTTTGCCCACGGATACCTCTTCTTCAACGGAGACGGTACGCGCAATTACTTCAGAACGAGTTACTGAGCGAAGCAATGTCGGAACGAAAACAGGAGCATCTCTCTTTGCAGGAGATGCTCCTGTTTTTTCTGCATGGGTTTGGCATTGACTTTCTACCGATTTTATGGTATGATAATAGAGTATATAAAAAGAAGCGGATCACAGTCCGCGCAGGAGGTTACCTATGAAATTTGCAGACGGCTTCTGGCTGAACCGCCGCGGTTTTACCGTGGATTATGCGGCACAGCCTTACGCGGTCACCGTGCGGGATCACGCTGTTCACGTCTTTGCGACGTCCCAGCAGATCTATCACCGCGGCATGACCCTAGGCGGTGTCACACTCGAAATCGTGTATTCCGCAATCCGCGAGAATACCATCCGCGTTCAGATTGTCCACCACAAGGGCGCGGTAAATCATGAACCGAAATTTGAACTGAATCCTGACCCCGGTTTCGTCCCTGTCATCACAGAGGACGATGACTGCGTGATCCTGACCTCCGGCAAAACCGCTGTCCGAATCGCAAAGGGCATGAACTGGGATGTCAGATTCACCTACGACGGCAGACATCTCACCGGCGGCGGCTGGCGCGCAACCTCCTATATTCAGGAGAATGCCTATCTGCGCGAGGCGGAAGCCCGCACCAGACTCGATGATACCTTCTGGAGTCTCCCCGCCCCCGCGGCAGGCACATTCGTCCGCGAACAACTGACACTCAGTGTCGGAGAATATATCTACGGCTTCGGTGAAAAGTTCACCCCGTTCGTCAAGAACGGTCAGACCGTTGAAACATGGAATGCCGACGGCGGAACCTGCTCCGATCAGAGCTATAAATGTGTGCCGTTCTATCTCAGCTCCCGCGGATACGGCGTCTTCGCAAACCAGACCGGTCATGTCAGCTATGAGGTCGCCTCGGATACCGTCTCCAAGGTCAGCATGACGGTCACGGGCGAATCGCTCGAATATTTCATGATCGGCGGCGAGACACCGGCGGATGTTCTTGCCAACTATACAGCACTCACCGGCAGACCCGCCCTGACACCCGCCAAATCCTTCGGTCTGTGGCTCTCCACTTCCTTTACGACCGATTACGACGAGGAAACTGTCAACGGCTTCCTCAGCGGTATGGCACAGCGGAAAATCCCGCTGCAAATGTTCCACTTCGACTGCTTCTGGATGAAAGGCTTTACCTGGACCAGCTTCGACTGGGATGCGGAAATGTTCCCCGATCCCAAGGGAATGCTGGAACGTCTCAAAAAAGAGCATAATGTCGGCATCTGCGTGTGGATCAATCCGTATATCGCACAGCAGTCCGCACTCTTTGATGAGGGCGTCCGGAACGGCTATTTCCTCCGTACAAAAGACGGCGGCGTCTTCCAGACCGATATGTGGCAGCCCGGCATGGCAATCGTCGATTTCACGAATCCTGCTGCCTGCAAATGGTTCGCGGACGGCATCCGCAAACTCTGTGCAGAGGGCGTCACCGCCATCAAAACCGATTTCGGTGAGCGCATCCCTACGGATGTCGTCTACTTCGACGGGTCTGATCCGGCTGCGATGCACAATTATTATACGTATCTCTACAATAAGACCGTCTTTGAGGCGCTCGAAGAATGCGTCGGCAAGGATCAGGCTGTGCTGTTTGCACGCAGCGCCACGGCAGGCGGACAGAAATTCCCCGTTCACTGGGGCGGCGACTGTTCCGCAGAATATTCGGCTATGGCGGAAACACTGCGCGGCGGACTCTCCCTGTGTTCCTCCGGTTTCGGCTTCTTCAGCCACGACATCGGCGGCTTTGAACAGACTGCTTCCCCCGACGTCTACAAGCGCTGGGTGGCGTTCGGTCTCATGAGTACGCACAGCCGCCTGCACGGCTCGACCTCCTACCGCGTCCCGTGGGCGTATGAGGAGGACGATCCCGCAAATCCCGAAAATGCCTGTGCAGTGCTGCGCTATTTCACCAATCTCAAGGGCAGACTCATGCCCTATCTCTGGGCGCAGGCAAACAAGACCCACCAGACCGGCATCCCCATGATGCGCGCCATGGTGCTGGATTTTGCCGATGATCCCGCCTGCCTCACCCTTGACCGGCAGTATATGCTCGGCGACAGCCTGCTCTGTGCGCCGGTCTTCAATGAAGAAGGCATCGCGGAATTCTATCTGCCGCAGGGCGAGTGGTTCGATCTCCTCGGCAAGCCCGATGCCCCCCTCACCAAAGGCGGCAGATGGCTGCGCCGTACCTGCAATTATCTGGAGATGCCGGTCTATGTCAAACCCGACAGCATCCTTGTGCTGGGCGACTTCAAAACCGACGTCTGCTACGATTACCTCGCAAATGCCGATGTCCTGATCTGTGGTCTCGCGGACGGGCATACCGCTTCTGCCGACATCTGCAAGGCTGAGGGCGGGCTTGATCTCACCATCACGGCAAAGCGCGCGGGCAACTGCATTACCGTCACCTATCCGGCTACTGACCGGAACTTCACGATCACCGTCGCAGGAACGGGTATCTCCGTCGCTGCGGAGCATTCCGGCAAGACTGTGATCCACCTCTGAACCCGAAAGGAGTGCCTCTGATATGAGCAAAAATGAAGCCTATGATTACATCTGGCGGGACCGGAAACGGACGTTTCTGGGGCTGCCGTGGAGCTTCACCGTTTACCATCTGACAGAAAGCAAATTCATCACCCGCACCGGCTTCTTTAATCTGTCAGAGGATGAGCTGGATCTCTACAAAGTCACGGATAAGAAACTGGAGCTGCCCTTCTTCCAGCGGCTCGTCGGCTGCGGTACAATCGTCCTCTATGTGCGCGATACCGATACGCCCGAAAAGCGCCTTATCGTCAAGCATCCGCGCGATGTACTTGCCAAGATCGACAAGCAGATCGAGCAGCAGAGAGACCGCTATAATACCCGCGGCAGAGACCTCTATGCCGCGCAGATGGGCGGTCACGGACACGACAGCCTTCACGGTGCGCCGCATGATCCGGATGAGTGCGACTGCGAATGTCACGATCACCACGACGATCAGTAAATCTCAAAGCTAAAGGGGAAAGCAGAGAATGCTTCAGTTTGTAACAGAAAAAATCTCAGTATGGGAACGCCTGCAAAACGAAACACGCCCGATCTATCTCTATGGCATGGGCGACGGCGCCGTGCGGATGCTCGCTGCACTCCGCAGCTTCGGCATCCCCGTCGCGGGTCTCTTTGCGAGCGATGAATTTGTACGCGGCCATGATTTTGCAGGATACCCTGTCCGCAAGCTCTCAGAGCTGGAGGCAGAGGTGCATGATTTTGCAATCGTGCTGGCATTTGCGGTGTGTTCGCCGCAGATGGTTGAGCGGCTCATGGCACTCGGCGCAAAGTATCCGCTGTATGTGCCGGATGTACCGGTCGTCGGCGGCGGACTCTTTACGCCCGAATACTGCGCAGAACATGAGGAGGAGATTCAGTCGGTGTACCAGTCCCTCGCGGACGAGCGCTCCAGACAAATCTACGCTAACCTCATCAATTTCAAGATCAGCGGCGATCCGCGCTATCTCATCGAGCAGACCGATACCAAAGACGAAATCTGGAACCGCGTCCTCCAGCCCACAAACCACGAAATCTATGTCGATCTCGGCGCGAATGTCGGTGACTCGATCCGCGAAATGCTCGAATTTACGCGCGGAAAATATCACCGCATCATCGCCGTTGAGCCGGATAAGAAATACTATAAGCGCCTCGTGAAGTTCGTCGGAGATACGCCCTCCGTACAGTGTTATCAGTGTACGGCATGGTGCGTCGATACCGAACTCGCCTATGCCCCCAAAGCCGGCAAGCAGCCCACCATCTCCAATGAGGGTGCAATGACCCCTGCCCGTTCTGTGGATAATCTCCTCGCGGGCAACCCCGTCACGCTGCTCAAGCTCGATGTCGAAGGTGCGGAGCGTGAGGCACTCTGGGGTGCAAGCCGCTCCATTGCGCGCTATGCCCCGAAGCTCATGGTCTCGATGTACCACCGCACGGAAGACATCTTTGAACTGCCGCTGCTTGTCAAGCGCATCAACCCCCGCTACCGCCTGTTTATGCGGCATCTCCCGCATATCCCCGCATGGGAAACAGGTCTCTACGCTGTCTGCGAGGACAACGGCAACACGCAGTACGCGGAGTAATGCCGAAGATCATCTGGGAGGGAAATCGGAAAAACTTCGGTACGGCGCACAAAAGCCCGCCCCTGCCCGGAAATGCGGTGAAGCTGCGTGATGCAGACGGCTTCCTGAGCAAGGCACGCCCTTACGGGATTCCGCCGATGCTGCTCTGTATGCTGACGGTTTTCCTGAAAGCATTTCTGAACCGGCAGCCGCCCATTGCACCGCTGTTTCTCATCCCCGCAATGCTGATCGGTTTCCTGCTTGCATTGCCGCTGCATGAACTGCTGCACGCGGTCTGCTATCCCAAAGCCGCAACAGTCTGGGTGGGGCTGTGTCTGCGCAAATTCGCTGCCTATGCCATTTCCTATCATCCGCTGACAAAACGGCGGTTTGTGGTGATGTCGCTTGCACCTGCCGTATCCGGCGTGATCCCGCTGGTACTGTTCATCTGTACGCCGGTCACCATGAAACCGCTCCTGACAGTCTGGATTATCTGCGCGTTCATGGGGCTGATCTCGCCTGCGCCGGATTATATGGATGTGGTCTCCGTGCTGAAAAATGTACCGCCCCATGCGCTGATCTGCGATACACAGGACGGATTGTACTGGTATCCCCCGCAGAATACCGGAAAGGCTGCGCGTTTTGAAAGGGAATCCGCACAAACAAATGACATTTGAAAAAACAGCGCGTCAAAGCAATTTCTGCGCATCGACCTCTGAAACCGAATAACCGCCAAGCGCTGTGCCGATGCACGGCGCTTCGCTATCATAAAGGAGACCACTTATGGACAAACAAATGCACATCACGCCGCCTGCACCCGTGCAGCGCGCCCTCGATGCCCTCACCGACGCCGACTATGCGGCATATATCGTCGGCGGGTGCGTCCGGGATGCGATGCGCGGAACGCAGCCGCATGACTGGGACTGCACCACCTCTGCGCGCCCGGAACAGATCGAGCAATGCTTCCGCGGCTTCCATGTCATTGAGACCGGTATGCAGCACGGCACTGTCACGGCGGTCATCGACAAAATGCCCATTGAGATTACGACCTACCGCATCGACGGCGCGTACGCTGACCACCGCAGACCCGATTCGGTCACGTTCACGGACCGGCTCACCGATGATCTCGCGCGCCGCGATTTTACCGTGAATGCGATGGCGTATCATCCCGCGCAGGGGCTTATTGACCCCTATCACGGCGCGGATGACCTCGCCGCCGGCATCATCCGCTGCGTCGGAGATCCCGCGGCGCGCTTCGAGGAGGACGGTCTGCGCATTCTCCGCGCCATGCGCTTTGCAAGTGTACTCGATTTCGACATTGCACCCGAAACCGCCGCAGCAATCCACGAGAAGCGCGGCCTGCTGACCTGCATTTCTGCCGAGCGCATCTATGCGGAACTCACCAAGCTGCTCTGCGGCAAACGGGTTCTGCCGGTGCTGGAGGAATTTGCGGATGTGCTGTTCACGGTGCTGCCGGAGCTTGCCCCGATGTTCAAATTCGATCAGCAGACGCACTGGCACTGCTACGATGTCTATATGCACACGCTGTATGTGATCGAGGGTGTGCCGCCGGTGCCGGTTCTGCGCTGGGCGGCGCTCCTGCACGATGCCGGCAAGCCGCACACATTCACCAAAGACGAGCGCGGCGGGCATTTCTACGGCCACGCAAAAGTCTCCGTGGAGATCGCGGAACGGGCGCTGCGCGCGCTCAAATCCGACCGCAAAACACTTGAACGTGTGATGCTGCTGGTCGAACATCATGATCTGGTATGGGAGAACAGCGAGAAGCAGGTCGCAAGGATCGTGCGGCGCTTTGATATGGAGACCGCAGAACAGCTTCTTGCGCTGCACCGTGCCGATGTCGGCGCGCAGGCGTATGAGATCCGGGAGGCACAGCAGGCAGAGGCAGATCAGATCGCGGAAAAGCTCGCAGCGCTCAAAGCCGCTGACGCCTGTATGTCGCTGAAAAAGCTCGCGCTCACCGGCAGCGATCTGCTGCGCGCCGGATTCCCGCAGGGCAAAGCCATCGGTGAAACGCTCAATGCGCTGCTCGATCAGGTCATCGACGGTACGCTCCCCAATGAGCATGATGCGCTCATGAAAGCGGCTCAGTCGATGCTGCAAACATCCGGAACAGAATAAGCTGAAACCCGAAAAGCACAGTATGGCTTTTCGGGTTTCAGCTTGTCGATAAAGGTATCGCTGCGCGATGATTATAATGGGGCGCT
>DGVV01000183.1 GCA_002395085.1 Ruminococcus sp. UBA4275 | reverse complement strand
CGCGCAGCGATACCTTTTTCGACAGACTGACGGGGACTGCCCTTCCGGACAGTCCCCGCTGTATGTTATATTCGTTTGTGCGCAGATTAAGCAAGCAGCATCTGCTTCAGCAGCGAGAGATCAACGGCATTCAGCGTACCGCTGCCGTCAATGTCGCCTGCTTCCCAGTTTGCAAGCGTGACATCAGGCTTCGCCAGCAGCCAGTCAAACAGGAGAACCGCGTCCTCGTGATTGCACTGACCGTCCGCATTGATGTCGCCGGGGACAGGATCATCCGATCCGCCGCCGTTGGGGTCAAAGACGATGGCGGCGCGTTTGATGAACGGGTCATCGGGGTCTTTCTCGACCTGATTCCACGCATCTTCCGTGCCATAGAAGGTAATGGTTGCCGTTGCGGAGTTTTCCTCGAAGGCAAGCGTATTGATCTCAGTCAGTTTGCCGGAAAGCCTGATGTCCTTCACCTTATTGCAGTTATAGAAGGTCTCATAGCCGATATAGGTGACACCCTTCAGATCTGCGGCGGTGAGGTTTTCGCAGCCTGTGAACACATTATCGCCCATTCCGGTGACGCTTGCAGGGCAGGTAACGGAAGTCACGGCGGTATTATTCGCGAAGGCGCTGCCGGCGATGAATTTCGTACCGGCGGGCAGCGTGACATCGCCCTTGCAGGTGCGGGCATCCACGACGCAGCCGTTCACGATGACCAGCGGGTCATTCTTGCGCTGTGCTTCCAGCCACGGTGTTTCCGCGAAGGTATAACTGGAAGTTTCAACGAAGTGCGGCGGGAAAGTAACCGATTCGAGTGCAGAACACTGTTCAAACGCCTGAAAGTCGATGCGTTCGAGACTGTCGGGCAGCGTCACAGATTTCAGATTGCTGCACCAGCTGAACGCATACGCGCCGATTTGCTTCAGCGAATCGGGCAGTTTCAGCGTTTCGACTGCGCAGAATGTACCGACATTGTCAGCGATTCTTGTGACGGGCAGACCTTCGATTTCCGAAGGAATGGTAATGGTTGTCTCACTCATGTCGATGCCGGCGATTTCGATGCGGTCGGAATACTTGAAGTATTGCAAACTACCGGATGAACCCTCTGTAAACTCCTCCTCACCGTCCGCATAGGCAGTAATTGTGCTGCCGTCCCACGCATTTTTCTGCACCGTAAGCGGAACGGCTGCTGTTATCATCGCAGCAGCGAGAAACGCGGTCACCTTAATCAGTCTTTGATTCATAAAGCCCCCTCCTTACATCCCTATGCTTTTCAAATCCTGATGCAGCCCGTGCGTGTGCGCGGACTGCATTTCTATTATAGCACAAGTACCCTGCGCTGTCAATGACGGATGGTACAACTTGTGTCGAATCAACTGAAAAAGACTGCGAAAAGCAGCGCATATCCGCGCTTTTGACGGGACTTCGGGTGTGCAGCAGCGTTCCTGCGTGAATTGACGCGCGCACCGCTTGCAGGGCGGGGAGAATCACTCCATATCCTCAAAGGCTTCCAGCCCGCGCTTTGCTTCAATTTTCGCATCGCCGTGCCGCACAAACAGCATCGTGCCGAGGGAAAGCAGAACAAAGACTGCACAGTAGGGAAAGAGGGTTTTGTAGCTGACGTATTCCAGCAGCGCGCCGGCACAGATCGGCGTGACAATCTGTGCTGTCATACTGAAGGTATAGTAAAAGCCGGTGAAGCGCCCCACCTCAGAACCCTTGCACATTTCCAGCACCATCGGCAGGGAATTGACATTGATGAACGCCCACGCAGCGCCTACCAGAAAGAACAGGATATACAGTGCGCTGTGGAATTCCCGGAAGACGCAGGTGTACGCGAAAACAGTGAAGAAATCGGCGGAAAGCAGCACGATGCCGCCTATGATTGTTTTTCTTCTGCCGATTTTGCTTGCCAGCACGCCGGAGGGGATGAAGAACAGGATTGCACCGGCAGTTGCGATGGTCAGGCACAGCGAGGCATCGCCCAGCCCGATGTTCCAGACGGCATCTGCATAGGTTGTGAACCATGTTTCCATCGCGTTATACCCCATGAACCAGAGCGCAATGGAAATCAGCAGAAAGATGAGACTTTTCTTCACATCGCGGGGGAGTTTTTCGGTTCGGGCATCTGTTTCCGGAATCAGGTTTTCTTCCGGATGTGCCTGTTCATAGGCAAGCATTTCGGCATTCAGCCGCACCTCATCCACAAAGAATACCACGACAATCAGCGAGAGAATCATGATGCCGGCAACCACCAGAAACAGCGGCAGATAGTCAACGTGTTCCGCATTCTGTGTTTTGGCGGAAGGGTACATGAGTTTTGCGATGATGAGATAGAGGATGCCGCCGAGTGCGCCCATCAGATTGATGATTGCATTTGCCTTGCTGCGCAGGGGTTTCGGGGTGACATCCGGCATCAGGGCGACGGCGGGACTGCGGTAAGTTCCCATTGCGACGAGGATGCAGCCCAGCACACAGACAAACAGAATCTTGAAGACGGCTTTCGGGCTGCTGAAATAGGCGTGATCCAGAAACGGAATCAGCAGCATCAGGAATACCGCAGAGATGCTGCCGCCCAGAATGAAGGGTTTGCGCCTGCCCATTTTCGCGGTGCAGCGGTCAGATAATCCGCCGAACAGCGGCAGCAGAAAGAGTGCCAGCACATTATCCGCAGCCATGATGACGCCGGAGATGCTTTTATCCATGTGGAATGTTTTGGAGAGTGTCAGCGGGATGACATTGTTGTACATCTGCCAGAAAGCACAGATTGCGAGAAATGCAAATCCGACCCGGATTGTCTGCCAGATATTCAGTTTTGATTTTTGTTCCAATGTGTCGGTTTCCTTCCTGTAGAATCCATACAATAATTAGGGCTAATAACAATTTAGGTGGTTTCTGTAACAAAAAGGGAGGCTTGTATTTGTTAGATTTGTCTAGGGACGCCCTCTATCGCAGGGCGTCCCTCTTTCACCCTTGCGAAGCTCCTCCGGCGGGGAATTTCGCGCTCTGCGGAGCGCGACCAGAGGGCACCGCCCTCTGGACTCCTGCAAGCCTTTGAAAAGGCTTGAGCGAAACTTTTGATATGGGCTCAGCAAAAGATACTTGTGTTAACCAAAATTTGCCAATCACCCAAAAAGTTACATACCCAATTATAACACATTATACAGGAAATATCAATGGGGGACAGAAGCGCAGGCGTGGTTTGTGCGTGTTGCCTTTACAGCAGCTTCCGGTACAATGAAGTTTTGCGGTCCTGCAAAGCGGGAAAGCGCCTGCGGCAGTTTGCGGTCTCATCCCCGATCTCGCAGAAGATGATTCCCTCGCGTTCCGTCAGACAGTCAACGGTTTCTCCCTCCGGATTGACCGCTTTGCTGCTGCCGTTATAGTGCTGCGACTGCTGTTCACCAAAGCAGTTGATGCCAAGCATCCAGCACTGATTTTCAATTGCACGGGCATCCAGCAGCTTGTTCCAGTGCGGGATGCGCGCCTGCGGCCAGTTCGCTGCAACAACCATGACATCTGCATCGCCGGCAACAGCGCGGAAAATCTCCGGAAAACGAAGATCATAGCAGATGAATAATGCGAACCGGATGCCCGAAAGTGTGAAAACCGCCGTCTGATTGCCTGCCGCAAAATAGTGATCCTCGCCGCTGTATGAGAACGGATGAATCTTGATGTAATCCGCAAGGATATTGCCGTCTGCATCCAGAACAGTATAGTGATTTTCACCCTGCCCGCCGTTTCGCTTCACCCAGCCGAAACCGACCGCAATCCGGTATGTTCCGGCATATTTCCGCATGACCTCAATGGTCTCACCGTTTTCTTCTCCGGTCGCAGAGACATTCATGGAAAAACCGGTGAATGACATCTCCGGAAAGAAGATGATCTGTGCATTCTCCTTTGCCGCCGATGCAATCATTTGTTCAGCCCGCTGCTGATTCTGCTGTTTTGCTTCAAATTCGATCTGGAATTGACAGAGTGCTGCTTTCATGTAAGTACCTTAGCCTTTCTGCGTTTGCCGCTGTGTGTGATATTTGGTGTGATGTTGACAGGATGCTGCGCAGCTGCCGCCTTCTGAGCAAAAAAGCTGAGCTGGTGAATCACCGACTCAGCTTTCATTTCCGGCTTCTGCGAATGGGATTCCGCCGCCTGAAAACGGCAGGATCATAAAAGCCTCCGGCGAGATTTGAACTCGCATCAACGGGATTGTAAGTCCCGCTCTCTGTCAGTTGAGTTACGGAGGCATAGAAGCGCATGACAGATACCGAACCCGTGCGATCCTGTACACCCGCAGCCGGGGGACGTGTTTCACAGTTCCGGCGCGTTTGGTTCATTATAGCACAGCTTTTTGGGAATGTCAAGTAAACCGGCACATTCTCCGCCGGAACGCCGTCATGGGAAGTTTTAGCGGAATCAGCCGGGGCTGATTCCGTCAGGCTGTCGAAAAAGGTATCGCTGCGCGATGATTATAATGGGGCGCT
>DGVV01000011.1 GCA_002395085.1 Ruminococcus sp. UBA4275 | reverse complement strand
GACACTTTATCTACAGACTGAGGCGGGTTCTGCCCGCTTGCGACTGATTATGCGCCGGAAAAAACAGTTATGGCAGGCGGCTGATTCTTCCGGTGCGCTGCCTGAGCGGAAATGGAGGCGGTTTCTGCCCGCTGTGTGAAAAGCGCTGTGTATGCGGCGAAAAAACAGACGCCCTTTGTACTGATTCGACAAAACGCACCCCGCATCTTGCATTTTCACCCCGATTTTGATATAATAAATCTGTATATCTCTCGATTTGTTATGAAACGGAAACAGGAGGTTTCTGCAATGAAATCTGCTTATGAACGGATCGCCGCTCTGGCGGACCTGCGCGGGCTTTCCGGAAGGGAAAATGCCGTCGGGGAAGCCGCCGCTGAGCAGCTCCGGCAATATGTCCCCGATGCGGCATACCGTGACGGCTCTGTCATCGCGCATCTGGGGCAAAATCCCGCAAAACCCACACTTCTGCTCTGCGCACATCTTGATCAGGTCGGCTTTCTCGTGACCGGCATTACACCGGAAGGATTCCTGCGCATCGGCGCGGTCGGCGGCATTGATCACCGGCTGCTGCTGGGACAGCCTGTTACGGTCACCGGCAAGGGCGGCACGTATCCAGGTGTTATCTCAATTCTGCCGCCGCATCTGCTGACGGGTGATCAGGCTGTGCCGGAAGATGTGCAGCTCTGTGTGGATCTCGGCTTCGCCTCGGCAGAGGCACTCGCGGACAAGGTCGTGCCCGGAGATGCCGTTTACTACGGCACAACCTGCAAAAAACTGCAAAATCAGCGCATGACTGGTTCTGCACTCGATGACCGCTGCTGCGTTGCGGCATTGCTCATGACTGCCGAAATCCTCGCAGATGCGGGCGATTTGCCGTGCAATGTGACCTTTGTCTTCAGCGGACAGGAGGAGCGCAGCGGACGCGGCGCAAAGCTGGCTGCGGCAAATGAATCTGCGGATGAGGCAATCGCGGTGGATGTGACCTTCGGACTTGCACACGGCGAAGATCCGCATGAGTGCATGACGCTGGGAAAAGGCCCTGCAATCGGCATATCGCCGGTGCTTTCGCAGGAGCTTTCCGAGGCGCTGACTGCTGCGGCGAAACGCGCAAATATCGCGTATCAGCTTGAAATTATGAACGGCTCAACCGGAACGGATGCCGATTCTCTGGCACTTGCGCCGGAGGGCTGCCGCGCCGGAACGGTCTCTGTGCCGCTGCGCAATATGCACACGCCGGTCGAGGTCATTGACATGGCGGATGTAGCGGAAACCGCGCATCTGCTCGCGGAATATGCAAAGGGGTGCGGTGCGGAATGAACTGGAATGAACTGAAAACGCTCTGCGGTCTCTGCGGCACTTCCGGCAGGGAACACGCGGTGCGCGATTATATTCTTGCGGAGCTGAAAAAGCTGCCGCTTCCGGAAGATGCTGTGCAGGTGGATCGGCTCGACAATGTGCTGGTGCATAAAAAGGGCGCATCTCCTGCGAAAAAACGTGTGATGTTCTCCGCACACATGGACGAGGTCGCGCTGATGGTCATGGCGGTCAATGAAGACGGCTCTCTGCTCTTTGATATGGTCGGCGGTGTGAATGCGTCGGCGGTCATCGGACGGCAGGTGCAGGTCGGCAAAGACCACATCAACGGCGTGATCGGCTGCAAGCCGGTGCATCTGCTCTCGAAAGAGGCGCGGAAAAAGCCCGCTGAAATGAGCGCGCTGTACTGCGACATCGGGACAAGCTCCAAAGAGGAAACCCTGAAGCTCGTGCAGCCCGGCGACATCATCTATTTCTGCGAAAATGCGCAGGATTTCGGTGACGGCTCGTTCGTCTCAAAGGCGATTGACGACCGCTTCGGCTGTGCAATTCTGCTCTCTCTGATCCGCAGCGATCTGCCCTATGATGCGGATTTTGCATTCGTGGTGCAGGAGGAGGTCGGGCTGCGCGGTTCGGGCGTTGCGGCACGTACCCTCGATCCCGACATTGCCGTGGTATTTGAGGCGACAACCGCCGCCGATCTGCCCGACAGCAGCGGCACGGAACGTGTCTGCGAACTGGGCAAGGGCGCGGTGATCTCGCTGATCGACGGGCGCACGGTCTATGACAAGGCGCTCTATGACCTCGGCGTCTCGCTCTGCGAACGCGGCGGCATCCGCTGGCAGACCAAATCGAAAATTGCGGGCGGAAACGACGCAGGTGCGATTCAGAATGCAGGCAGAGGTGCGCGTGTGATGGCGGTTTCCGTGCCGTGCAGATATTTGCACGCGCCCTGTTCGGTGATCCGCAAATCAGATGCAGAAGATTGCGAAAAACTCGCATTTTCTTTGGTTTCTGCATTGCAGGAGACAGCACTATGATTACAGAAATCACAAAGGAACGCGAGGTCAGCCGCAAGGCGCTCGCAGAATGCCATTACGGACGCAAGATCCTCTGCTGCCTGCTCGCATACGGCACTGCGTACAGCTTCTGCCGGTTCTTTGCGCTGCGTTCGGGCGGCAAAACCGCATGGATGATGCTGCAAAACAGTACGCTGCTCATCAGCTCGCGCGATGATTTCACCGGCGATGCAGAAGCGGCTGTGGAGCTTTCCATGTTTATCAATATGCATCAGCCCTTCCGCGTGGAGGGGGCGCAGTCGCTGCTTTCGGCGCTGCGGCTGACGGGCTATCAGGAACTGCGGCGGTCGGTTTTCCGGCTTGAACCTGCACCGGTTTCGCCGCTCTTTGAGCCTGCGCGCGTCAATACCGAACCGCGGCTCGATGATGTCTACGCGATTCTGGCGGAGGGCTTCCCGAATCTCATCGCCTACGACCTCTGGCTCACCGATACTTCGCACATGGTGCGGCGTGGTCTGCGGCAGTGCTTCACGTATTTCGATATGACCGCTGCAACGGCTGTCTACGATTACGGCGGGCACGTCCTGATCGGGCAGGTGGCAACCAAAACCGCGGCGCGCGGCAGAGGCTATGCGCGCGATTTCCTGCACTGGATCGCGAATGATCTCGCGGCGCGCGGCAAGACCGGCATCCTCTATGCACTGGACATCCGGCGCAGCTTCTATGAGGAGATCGGCTTCACGCTGCTGGAAACCGAGTATGTGCGCGAACGCCTGAGCGGCGCAGAGCCCGACGGCGGCAAGGGCATCCTATAAATAAAAATAACGCGGATACACAGTTTTCCGCATAGAAAAACAGACCCGCCGTGCGGCATCTGCTGCACAGGGGACAGAACAAAAGAATGCGCAGGAGACATACAATATGAAAAAACTAGTGACAGGCGTGCTGGCTGCCGCACTCGCGGTGCTGCCGGCATTCGCCGTGACACCCGCAGTATCGGCTGCGGAGCAGCCTTTCGGCAGCGGCATCTGGCTCGCGCAGGACGCGGAACAGGTCATGCCGTCCTTTTATCTGTTTTACGGCGGCGGCATCGGCTCGGTGCGCGACGCATCCACCGGATACGGCGTGCCGTTTGATTTTGCTGCCTCCGATGAGGCACACGCGGTGTTCCGGTTCGGCAGAGGCGAGGCGGAAACATCTGCGGCTTTGGCGGAACAGCCGGACGGTTCGCTGCAAATGAACCTCTCGGACGGCAGAAGCATCCGGATGACCTATTTGCAGCCGTATACGCCGGAGGATTACAGCAAGGTCTTCCGCATGGGCGATCTTACCTGTGACGGCAATCTCTCTGCTTATGATGCGGAACTGCTGGACCGCTATTTGCAGGGCGATTATCAGCTCTCGCCCGTGCAGGCGGCACTTGCCGATCTCAACGGCAGCGGTTCGCCTGATGCCGATGATCTGACGCACATTCAGCGCACCGGCTTTACAACGGCACTGGCGAAGGCGGAATCTGCCTGCCGCGTGATGCTGGATGTCATGGAATTCTGTCAGCATCCGCTGCTGCCGACGGGCTGTGAAAGCGCAGCACTCTATATGCTGCTGCAATACTACCGCACGGATGTCACGCTCTAGCGCATCGTGCAGACGCTCCCGAAAGGGCCTGCGCCCCATACCGAAAACGGTGTGAACGTCGGGGCGAATCCGGAGCGCGAATTTGTCGGAGATCCGTTCAGCGAACACGGCTACGGCGTTTATAATGAACCGGTTGCACAGACTGCGGCACAGTTCCGGATGGGTGTGCAGACACAGACCGGCGCACCGCTCTCCGAGGTCATCCGCATTCTGGAGACAGGCAATCCGGTGATGGTGTGGTATACGACTGCGCCGGAAAGCGGAATTATCTGGCAGACGCAGTGGTATGATTACGAGACTGGTGAACTGGTTCGCTGGCCCACAAATGAACACGCTGTCGTGATCTGCGGATATGACAGCAGCAGCGATACATTTACTTACCGCGATCCGGATACCGGCGGGACGCGCACTGTGAAACAGGCTGATTTTCAGCCTGTCTACGATGCGCTCGGCGGACGGATTCTGTATTACAACGGTTGAATGAAAAGATAGGGATGGGGAATTATGAATACGGTTTTTGATTTTGACCCGCGGCTGATGCAGGCGGCGGAAGCTGCTGAGCAGGATGCTGCGGCGCGTTTTGCGGAGATTGACCGCATCTCGCAGCATGGAACGGCAAAAGTGCTGCACGCCTTGCAGAAGAACCGCGTATCGGCGGCTTGCTTCGCCGGCGCAAACGGCTACGGCTACGACGACCTTGGCCGCGATACACTCGATAAAGTGTGGGCGGATGTCTTCCATACGGAGGATGCGCTGGTGCGGCATCATTTTGTTTCCGGTACACACGCGCTTTCGACGGCGCTGTTCGGTGTGCTGCGTCCCGGCGATACGCTTCTCAGCGTGACCGGTTCGCCTTACGATACGCTGGAGGAGGTCATCGGCATCCGCGGCGAAGGCAACGGTTCGCTCAGGGATTTCGGCGTACACTATGCACAGGTTGACCTGACTGCGGAAGGCAGACCCGATTTTGAGGCGATGCCCGCAGCGATAAAAGGTGTGCGCGTGGTGTATCTGCAGCGCTCGCGCGGCTATTCCTTAAGACCGGCACTGACTGTGGCGGACATCCGCAAAATCGCGGAGATCACGCGGCAGGTGAATCCGGATGCGGCGATCATGGTCGATAACTGCTACGGTGAGTTCGTCGATTACGATGAGCCGACCGATGCGGGCGCTGATCTCATCATCGGATCGCTCATCAAGAACCCCGGCGGCGGCATTGCACAGACCGGCGGCTATATCGCGGGACGCAAAGACCTTGTGGAACAGTGTTCGTACCGCCTGACCTGCGTTGGCATGGGCAAGGAGGTCGGCTGCTCGCTGACACAGTGCCGCGAGATGTATCTGGGACTGTTCCTTGCACCGGAGATCGTTGCAAATGCGCGGAAAACCGGCGAATTTGCAGCATCGCTGTTCCGGCGTCTCGGCTTTGAGTGCCTGCCGCCGGCAGGGCAGACTGCCGGTGACATCATTACGGTGCTGGCGCTGCGTTCGCCGGAGGCAATGGAAGCGTTCTGCGCGGGCATACAGGCAGGTTCGCCGGTGGATGCCTACGTCACGCCGGAAGCATGGGATATGCCGGGCTATGAGAGCCGTGTCATCATGGCAGCGGGTACATTTACCGGCGGTGCTTCGATTGAACTCTCTGCCGACGGCCCGATGCGGGAACCGTTTGCAGTGTATTTGCAGGGCGGTCTGACCTACGGCAGCGGCAAAATCGGTGTGCTGAAAGCCGCACAGACCATGCTGGACAGAAAAATCCTCACGCTCTGAATGTGATCAGAAAGGATGTTGAAGGACATGGCAAAGCAATCAAAAACCGACGAGATTTCGATGGAAGAATATTTTAACGCAGGCCTTGCTGATGGTTCTGTTGAGCCGAACAATCCCTTCGAGGTTGCGGAGCAGCCTGCAAAACACAGCGGAAAGCGCGTCAAGCTGAAGAAGGAGGGCGGCGGCAAAAAGCGTACCTTCAATGGCAAACGCATCATCGTGCTGGCGGTTGCAGCCGCGCTGCTGCTGGCAATTCTGGGAACAATGCTGCTCATTATGAAGCGGAAGAACGACGGCGCGCGCTATGCCCGCAAGCTCTCGGAATCCATCGGAATGCCGCTCGTGAACGCGAAGAAAAACGCCGGCATCGAAACGGATACACAGTCCCGCTTCGCAACGCTCAATCAGCTCTATGCATCGTTTCAGGCGATTGCGGAGAGCCGCAAGACCTGCCGCATTCAGGGCGTCAAGCTGCCGGAGTGGGCGATCTTCTGCAATACTTCCGCAGATGAGCTGACAAATGTTACCTATTATAACTATGAGGTGCTGGAGAAGAATGTCTTTGGCACAGTGCGCAAGTCCTATCAGGATCCGCATCTTGTTTCGATCGGTTCAACGGTTGAGCAGGTGGAGGATCAGCTTGATCTCGTGCCGTACCGCATTCAGTATTTGCAGGGACAGACACAGCGCCGCGAGTACCGCTATTGCTACATTGACCGCGAAACCGATGACATTGTGGCGTACGTCATTACTGCCATCTGGGATGAAAGCGGTCTGCTGAGCAACATTGAGGACAGCCGCAAGAATTATATCGGCAGCCTGCTGGCAAGCCCGGATCTTTGATCACCGAATAAATCATTACAAAACTGCTACAATTTGACTGCAAATTGGGGTGAGCCGCAAAAAGGCATTGACAGACGCCCCGATTCCTGATAAAATGTAGTGTGGAAAATGAGCGATGCAATCCGCGGCGGCGTGCTGCGGAGACGGAAGGAGTAGAGAATGCAATGAGCGATCTGAAGCTCTGCCTGGGCTGCATGGAGCCGCTGACAGAGGGGGATGTCTGCCCCCGCTGCGGCTACGACCGGAATGCAGCCTCGCTCGCGAATCACCTCAAGCCGGGGACGATTCTGCATGAGCGTTTTATGGTCGGAAAAGCATTGGCATCAAACGGCGAAGGCATCACCTATGTTGGCTATGATACCTCCGTGGAATGCAAGGTGCTGGTGCGTGAATATATGCCGGAACAGCTTTGCAGCCGCGTACCGAACAGTTCTGCAATCAATGTCAGCTATGAGCATCTCGCACAGTATAAGGCGCTGATGGCGGAGTATACGGAGCTGAATAAGGCACTCGCAAGACTGCGTAATCTGAGCCACCTGAATCCGGCACTGGATCTCTTTGCAGAAAATAATACGACCTATGCGGTCTATGAGTTTCAGGAAGGCAGAACCCTCCTCGATTACCTGAAGGAAAATGCGGGCGAGCTGAGCTGGAATACCGTGCGCCGCATCTTCCCGCCGCTGTTCACAACACTCAGCCTGCTGCACAATGCAGGCGTTCTGCACCGCGGTCTCAGTCCGGAGACGATCTTTGTCACGGACAGGGGCGAACTGAAACTCCGCGGCTTCTGCATCTCCGCTGTCCGCACGAACGATACGGAGCTGGATGCAGAACTCTTTGACGGCTACGCCGCACCTGAGCAGTATTTCGCAGACCGGCAGCAGGGTACATGGACGGATGTTTACGGCATCTGCGCGGTGCTGTACCGCATTCTCACCGGCTGCCGCGCAACCGATGCAATGTCGCGGCAGGATTATGATAATCTTGTGCCGCCCGCGGAACTGAATCCCCATGTGCCGGAGAATGTCTCCAAGGGGATTATGCAGGGCCTCAGTCTGGACGGCAATACCCGTGTCCGCACGATCACCGATCTGGTCACGCTGCTGTTTGAGACTGAACAGGAGCCTCTGCCGGAGCAGAATGCAGCACCGGCGGTGAATCCTGTGCCGCTCAAAAAGGATGCAACTGCGGTCTATCCGGCGAAAAAGCCGGCACAGCCGCGTCAGCAGCAGAAGCCTGTGCAGTATAACCGTGCAGCAGCCGCCCGCAGACCCGCAAACGGAAGCGGTCAGCCGCAGCGCAGCGGAAACGGGCAGCAGCGGACAGCTCCTTCCGGGCAGCAGCGCAGACCCGCACCGCAGAATGCCGGCAATGTGCAGCGTCAGCAGCACCGGCAGGCAGCGGCGGGCGCGGCAGCAGCCGCCAGAACGCGCGAAACGGAACTGACTGTCTTTGAACGCATCCGCGCACCGCTTTTCATCGCGATTCTGTTCATTGCAATTGTTGCACTGGTGATCTGGGCGTTCATCCGGATCTGGGGTGCAGGCGCAGGCAATACGGGAACGAACAGTCAGTCCGGATTTAACAGCGGCAACGAAAATGTTGTGCAGATTACCGGCGAAACCACGACCCGTCCGCGCTATGATTACGTGATGCCCAAGCTGACCGGCAAGAATTTCCAGATCAAGCGCAATGAGGTCGCCAGCTTCCTTACGCTGGAGCCGGTCTATGAATTCAGCGACAAGTATTACAAGGATACCATCATCTGGCAGGAACTGGAAGCCGGTATGGAGTTCGCAAGCGGCGCGACCATCAAGGTCGGCGTCAGCCTCGGTTCTTCTGAAGTCACGATTCCGGATTTCAAGAATATGCGGCTCAAAGAGTATCTGCAATCGCTGGAGGATCTCGGCTTTGTGAAGGCTGTAGACGGCAATACCGATTCCAACGGCGGCACGTCCAATCAGGGACGCGGCGGCACGGCTTCCCGTACCACAACTACAGCAACCACCCAGACAACCAGTGAAGACGGCAAACTGCAATCGGTTGTTTACCGCACAAAGATCGACTACAACTATGCGGACGGTTTTGTCTGCGCAGTAGAACCTGCACCGGGTTCTGTGGTGAATGCACTGGAAGAATACCAGATCATCGTGTACTACGCCTATAATCCGATTGCGACGGTTGCAAGTTCGAGTTCGACAAGCAGCACCAGTTCGACAAAATCCACCAGCAAGACTTCTGCGACATCTTCGACAAGCGGAACAAGTGCATCGACAAAGACAACCGCGCCGACAACGGCATCGACTGCTCCGCCGACGCAGCCGCCCACACAGCCGCCGACGCAGCCGCCCACGCAGCCGCCGACGCAGCCGCCGACACAGCCTCCCACGCAGCCGCCGACGCAGCCCACACAGCCTTCGCAGTCGGATCCGCCTGCACCGCCCCCCGATAACGGCGGCGAGGAATAACCGAACCAACAAACAGGACGGAGCCTGCTATGCTTCCGTCCTGTTTCCATGCGCATGAAATGTGAGGTAATACATGAAAAAACGATTTCTGGAGATCGGCAAGATCGTCAATGTTCACGGTCTGAACGGCATGGTGAAGGTGATGCCGTGGTGCGACAGTCCGGAATTCCTCTGCGAATTTGATACGCTTTACCGTGCAAAATCACATGAACCGATCACCGTGGAACGCGCAGCTGTGCAGAAAAATATGGTGCTGATGAAGTTTGCCGGCGTTGATACGCCCGAAGCCGCAAATGCCCTGCGCAATGTCGTCCTCTGCATGGACCGCGAGGAGGTGGAACTGGAGGAAGGCACGTATTTCATTCAGGATCTCATCGGAATGCAGGTCACGGATGCTGACAGCGGCAAAGTTTACGGTACGCTGAAGGATGTGCTTCAGACCGGCGCAAACGATGTCTACGAGGTGGAAGCGCCGAGCGGAAAATCGCTGCTGGTTCCGGTCATTCCGGATGTCGTGCTGGACATTGATTTTGATGCGGATGCGATTCGGATTCGTCCGCTGAAGGGACTGTTTGACGATGCGGATTGAGATTGCAACGCTGTTTCCGGAGATGTGCGAATCGGTGCTGTGTGAGAGTATCATCGGGCGGGCGCGCGCCAAAAACGCGATTGAAGTTCACTGTCACCAGATCCGCGCCTATACCACTGACCGCCACAACCGCGTGGATGATTCACCGTTTGGGGGCGGCATGGGCATGGTGATGCAGGCACAGCCGGTCTATGACTGCTGGAAGGCGGTGCGGGAAATGAGTGATCTGCCGATGCACACCGTCTACCTCTCCCCGAAGGGCAGGGTGCTGACACAGGAACGCGTCAAGGAACTGGCGCAGATGCCGCGGCTGTTTCTGCTTTGCGGTCACTATGAGGGCATTGACCAGCGTGTGCTGGACCGGATTGTGGATGAGGAAATATCCATCGGGGATTATGTCGTCACGGGCGGCGAACTGCCGGCACTCGTGCTGACGGATGCCGTTGCACGGATGTGTGAGAATGTGCTGCCCGCAAAGGAAGCGTTTGAGGAAGAAAGCCATTATAACGGGCTTCTGGAATACCCGCAGTATACCCGACCGGAAATCTGGGAGGGCGAAGCAGTTCCGCCGGTGCTTTTGAGCGGACATCACAAAAACATTGCACAATGGAGAGCGCAGCAGAGCGCTGACATTACACAAAAAAGGCGTCCGGACCTTTGGGCAAAATGGTCAAAGGAACAGGAGTGAAACAGCATTCTACGTTTTCAACAAAAACCATTGTTGAAAACTATAGACTTAAACAAAGGTTTTCAACATTTCTTTTTCGTGATTATGACCAAACGAGGACGGCTGCAATATTGGGTAATGTAGCAATCGGGAGAAATTTACCCCCTCCTTGTGCTTTTGTGTAGAAATCACATTGACGAAATTGAAAAAAATCAGTATAATGATAGCATGATTCCGAAAAAGCGTGCCCGAAAATCGGTCACCGGCTGTATTGCTAAAATATACGTCCAGTAAATTCGGGAAGGGGATTACAAAGCGTATTGGCAAGGGCTGGTCAGGCAGACTTTGCACGGTATAGTTCGGTTCCGGGATGGAAGGCATCGCCGCCGCAGTTCTTTTATCCGCGTGTGGCGGGAGCGGCACGGATCATGATCTGGTATGCGCAATGGCGTATGCTGATCCGAAGCATTGGGTTTTATGAAATTATAAAGGAGAGAAAGTTTATGTGTATCAAAGATGTTATGGTTCAGAATCAGGTCGGTCTGCACGCTCGTCCGGCGACCTTTTTCATCCAGAAGGCGAATGAGTTTCGCTCTGCTATCTGGATCGAGAAAGAGGAGCGCCGTGTGAACGCGAAATCCCTGCTCGGTATTCTGTCGCTCGGTATTGTCGGCGGCACTGCAATCCGCATCATCGCGGACGGCACCGATGAGGAACAGGCTGTCGCAGCTCTGGTCGAACTCGTTGACAGCGGCTTCAGTGATGAGACTCGCTGAACCTTCGCATCCATAATAATTGACAATTCGCACTTGCCGTCGCAGCGCACCTGACAAGCTGCAACCAGCAACGCATCTATGAATGGTCAGAAAGAGGGCGTTCCGTGCGGAGCGCCCTCTTTTGCGTATGGGGAATGCGGTCAGGCGGCAAGCGCCGCCGTCTGCGCATACATATTTTCTGCGAAAATGCCGTAGCCGCGGGTCGGGTCTTTGACGAAAACGTGCGTCACCGCGCCGATCAGCCGCCCGTTCTGCACAATCGGACTGCCGCTCATACCCTGCACAATTCCGCCGGTCTCGCGCAGCAGTTCCGGATCGGTGACGCGGAGAATGAGATTGCGCATAGCGGTGTCATCGCCGCGGATTTCTTCAATCTCTACGCGGTATGCACGCGGCGTATCGCCCTGCACCGTTGTCCAGATTTCCGCCTCACCGCGGGAAATATCCTGCCGGAAACCAAGCGGCAGCAGAAAGGTGTGCGGCGGCATACGGCGCATCGTGCCGAACACGCCGTATGCTGTATTGGCAAGCAGTGTGCCGATGCCTTCACCGGTATCGAATCTGCCGCGCAGTTCACCGGGTTTGCCGGCTGCACCCGCGATGACATCATTGACCTCGACCGCCAGCACATCGCCGGAGGCAAGGGGAATCTGTCCGCCGGTGTCGGCATCGCAGACAGCGTGGCCGAGTCCCGCAAACTGAATCTGTCCGGAGGGCGATGCGGCATAGTACGTCACCGTGCCGATGCCGGCTGTACTGTCCCGTACCCACATTCCGGTTTGCCAGCGATTGTTCATCGGTGAAAATGCCGGCTGCACGGTCAGCCGGAGATGACTTTCGCCGCGCTGAAGTGTGACGGTCACGGGGCTGCCCTTACAGGCAGATACCGCTTCCTGCAAATCGGCGTTGCTGCTGATGGGTCTGCCGCCGACTTCCTGAATGATGTCCCCGATGCGGATGCCAGCCTGTTCTGCCGGACAAACCGTACCGGATCGGGTCTGAATGTCGCTGAGGGAAACGACCATCACGCCTGCCATCAGCATCCGGATGCCGAACGGTTCACCCCCGACATAAACCGCCGTCTGTCCGACGGTTGTCAGGGAGACGGTCTTGACGGGGAACATCCCGAACAGCCGCAGTTCTGCTTCCTGCACCGCCGGTACAGAGGGTGTATCCTTGCGCGTAAGTGTGACCGGCAGCGCCGCAGCAATCGTCAGCGGACGGCCGGCAGCGGTATAGTAATGGTCGGGCAGACGGTGGGCATAATACTGCACAGCGCCGCAAAGACTCAGCATCACAGCTGCGCAGCCTGCCGCAATCCGCGATAGCCAGATCTTGCCGCAATATTGTTTCATTTTGCATCTTCCTCTCTGTGTTGCTGACACAGAAACAGTATGTGCAAATAATCGCAGAATTTGAACTGCAAAAGCTGACAATCTTCCGGCAGCACGGAAATTCCGCGCTGATTCGGAAAAAACGAATCATAAAAGGAAATATTTACCGGAGAACGATATGGAAAAATATGCTGTGACATTGCTAGAACTGCGCACGCAGACGGTTCTGCCGGCTGCGGTTTCAGCGGATGAGGACGGTGATGCGGTTCGCCTGACGCTGACCCTGCCGCAGCAGACCTATACGGGGCAGGCGGAAGGGTATCTCGAAGCCTATCAGGTGCTGCGGGATGCGCTGCTAAATGACGGATTCGGTCTGCAATGTGCCGGTTCCCGGCTGAATGCGGTGCAGTCTGCAATGATGGCAAATGTGCCGCAGGTTTACCTCGTCACGAACGGCAGGCAGGCTTTGCGCGCAGACATCGTTTCTATTTGGGAGACCTGTGATCTCCGCAGCTTTCCGGATACACAGGCGCAAAATCAATTCCGAGATCAGTGGTACGATTCCCTGCGGCGGGACGAATGACTGCATCTTGCAAAGGAGTCTCAGATGAAGAAAAAACTGCGAATCATCGGGAATATTGCGATGGTGCTGAGTCTGCTGCTGCTGACATGGCTGATGGGCGGTGCAGTCGCGTATGGCTGGATGGCACACGCCGATCATTACGGGGCGGTTTTCCGCACATACAGCATCTGGTATTTCGCCGGCGCAGGCGGCATGACGTTTGCTGCATTGCTGTATTTCTGCCGAAAAGACCTCGCTGCTGCAATATGCGGGGCGGTGAGTTATCTGCCGGTGCTGACGGTTCTGCTGCGTGCAATGAATGCCGCAGAAACCGCAGGCTGGTCGGGACAGACCGAACAGAGTTTCGGGCGGAATGCAGCAGCCGTATGGCGAAACGGTATGATGCCATGTGCCGTCACGCTGGCGCTGCTGCTGCTGCTGACGCTGACCCGCTGGTTTTCTTATGATGCCGCCGTACAGCGCCGTGCAAAGCGGGAAGCGGCAGACGCAGAACCTGCACCGTCCATTCTGGGCGACGCGGAACGACAGGAGAACCGCTGATCTCCGCACGTTCGACATCTTCCGATGAACCGGACAGAATATTCGATGCAAAATATACGAAGATACGCCGTTTTCGAGCCAAACTGCAAGATAAACGCCGTTTCGGCAAAATGCGGGATTATTCACCGTTTCTCGCTCTTGCTTTTCCGTTTCATGCGTGATAAAATGGAAACATAAAGCAAAAGGAGGTAGAACCATGCAAAAGCAAGTCAAGGTTCTGATTGGTGACGACACGGCGGAATACGGAGTCTCCTGCGCCAGTGTCCTTCGCGCACAGGGAATGTACGCATACACAAGACCCAAGAACGGCAATACCGTTCTCGAATCCATCCGGAATGATACACCGGATGTTGTCGTAATTGACGCCATCCTGCCGCACATGGATGCGATTGAACTGATGAAAAAGGCGGGTGCAGGCGGCGGCAAGCGGCCGGCATTCATTGTCACATCTTCGTATGACAACAGCTTCGTGGAACAGCAGGTGATGCAGAACGGTGCGGCGTATTTCATGCTGAAACCGTTTGACCTGAATGTCCTCGGAGAACGCATCGCCCTGCTGACCAACAAACAGCCGCTCGGTGCGATTGCAAGCCGCGCAGGGCAGGATCTCGCCATTACAATTACCGACATCATTCATCAGCTTGGTGTTCCGGCGCACATCAAGGGCTATCATTATCTGCGCTGTGCGATTGTGAGTGCATATCATGAGCCGGAACTGCTTGACAGCGTGACGAAACAGCTTTATCCGCGGGTGGCGGCACAGTTCAGCACAACGCCTTCACGGGTTGAACGTGCCATTCGCCATGCCATTGAAATTGCGTGGGACAGAGGCAATCTCGATACGCTGAATTCGTTTTTCGGGTACACTGTCAACACGCTCAAAGGCAAACCAACCAATTCGGAGTTCATCGCGCTTATCACCGATAAGCTGCGATTGCAAAATCAGCAATAAAATTATAAAAACGGAGGAAAAAACAATGTCTTTTCAGAAAATTGATCCTGCACAGTGGCAGTCGAATCCTTTTGAGGCGATCGGAAAGCAGTGGTTTCTGCTGACCGCCGGCACGGAGAAATCCGGCTTCAACAGCATGACCTGTTCGTGGGGCGCAGTCGGCGTGATGTGGAACAAGCCCGCCGTGACCTGTTATGTGCGTCATTCCCGTCATACATTCGGGTTCATGGAGCGGCAGGAGATCTTCACGCTGTCGTTCCTGCCGGAGGATTACCGCAAGGCACTGGCATTCTGCGGCTCGCATTCCGGCAGAGACTGCGATAAGGCAGCGGAGACAGGGCTGCATCCTGCGGAGCTGGAGGGCGGCATGACGTATGAGGAAGCGGAGATTGTGCTGGTGTGCCGGAAGCGGTTTGCGTCGGATCTGCCGATTGAGGCGCTGCCTGCGGATGTGGCATCGGGCTTCTATGCGGACGGCGATACCCACCGGATGTACATCGGAGAGATCATCGCGGCTTACCGGAAGGCGTGAATGAGGTATCGCTGCTGAATGAGGTATCGCTGCGCGATGAT
>DGVV01000047.1 GCA_002395085.1 Ruminococcus sp. UBA4275 | reverse complement strand
CCCCAAGATCGGTCTGGATTATGTTTCATGCTCCCCGTTGCGTGTGCCGATCGCAAGACTGGCTGCGGCACAGGCTGCACTCCGCTAATCCCGGACGAGGTTTCCGCAACAAATCAAGCAAACAGCGCTCTCCCGTTTCGGCGGGAGGGCGCTTTGTTTTCGGATTGTAACGCAATGTAAGGAAATCTTCATAATCCCCGATGCTGGTCTGAGCCGCAAAATCCGCGCTGATTCGACATTTCCGCGAGATCGGCGCGCCGCACGCCCTGCCTTGCAAATCATCCCGAAATGTGCTATAATAATGGTGTATGCCACATGGCAGACATACCTCAGCCGCCATGCTGCCGGCGGCAAAAAAGGAGAACAATAACATGAGTCAGACAACCGTTCCTGCCAGAGAAGCTTCCGCCACTGCGCAGCGCATCCTCAAAAATGTGCAAGGCGTTGTGATCGGCAAAGATATGATCATCCTAAAAGTCCTGCTCGCAATCCTCGCACGCGGTCATGTCCTGCTGGAGGATATGCCCGGTGTCGGCAAGACGACTCTCGCGCTCGCCTTTGCCCGCACACTCGATCTCGATTACAGACGCATCCAGTTCACGCCCGATGTCCTGCCCAGCGACGTGACCGGTTTTTCCGTCTACCGCAAGGAAACCGGCAAAATGGAATTCCAGAAGGGCGCGGCATTCTGCAATCTGCTGCTCGCGGATGAGATCAACCGTACCTCCCCGAAAACGCAGTCTGCACTGCTGGAGCTGATGGAGGAATCCTCTGTCACCGTGGACGGCGCAACGCATCCCCTGCCTGAGCCTTACTGCGTCCTCGCAACCCAGAACCCGACCGGTTCTGTCGGTACGCAGATGCTGCCGGAATCGCAGCTCGACCGCTTTATGATGAAGCTGCACATGGGCTATCCCGACCTCGAAAGCGAAGTGCAGATCATGCAGGCGCGTGCGGGCGAAAATCCGCTCGATAAGCTCGAAGCCTGCGTCACACGCGAGGAACTCTTTGCCTTGCAGGAAACCGCTGCCAGTGTCTACGTCGATGAGGCAATCCTGCGCTATATCGCCGCAATCTCCGGCGCGACCCGTGAGCATGAAATGCTCAAACTCGGCGTCTCGCCCCGCGGCTCGCTCGCGCTCTGCAATGCCGCCCGCGCTACTGCACTCGTCCGCGGCAGAGATTATGTCATCCCCGATGACATCCGCGTGATTGTAACCGAGACACTCGCGCACCGTCTGCTGCTCAGCCCCCGCGCCAAAGCCGAAAATCTGACCGCGGAACAGGTGCTGGAGGACATCATCGGGAAGCTGCCTGTCCCGAATCTGAGAAGGTATCAGGAATGATCCGCTATAAGCTGCTGTACGCGGTTCTGCTCGTGGTGATGGTGCTGTTCTATATCCTCTACCGCGGTACGCTCTCGCTCACGCTGCTGGTCTTTACCTGCATCCTGCCGTTGATCCTGCTGTATACCGTCGTGCGGCTCAAGGCTTCCATCAAAGCTTCCCTGACCCACCGCGGCGTTCCGCAGAAAAATCAGCCCTTTCACTGGATCTTCCAGATCAAAAATACAAGCTGGATCTCTACGGCAAATGCAAAGCTGCATCTGGTCTACAGCTCCACGCTCGCGGATGCCTCGCAGCCGCTTGTGCTGAATATCCCGATCATGATGCACAATACCCAGCGCATCCGGCTGACTTACCGTGCCGTTACCTGCGGCGTCATGCGAATGCGCATCGAAAAGCTCGAAATCTATGATCCGCTCTGGCTTTTCAAGCGCGTGATTCCGCTCGACCTCACCGATTCTGTCCTGCTGATGCCCCAGCAGAATTTCTCCTTCAGCGAAAACTGGAAGGCAAATCCGCAGGCAGATGCCGATACGACCGAGTATTCCAAAGAAAAAGCCGGCGATGATCCCTCGGAAATCTTCGACCTGCACGTTTACCGCGAGGGTGATCAGGTCTCGCGCATTCACTGGAAACTCAGCTCAAAGCTCGATAACCTCATGGTCAAAGAATACAGTCTGCCGCTCTCAGCAGGCTACCTCCTCTTTGCCGATTTCCGGCAGACCGCCGATCAGCCCGAAGCCGCGGAGCGCATCGACGCGATGCTCTCTGCAATGGCATCCGCTGCGGCACAGCTCAGCGAACACATGATCAGCTTCCGTGCGGCTGCCTATACCCCCGATCGCGGAGCGGAAGTCTCGCCGCTCTTACAGGAGTCTGCCGATTTCTCCGGCTGGGTGGAATTGCTCGTTCACGCAAAACCTGCGCCGCGTGATTCCAAAACCGCGTTTCTGCACAGTTTATCTGCGCTCCTGACCGAATCGCATCCGCGTGACCGCGTGCTGCTCTTTACACCGAAACCCGACCGCGAACTCATGCATACACTCATGGCGCTGCCATCGCCTGCCCGCATAACACTCTATGCCGTTTCGGTCAATGCCGCAGACCGCGCAATCGCAACCGGCGCGGAATATCCGTTTACCTGCGTGCCGGTTACGCCGGAGACATCTGTTTCACCGGAACCGGCTGAAGAAGCAGATTTTGAAGCGGCTGAACGCGAAGACTTCTCAGATTCCGCCGAAACGGATCAGAAAGGGGGCGCAAGTGCATGAAAGATGAACCCCTGAAGCTCCCGAAACAATCCCCGCGCCTGCTGGATCATCTGCTGGTTCACGAAGGGCTGTCCATGTCCGTGAAAAACAAGCGGAAATTCCCCGAACGGCTGGTCCGCATCCTGATTTCCCTCTGCGGTACGTTCGGTATCCTCTGGACATTGCAGGGATTCTTCCAGTTCCCTGTTGATCCTATGCCGCTTTGTATGTTTGCCGTCGTGCTGACATTCATCATGCGCGGTGTCCGTGCGATGTTCCCCAAAATGGGCTTCGCCTGCATCCTGATGGCGTTTGCAGCAATCCCCTTTGAATTGCTGCGGCACAGCGAGGAAGCAGTCGTCGGCACGGGCGCGGTTTATTCCATCATGCGCAAACGCATCCTCTGGCAGGCGGTCTTTGAAACCAGCACCGCCAATATCAACGGCTTCTCTGAGGCGGATTGCGTCCGCTTCATCGGAGATATGCTGGTCATCGCGATTGTCGCGCTGCTGGAGTATTCCGATGTGCTGATGACCCACGCACAATCCAGCCGCAGCGGCTTCTGGATCAGACTGCTGATCTCATTCCCGTTTCTGGAATGCGGTCTGTATTTCGGTCTGGAAACCTATCCCGCCGCAGTTTTCCTGCTGATCGCCTTCTGGATCGGGACACTCGCCATTGCGCGCAAGCACCCTTCCCGCCGCGAGGCGCTCGCACAGGGAAAATCTTACCGCATCCAGCACAGCTTCTCCGCAGAGGTCGAGAACCGCTTCACCACGCATGAATCCGGTGCGCTGTTCCTGCTGCTGGCAGTCGCCGTACTGAGCTTCGGCGCGATCAAGGCGACAAGCGGATATGTGCGCAGCGAGAAAATGCTGAAGGCACGTAAAGATCTGCGGAATTTCTACAGCAATTTCTCCGTGCGCGATGTCACCGGGCTGCTGCAAAAAATCCCCTCTGACCTCGGTGTCAACGTGATCTCGGATGAGGTGGATCTGTTCCGCGCTGCCGACCTGAATTTCAGCGGCAAACCTGTCATGCACATCAGTACGGGCGGTGCGCTTCCTCCCGCAGATTACTATATGCGCGGCATCATCCGCTCCGAATATACCGGCAGAGGATGGGCAATCCCGAACCGCATCTACCGCAAACAGCAGAATCTTTTTGAACAACTTGCTTCCGCGGACAGAATGCCGCAGATGCTTTATCACAGCGGGCATATCTCCGACCTCCGGCTGGAGGACGGCAGACTGCCGGTCGTGCAGATGGATGTTCATGCACTACAGCCCGAATCTATCTCCTTTATCCCCTATCAGGCGCTCATCCGTACCGGTTCGCGCTTCCGCTATGACATCGAAACCGAACTCGACAGCACAAAGGATTACTCCTTCTGGGTCGTCACGAATGCGCTCCTCGACTGGGATTTGTTTTCCGATCAGACCGCGCCCTCTCAGAATGAGCTGATTGCACAGTATGAGCAGTTCGTAGAGAATACCTATCTCTCTGTGCCGGAAACCGAATCTATGGAACGCGTCCGCGCGGATTTCTCAATGTACAGCCCCAATCCCAACACAACACTCGTCAAAAAGCTGGAAACAATCCGCAATTATATCTGGTCGCGGGCGGAATACACCATGCATCCCGCGCCTGCACCGGAAGACCGCGATTACGTTGAATACTTCC
Organism: Ruminococcus sp. UBA4275; assembly: GCA_002395085.1. GTDB lineage: Bacteria > Bacillota > Clostridia > Oscillospirales > Ruminococcaceae > Firm-04. The sequence continues at coordinate 5,708 of DGVV01000047.1, read as the reverse complement.
TCAGCGAGGGCGGTGAGGGCTACTGCGCACATTACGCCTCCTCAGCAGTTCTGCTTTGCCGGATGTCCGGCATCCCCGCACGCTATGTGCAGGGCTATGTCATCCCGAAAAACAGCTTCCCGTCATCCCGCCTCAGCGAAACCTACGAGATTGATGTGCCGGATTATCAGGCACACGCATGGGCGGAGATTTACGTCAAAGGCTTCGGCTGGATTCCTTATGAGTTTACAGAATCCGTTGCGGAGTCCTGGCATATCCCGCATGAACCCGATACCCCCGTAACGCTGCCGGGCTACACCACCACGACAACCTCTGTGACCACCACAGTATTCAGCAGCACATCGGGCGTCAGCACCTCCCTCAGCAGCACAACCAAAACAACAACCACAACCGCATCCGGCGGGAATGTCCTGCCCGGCAATCACGGTTTGACACCGCAGCAGCGCACCGTGCTGCACAGGACACTCCTTACCATTGTGCTGATCGCGCTGATCCTCTGCGCATGGCTGGGCTGGCATTTCATGACGGTTCGCCGCCGTGAGACGGCACTCTCGGAAGATGACCCGAACCGCAGCGCCGATGCCGCATACGCTTTCCTGATGCATCTGCTGCATATCCGGCACATTGACCAGGAAAACCGTTCGCACGAGGAATTTGCGGCACTCGCAGAAAAAGAGTGTCCGCTGCTGGAAAAGGGCCGCATCACCGAAGCGATCTCAATTCAGCAGGCAGTTGCATTCAGCCGCAACGGCATCACACAGGATGATGCAAAACGCATCCGCGGCACAGCCCTCCAGCTTGCCGATGAGATGTACCGGAATGCCGGCAGACTGCGCCGCTTCTGGCTGCGCTGGTTCCGCCATATTGTCCGATAACCCCGCAAATACAATCAGCCCCGAAGCATCTGCGGATCGCTTCGGGGCTTTGTTTTCGTATGCAGACAGAAAACCCGCTGCACCTTTCTGCAAGGAGCTGCGGGTTGTTTTCTCAGATTGCAATGCCGTTCTTCCGGAGCAGCGCACGGGCAGTTTCCACTGAATCCACACCGGTCTTATTTTTCACCGGCGCAAATTCCTTCTCCCGCTCCACCTCAAAAGCAAGGCAATTCTCCTGAAGCTTGATCATATCCAGCGCGAGCGTCTCGAATTTATAGGCATTCGGCGCTTCCGGACGCACATACACGCCCTTCTCATTCAGATACGGAATCTTCTTCTTTGCGCGATGCAGCGGAAGCTTCACATGGAGTGTCTTGTTGAGCTTATCCACGCGGAACAGATAATTCAGGATGACGCCGTAATTGTACGAAAGCGTACCATCCGGCTCACGCTGCTGACGCATCTCATCCGTCATCTCGTAATATTCCACAATCGAGGGCTTGCCGTCCTCCAGACACATCACGCCGACCTGTTCCTCCGGTGCTGCCTTCGCAACGACCTTTGAACCGGATACCATGCCGGATTCAATCACCGCGCCGATGAAGCACGGGTCTGCCATCTGCTGAAGCACATTGTCTACGGCAAACACATTCAGCCACTTAATGCGGCTGTCGCGAATGACCTTCAGCATACCGTTCTTTGCGAGCGAGGCATACCAGCCGCCGTTTCCGTTCGGGGCAGTGGAGACTCTTCCCTTCGCCGCAAGCATCAGCTTGCCGCTCAGATCAACCGTCGGGAGCTGTTCCTGCACAAAGAACCAGACATTATCCTTGCTGTAGCCGAAATAATCATGTGCCTCCATAAAATCGCGCGTTTCCGCGTCATTTTCCACAGAGGTCATGATGAACAGCGGAATGGTGGAATCTGCTTCCTTCGCAACCTTCTTGAGATTGTTCATCAGGCACTCAAAAATGTAAAGCTCACGATCCACACCGATATTGAACATTCCCTTCGGGTGATCGAAGCCAAGCCGGCTGCCCTGTCCGCCTGCCAGCAATACCGCACCGACTTCATTATTGCGGATTGCCTGCAAACCGATCTCGCGGTAGCGGCTGCTGTTTGCGCGGATCTCATCGAGTGTCAGCGCATACAGCGGCTCCATATTTCCGCGGCTGGTTTCCGAGGAATCCACATCCAGCACAGAAAGATCGAGCGCATCAATCTGCCGCACCAGAGTCTCCTGCTCTGCCTGCGTCAGCTCCGGCACATAGCGCAGAAGCTGCTGCTGATCCAGCATCGCAAGAATCTCAGATGTTTTATTCTTCATAGCGTTATCCTTTTCCCATTCCGTTCATGTGAACCGCTGCTCAGATGCCGAGCTTCTGCACCTGTTCCCAAACCAGCGCATGAACCGTCTCAATCGGCTTCATAGCACCCTGCGCGGTACACTCGATCACCTGCCAGCCAAGACGCTCCGCACAGTGATCTGCGGCTTCCCTTGCGCGAATCAGATAGCCGCTGTCCTTCTCATGAATATCTTTGCGGGATTCATCGCCGGCATAGCGCTTGCGCATGAGATCCTGCGAAAGCGCCGGATCGACACGCAGATAGCATACCAGATCCGGTGCGGGGATGCCGAGCTGCTCATACTCGAATGTGAACAGCCAGCCAAGATAGCGCTCCCATTCTGCCTGCGGGAGCTTGACGCACTGATGGACAGCATTCGAGGTCGTATAGCGGTCTGCGACAATGATGCCGCCCTCCGCATAGAACTGACCCCAGTCTGCACGGAAGGAGGCAAAGCGGTCAACGGCATAAAAGCACGATGCCGCATAAGCATTGACGTCATCCGGCTTCTGACCGAACGCGCCGTCCAGATACATTTTTACAAGTGCGGAGGAGGGGCTGTCGTAATTCGGGAAGGAGACCTTCCGGACCTTCTTTCCCGCCTGTTTCAGCTTTTCTGTCAGCAGCGCAGCCTGTGTCGCCTTGCCGCTGCCGTCCGTACCCTCCAGCACGATGAGTTTTCCCTGCATAGCGTTTACTTCGCGCCCTTACCCTTGATGACCGCCCATGCGATGCGGAACAGCAGCTTGAGATCCGTGCCGATGCTGCGGGTCTTGATGTATTCGATGTCGGTGGCAACCCACTGTTCAAAGGGCATATCGCTTCTGCCCTCTGCCTGACAGATACAGGCAAGTCCGCCCTTGACGAGCAGTCTGTCCATCTGTTCGGGGGTATACAGCACCACCTCACGCGGGAGAGGCGGGCGCGGGCCGATGATCGACATATCGCCCTTAAAGACATTCCAGAGCTGCGGCAGCTCGTCGATGGAGGTTTTGCGGATGAATTTGCCGATGCCGGTGATGCGCGGGTCGTCATCCGCCTTAAATGCGATGCCGTCCGCCTCATTCTGTTTCATGACTTCCTTGAAGCGTTCTTCCGCATCCATACACATCGAGCGGAACTTGTACATTTTGAACGGTTTGCCGTTCTTGGTCATACGCTTCTGCACAAAGATCGGGTTGCCCTTATCATCCAGATAGATGATTGCTGCGACCACCGCACCGGGAATCAACAGCACGACCATGCCGAGACCGGAAGCGACAATATCGAATGCGCGCTTGGCAATCTCATAGCACTTGCCGCCAGCCGGCTTGATCTTGGAATAACGCAGCGTTTCGCGAACGCCCGCTGCGAGGCGTTCCAGTGCGTTATCATCGAAATGGAGAATCGGATAATCCGTCACGCCGGCACTTTCCTTTTCCCAGCGTTCGAGATTTTCCCTGGTGACATCATCCTCCGTCACTTTATGTTTCTGATAAGTCGATGCGGGCATCGTAATCACCCCCGTGTGTAGTCTGCCCCGATGAGAGGCAGCATCTCGTTTCCTGATGTGCAGGCGTCTCCTGCACAAACGTCTATTTTGCTGCACTGTTAATTCTTATTCTACCACAATCTAAAGCGTATGTCAAGTCCTAAATTGTGGCAAGAATGGATGAAATTCACAATCCTGCACAAGTGAAATGAAGTTAGATGCAGTTTACTTGTAAAATTTGACAATAATTTGTGTAAAAATCGCGTAAAATCAGCGATAAGCGTGGGGATGCTGCTGCGATTCCGGATCTCGTACCGAACGGCGGAGATGTACAATTGTCTTCTTCGCGGCGGGGCAGCGCCCGCAGGCATTTTGCTAAAGTTCTATATTTGCACTGTGCGGGTCTTTCCCTTATGGTTCAGGGCGAACTGCGTCGCTTTTTCTCTCCGCACCCATTGAATTTTCCGCTGTAGTATGGTATAATATACTAACACGCGAACATTGCGTTCGGTGAATCGGACAACTGAAAGGGATGCAAGTTATGGATCAGGCTATTATTCTGGCAGGCGGACAGGGCAAGCGTATGCACGCACCCATTCCGAAGCCGATGTTCAAGGTTCTCGGTGAACCGATGCTCGAATGGGTGCTGGGCGCTTGCGAGCAGGCAGCCGTTGCACGCATCTGCGTTGTAACCGGCTACGAATCGGAACAGATCAAAACATATCTCGGCAGCCGGTGCGAGACCGCTTATCAGGCGGAACGCCTCGGCACTGGTCATGCCGTCATGCAGGCGCTCGATTTCCTCAAGCAGGATATGGAGGGAAATACGCTCGTCCTCTGCGGCGATGCGCCGTTCATTGATGCGGAAACCATCCGCGATTCCCTCGTGCGTCACATCGCGGAGCATAATGCCGCAACGGTCATCACGGCAAATGTCGCACAGCCCTTCGGCTACGGCAGAATTCTCCGCACAGACAGCGGCATTGCAGGCATCGTCGAGGAAAAAGATGCCACACCGGAACAGCGCGCTATTACGGAGATCAACTCCGGCTGCTACTGGTTCCGCACCGCAGACCTGATCGACCTGCTCGGCAAAATTACGAACAATAATGCGCAGAAGGAATACTATCTCACCGATACCATCGCGATTGCTCTGGAAAGCGGCAGACGCGCCGGCGCATATTGCTCCAAAAATCCGGATGTCGTGCTGGGTGCAAACGACCGCAAGGGTCTGCTTGCCCTGAATGAAGCCGCCCGTCACGCTGTTCTCAATAAGCACATGGCAAACGGCGTCGGCTTTGTCTGCACAGACGGCATCATCATTGAACGGAGTGTGCGCATCGGAGAAGGCACAGAGATTCTCCCCGGCACGATTCTTCGCGGCAAAACAGTCATCGGCACAAACTGCGTCATCGGCCCGAACTGCGTCATTGAAAACACCGAAATCGGTGATGATGTCATGCTCAATTCCGTGCAGGCATACGATTCCCGCATCGACTCCGACGTCAAAATGGGACCGTTTGTTCACATCCGTCCGAACAGTCACATCTGTTCCGGCGCTGCAATCGGTGACTTCGTGGAGATCAAGAACAGCGAAGTCGGTGAAGGAACTGCCATTGCGCACCTCGCTTACATCGGAGACAGCGATGTCGGCAAGCACGTCAATATCGGCTGCGGCTGCGTGACCGTCAATTTCGACGGCGTGAAGAAATCGCGATGCGAAATCGGAGATCATGCGTTTATCGGCTGCAATACAAACCTGATTGCACCGGTGAAACTCGGCAAGGATTGCTATACCGCTGCCGGCACGACCGTCACAGCGGATATTCCGGATTACGCGCTTGCAATTGACCGCGGCACATTGCAGGTAAAGGAAGGCTACACGCTGCGCAAATTCGCGAAGAAGTAAGCAGCATACAAGCAGAGCCGTAAAAAGCAGCGGAGAACCCGTCAAAAGGTTCTCCGCTCAGGCTGTCGAAAAAGGTATCGCTGCGCGATGATTATAATGGGGCGCT
>DGVV01000152.1 GCA_002395085.1 Ruminococcus sp. UBA4275 | reverse complement strand
AATCCGTCGGAGACACTTTATCTACAGACTGAAACGGAGAACCGCACACACGGTTCTCCGTTTTTCTCAAATATCGGCAGCGCGCTCCTGACGGTTCTGTTCCAGAAACGCCATGATCTCCGGATAGCTTTTCTCATATCCGGCAAACTGAAATCCGTGAATGCCCAGCGCATTCGCCGCTGCAATGTTGACCGCAGTATCGTCAATGAACACACATTCCTCCGGCACAAGCTGATAGCGCGCCATCAGCCGCTGATAGATTTCCGGATCAGGCTTTGTGATTTTCTCATGGCAGGAGAAGATGCCGCCGTCGGTATGCGGAATGAAATCCAGCACCTGCGGCGCTTCCTGCATCAGATACTCAAAATAATTCGAGAGGTAATAGACATGGTAGCCCATTGCTTTGAGCTGTTCAATCCAGGGGATGGCGTATGGCTGTTTTTCGGGTGCTTCACCGAGTCTGCGCAGCGCCTCGCGGATTGCATCCGCATAAGCAGGCGCATTCTCAATAAAAAGCTGCTCCACCTCCGGAAGCGGCAGCACCCCGCGGTCAAGCTGATTCCAGTCGGGATTGTGCCACATTGCCTCTGTCACCGCCTTGCGCACACCGGCATCTGCGGGGAACAGCTTTTCCATATAGCTGTCCCAGTCAAACCGGATCAGCACCAGACCAATATCAAAAATAATATTCCGGATCATATAGTCTCCTTCAACCTTTTAGAATGTATCGCTCAGCTCTGTATAAAGCTGTTCCAGCTCATCGCGGCAGCCCAGAAAGATGCTGCCAAGCTCCGGATCAAACTGTGTCCCCAGCGATGTGCCGATAATCTCAAACGCATTGTCATACGTGAAAGGCTCTTTGTAGCAGCGCTTGCTGACCAGTGCATCAAACACATCCGCGAGCGCCATAATGCGTGCTTCCAGCGGAATCTCCTCACCGGAAAGATGATCCGGATAGCCCTTGCCGTCCCAGCGCTCATGATGATAGTGTGCGACGTTAATTGCAATCTGCTTGAATTCCTCGTCGTCCACCTCACGGAGAATCTTGACAAGCATTTTCGCGCCCTCAGCGGCGTGCGATTTCATGATTTCGTATTCCTCATCGGTGAATTTTCCCGGCTTCCGCAGGATCACATCATCGACGGCAATCTTGCCGATGTCATGCATAGGCGCTGCCTTTGTGACATCATGCAGGAAGCGCGGGGAGAGCCCCTTTTTCTCGGCATAGGGCTTGAGATGCTGCGAGAAAATCCGCACAACATGGCTGGTGCGGTTGATGTGGCCGCCGGTGGAATTGTCGCGGCTTTCCACCACGCTTGCCATGCCGGTGATAATCGAATTCTGCACGATGTGGATATGTTCGGTTTTCTGGCGCACCTCATCCTGCAAGCGGGTATTGTAATCGCTGAGGAGTGCCGCAGACTGCCGCTGTGCCGTAATATCCTCCAGCAGCAAACCGTATCCTGCCACACCGCTTCTGTCCCGGATTTCCGTGACCTTGCGCGCATAGACTCTGCCGCCCAGCTCATACTGTTCCACATTTGCAGAGAGGATCTTGTGCGGCTGCACCGGAATCTTCATACCGGGGCGGACATTTTCCAGCTCCGGAAACAGAACTTTTGCGCTGCGGTTCGCATCAACGTAAGCATAGCGGCTGTTGACCAGAATGTACGCATTGTCCATCTGCGCAAAGACCCACTCGTGACCGGAATCCATCACGCCGAAGAAGCCGTCTGTGAGCATGGAAATGACCAGCGAGACCAGCGACAGCGAAGAAAGAATCGGCACGAAATTGAAGCGCGGCCGCAATAATATCTGAATTGCCAGTGAAATCAGCAGGATGAACTGTGTACCGGCAAGACGGCTGAGATTATAGCGCTCTGTTTTGATTTTCGAGCGGAACAGCCGCACCGTCACAATCAGCAGACCGATCAGCAGCAGCAATGCGAAGATACTGTAACGCACCAGAAACAGCGGCGACTGCACGGTTTCGGCGCGGAACACATGAAACACATTATCGCGGACATAATTGAAATGACCGATAAAGCGTTCCTGAAGGGCGTCGGTCCAGTAAATACCGACGACAATACATTCCAGCGCAGCCCATGTCCATCCGATGCCCTTCGGGATGCGGATGTGCAGATAAGAAAGCAGAAACGCGATGAAAAACGAAAAGAACAGTGCATTTCCGAGATACTGGAATTTCAGAGCCATTGCTGCGCCTGCTTCTGTCTGAGAAATTGCCATCAGCAGCGCACCGCTGTTCATGACCATGCATCCAAGGCTTGTCAGCATCAGGCGAATGGTGCTTTCACTTTGCTGTTTCATCTGAAGCAGCGCAACCGCACCGACAAGCGGAATGACAATTCCGATCATCTGCATCAGGACAATCAGCATGGTAAACGCCCCCTTTCGTCCTACCAAAAATTGTCTGACGGAGTACGGAACTCCATACATATATATGATACCAGTTTTTCCCGCTCTTGTCAAGCGTTCAGAAGAAGACGGTCATCCGCATAATTTTGAATGTTTTATGATATTTTTATGGAATTCCTTGACAATTTACTGTCATGCGTGTATAATATGGACAAGCAAGCCGACACAGGAGTCGGCGCAGAAGAAGGAGGAACGAATTATGTTGACAGTGAGTACCTATGCAGAACTGGAGCAGGCTGTCCGCCGCGATGAGACCTATCTGCGGCTGGAAGGCGAAGCAAAGCATTTTTATGAGAAACAGACCGGTAATACCATCGGAGGCGGTATCGTCGGTGCGCTGCCGGGCTTCCTTGTCGGCGGACCGGTCGGCGCCGTGATCGGTGCGGCAGTCGGTGCGGCAATCGGCTCATCGGATGCCGGCCGTTCCGGTATGGGACAGCGTGATTTGCAGCGCTTCCTGCTCATGTATTACCGCCGCAGCGGTTCCGGTGTGACCTACATCGAACTGACCCACCGCTGAGCGATCCGGACGCCTCACGGTGTTTCCGCTCAGACAATCACGCGCTCCTGCCGGATTTGGCAGGGGCGCGTTTGGCATTGTATTATTTTCAGGAATAAAGCAGCAGATTTTCGTGCAATATGCTTGCTTTTTCATGAGTGCTGTGCTATAATGTAACATATTAGACCGTTTACAGACATTCTATATCAGATACGCAGGGAGGTGCAGCTATGGATGCAATCGGGTGGATCATCAGCATCGCCGTTGTGCTGCTGGTAATCCAGCACTTCAAAATCAAAAAATTCCGGAATCTGGCTGAAAAACGTGCGCAGATTCTCAGGCAGCTTTATATCACGGGCAAGGCAGAGCCGCAGGATCTGCTGGAAGCAGAACTGGAGCTTGATCCGGCGCTTCTGAACATTTCCTATCAGGCAGCGCCGCAGCCGCCTGCCGTATCCGGTTCACAGCCGGATACAGCGCCCACGCGCATCGAACCGATTGCTGCCGCAGAATCCGCAGAACCCTCCGCTGAACCGGTCAAAGCACCGGCATTTCCGCCGGAAGAAACGGTCCTGCCGGCTTTCAGTTCGGAAACAGCAGCAGAACCGGTCACTGTACCGGCGTTTGCATCGCCTGCTGCTGCGGAAGGCGCATTCCCGCAGCCCGCGCACAAATCCGATTCGCCTGCCCCGCAGGTTTCGGGAGAACCCTCTGAACCGGTCATACACTTCTCCGCAATCTCGGTCATGCTCTCGGTCGGTGTGGTGCTGGTCATCGTCGCGGGATTGCTCTTTGTGCGCTCAATGTGGAGCGAACTCTCCGGCTTCGGCAAACTCGCCATCCTCGGCGCAGGCAGCGCGCTGTTCTTCGGCACTTCGGCGCTCGCTCACAGAAAGCTCAGTCTCGAACGCACCGGCATGGCATTCTTTACGCTTGGTGCGGCATATCTCCCCATTTCCGTATGGGCAGCGGGTTATCTCCGCCTGCTGGGCGACGGTCTCTCAGGGCCGGATAACAAATGGCTCATCGCGCTCTCTTTCCTGATCTTCACCGGCATTGCCGCATTCGCCGTGAAAATATACCGGCAGAAAAGCTGGGCAATCGGCGTGCTGGGCGGCATTTCTCTCGCATATTTCAATCTGGTACGCGGCATCACCGAAGGATTGGATCACCCGCTGCAATGGGCAATTCTGTTCTTCGCGGTCTATGCGGCTCTGATTGCGCATCTGGCACACCGGCTCCTTGATATTCTCCCTCCCGCCTATGCAGCCGTCATTGAACCGTTTGCCGGCATACTGGTTGCGGCGGCATCGCTCCCGTTCTTCGGGCTGACGGACAAAACAGATTTCTTTGTACCGGCGGCGTTTGCAGCCCTGATTCTCGCATCGGCATATCTCGCACCGGCAATCTGTGACCGGCTGCTGCAATATACCGCTATTCCGACTGCGGTCATGACGCTGCTGGGCTTCTTCCTGATGCTGCTGCCTCTCTGGCAGCAAAGCTATCTCGATTTCTGTGCCTATGCAACGCTCGCGGTGACGCTGGCTGCAATCATCTTCTGCCTGCTCACTGCAAGAGATCTCGTGCCGGAGGATACGCGCATCGGATTCCGGTACGGCACATATGCCCTCACGGCAATTTCTGTGCCGGTTCACCTTTTTATATCGCATAACGGCTGGTATGTCGCACTCGCAACGGCTGCCCTGACAATCTCGCTTGTGCTGCTGGTCAAATCGACCCCCGGCAAGCAGATCTGCGCGGCAGCAGCGGGAATCGGCTGGCTTTTCTGCGGCGATGCCGTTTCCTGGTCACACCGCTTCTTCGCAATGAACCCCGCAGAGAGCTATCTGCTTGCGGGCGGATGCTTCCTCGCAGGTTTTGCTGCATTTTACTGGAAAAAACGCATTCGCAATCTGTCGGCAAATCTGCTTTTCACCTGCTCGGCAGCCGTTTCGGCAGACATTGTCCTGCTGCGCGGAACGCTGCCCCTCTGGCAGTCACTTTCCGCATTCGGCATTGCGGCGGCAGCAGCGGGTATATGCTATGTCCTTGCACAGCATCCGCGCACCCGTGAACCGTGGTATGCAGTCTATGCGTGCCTCACGCCGGGAATGCTGTTCGGGGCGCTGTTTTTCGCATGGACCGCAGATGCACTCAGCCTGACGCAAGGTTCATACAGTCTGATCGCCGGCACACTCGCAATGCTCTGCTTTGTGCTGTTCTTCCGTGCCAAGCGCCTGTGGAATCCGCTGACGGACATCCTGTTCCCGATGCTGGCGGCATCTATGGCTTTCCGGGTACTTTCCATGCGTTCCGCCGCAAACTGGCAGGATGCACTCGCTCTGCTGCTGATCTGTACCGCAGCAGGCTGCTTCTGCTTCATGGCGCTGCACAAGGAAACTGCATCGCCGTTCCACACGGTTTACGGCTATCTGATGGCTGCCGTGTTCGGCCTCGGTACTGCCGGCATGATGCTCGGCGGCTGCTTCGGGCTGGCGGAGGAAACCATTCTCCTGATCGGTTCGGCACTCGCAATGCTCTGCTTTGTGCTGTTCTTCCGGACAAAACACCTGCGGAGTGTCCATGCAAATGTCATTTTCCCGATGCTCTCGGCGTTCAGCTCCATGAGTATGTTCTGGGCGCTGCGCAAGGATGTCTGGCAGAATGCCGCGGCATTCGTGTTCATCCTCGGTGCGGCGGCGCTGCTTTACGCGATGGCGCGCTCGAAGCATTCCGCGAAACCGGCGTATTTCCTCTACTGCGGCATGATGTCCGCGGTGCTGATCTGCGCGGTGTTTACGGTCTGGGACTGCACGCTCGGTGATTTCCATGATTACACCTATGCGCTCATCCTGTCGGCAGTCTGTGTCATCTGCTGTGCGGCGTTCCGGTCGCAGAAGCGGCTGCGCAATCACCCCGCAGACATCATTTTCCCGTGCATTGCGGTTCTCTCCGCTGCATTCGCCATGATGCAATTCCATATTCCGCCGCTGGGCATCACGATTGCACTTGTCATTTTCGGGGCGGCAATCACATTCTACTGGCTGCTTGCCTGCGAAAACGATTCCTGCACTCCCTTGCAGCATTTCTATGCGGCGCTTGTCCCGCTGATTCTCTTTTCTGCTGCCCATATCGCCTGTGCTGCGGTCACGGCGGTCTCTGAGAGCGTGATTCTGCTGTGCTGGACGCTGATCTCGCTGGTGCTGGCGTTTACGGCAATTTTCACGGTTCGCTCGCAATTCCACACAGTGCGTCAGACCATGTTCGGGCTGACGGCTGTTCCCCCGATGCTCCTCGCACTCTTTTCGCCGTCATTGCTGGATCAACCGTTTGTCATCATCCAGCCGCTGATCTGTGCGGCGGCAGCGGCTGCAATCTGGCAGATCTTCGCCGGACGCAGCATCCGCTTCGTCCCGACGGCTGGTTTTGCAGCCTCGCTTCTGCTGGTGATGAACACAACCGGCTATGCCGTCAGCCATTATGTCTACCGCGATGCGATGAACTTCACCGTCGCAATGGTTCCGGCAATCTGGCTGATTCTGCTGGGCGGCGCAGCATTCTTTGTGCAGCGCGATATGCTCGATTTCAACGGATGCAAAGCAATTCCCGCACCCGTGCAGATCTATCTGACTGCCTGTGCCGGTCTGTTCTCGCTGGCGCTGCTTTCCCTCGGCAAATCCGAATGGAACAGCTTTTACTTCATCTACACGCTGGGCATCTGCCTGCTGGCGTGGTTCACCTCAAAGCGGGAACAGCTCACGCTGCCTGTACTCACGGCGATTGCAGCGCTCTTTTCCGCAGAAGCACTGCGGCAGCATACCGATAACAGCAGCGGACTCTATCTGGCAGGCATGATTCTGATTATGAGCATCCTGACCGTGCTTCTGCCATATCTGGGCATTGTTTCGCGTGAAGACGGCATCCCGCATAACCGGCGGTCTTATGTCCTGACGGTATTCGGCGGTATTATGCCGTTCTGGCTGCTGCTGACCGCTGACGATCATACCGGCGACCAGACCTCGTGGATCATCTTCTTCATGCTGGTGATGCTGGCAGGCTATATCCTGCATTTCACTTTCATTATGCAGGATTCCATCCGCCGCAAGCATCTCTTTGCGCTGGCAGCAGGCATCTGCACGATTGCACTCTGGCTGACACCGATGATCGACACAGCCGGCACTTACTGGGAAGACAAACTGCATCTCCTGCCGCTGATTGCGTTCGGCGCGGTCATCCGGCTGCTGTACGGCGCGGAAACCGGTTCTGCATTCCTGTTCGGCATCGGTATTTACGCGCTGCTGCGGCTTGCAGGCTGTGCCTTCCGGACCGAATCTGCGGAGGATCTTCTGACGCTGATCGGTACGGCACTTGCAATCTTCATTGTCTCCTTTTACATCAAGCAGAAAAAATGGTTTCTGCTCGGCGGCATATCGCTGCTGTTCACGGCAGTTTATATGGACATCAAGCTGACAAACACGCTGCACTGGTGGGTATATCTGCTGCTGGCAGGCATTGTGCTGATTGTGATTGCCGCAACAAACGAAACCCTGAAATCGCGCGGTGACTCCCTTCGGGAACGCGCCGGCAGATTCTGGGAAGACTGGACCTGGTAACATTTCCTAGCATGAAAAAGGCGCTGCACGGTTCAAATACCGTGCAGCGCCCCAGCTTGTCGATAAAGGTATCGCTGCGCGATGATTATAATGGGGCGCT
>DGVV01000168.1 GCA_002395085.1 Ruminococcus sp. UBA4275 | reverse complement strand
ACAACGAGAAGAAGGCAAAGATCCTCTACGATTTCCTCGATCAGAGCAAGCTCTTCAAGGGTACTGTCGAGAAGAAGGATCGCTCCATCATGAACGTTCCGTTCATCACCGGCGACGCAGATCTCGATGCAAAGTTCGTTGCTGAGGCAAAGGCAGCAGGCTTCGAGAACCTCAAGGGTCACAGAACCGTCGGCGGTATGCGCGCTTCCATCTACAACGCAATGCCGATCGAGGGCGTCGAGAAGCTCGTCGAGTTCATGAAGAAGTTTGAGGCTGAGAACGCCTGATCGCATTTTCCGAATAATTACATCAGAAAGGAAGTCATTCCCATGTTTCAGATTCAGACACTGAATAAGATCTCTCCGGTCGGCCTTGCTGAGCTTGGTGAGAACTATCAGGTTGCGGATACCGTCGAGAATCCGGATGCGATCCTCGTCCGTTCCGCTGTGATGCACGAGATGGAGTTCGGCAGCAATCTGCTCGCAATTGCGCGTGCAGGCGCCGGCGTCAACAACATCCCGCTTGACAGAGCTGCTGAAAGCGGCATCGTCGTCTTCAATACGCCCGGTGCAAACGCAAACGGTGTGAAGGAGCTGGCACTTGCAGGTATGCTGCTTGCTTCCCGTGACATCATCGGCGGCATCAACTGGGTGCAGACCATTAAGGGCGAGGAGACCGTCGCAAAGATGGTCGAGAAAGGCAAGTCCAAGTTCGCCGGCACGGAGATCAAGGGCAAGAAGCTCGGTATCATCGGTCTGGGCGCAATCGGCGGCCCGCTCGGTAATGCTGCGGTTCACCTCGGCATGGAAGTCTACGGCTGCGACCCGTTCCTGTCCGTTGACGCTGCGTGGAATCTGTCCCGCTCAATCCACCATGTCAAGACCCGTGAGGAGATTTTCCGCAACTGCGATTTCATCTCCCTGCACGTTCCGCTCAATGATGACACCAAGCAGATGATCAATGCAGAAACCATCGCAATGATGAAGGACGGCGTTGTCATTCTGAACTACGCACGCGATCTGCTGGTCGATGACGAGGCAATGGAAGCTGCTCTGAAGTCCGGTAAGGTTCGCAAATACATTACTGATTTCCCGAATGCAAAAACCGCAGGTATGGAGGGCGTTATCGCAATTCCGCATCTGGGTGCATCCACCGAGGAAGCAGAAGATAACTGCGCTGCTATGGCTGCAAAGGAGCTTGTCGATTACCTCGAAAACGGTAACATCAAGAACAGCGTCAACTTCCCGAATGCTGAGATGAATGCAGTCGGCAAGAAGATCTGCGTGCTGCACAAGAACGTGAAGAACGTGATCGCTGCTCTGACCACCGCCATCGCAAATGCAGGCGGCAACATCGAGAATATGGTCAACGCAAGCCGCAAGGATTATGCGTACACCATGATCGACGTCACCGGCGATATTGCTGACGATGTGATTGACGGTCTCCGTAAGCTGGAGGATGTTATCCGCGTCCGTGTGATTGGCTAATCAGATTTAACTGGGGGCAGATACTTCGCAGGAGGTATCTGCCTCTTTGCTGTTCCGGCAGAAGGGGAGTCCGCGAAAAAAGACTGCGTACCCAATTGGCTACGCAGTCTTTTTCAGATTATGGTGCAGATTACGAAAAGCACTCAGTGTTTCCGCTTGTTCCGGGCGCTCTTGTCATTCTGCTTCTTGGCTTCGTCTTCAGGTGTCTGTTTCTGTTCGCCGCTGTTCGATGTCGGGGTCTGTCCGTTGTTCCAAAGCGGATCATTCTGCGTGTTCATATTAGTTACCTCCGTGTATTGATATTGGAACCGCTTGATTCCTGATTTTAGTATGCGCAGGGGGATAAAGGATTATACGTAAGACTCAGAAAATGTAATCTGCTTTTTTGCTCTTCCAATTGCACCTAATCGTAATTTGGCGCAATTAGAAGAAGAAAACCTCGTATCCATTTTGCAGCCGCTTTTCCAGTCTGACTACAATGTTCATTTGACAAAAACGCAGAAGAATGGTATAATAAAGCGTACTGATTATTTACAGGAGGCAAATTATGCACCCGTTTCGCAAAGGCATTCGGCAAGGCATCCCGATTGCACTTGGTTATCTTTCTGTTTCGTTCAGTTTTGGTATACTCGCAATCCAGTCCGGGCTGACTGTCCTGGAAGCTGTATTGGTGTCCATCACGAATCTGACTTCTGCCGGTCAGGTTGCCGGCGTTCAGCTAATCGGCGTGTCTGCTGCATTACCGGAACTGATTCTCGCGGAATTCATCATCAATATCCGCTATGCACTGATGAGCCTTGCGCTCTCGCAAAAGGCTGACCGCTCCTTTACGCTGCCGCATCGTCTGCTTGCATCTTATGGTGTAACGGACGAGATTTTTGCGGTCTCATCCATTCAGAAAGAACCGCTTAAGCCGTCGTATATGTACGGTCTGACGGTCATTGCGGCACTTGGCTGGACAGCCGGTACATGGCTTGGGGCATCTGCCGGCACACTTTTGCCGCAACAAATCACGAATGCACTTGGCATCGCGCTGTACGGAATGTTTCTGGCAATTATTCTTCCGCCGGCACGCAAATCACGCGGAATTCTCGCGGCGGTTCTCATTGCGGCTGCAATTTCTGTCCTGATCAAATTCTGTTTCCGGTCTATGAGCGGCGGATTTGCGATGATTCTTGCCGCAGTTGCCGCGGCTGCAATCTGTGCCGTTGTATTTCCGGTTGACACGCAAAAGGAGGCAGAATCTTGAGCAAAATGATTATTCCAATCCTGGTCATGGCGCTGACGACTTATTTTATCCGGATGATTCCGTTTGTATTTGTGCGGAAAAAAATAGAAAATAGGTTCATTCAGAGCTTTTTATACTACATTCCGTATTCTGTATTAAGTGCGATGACCATTCCGTCGATTTTCTATGCAACCGGTGATCTTGCATCTGCGATTGTCGGAACAATCATTGCGATTGTACTGGCGTATCGGAATTGCCCGCTGATCGTGGTTGCTTTGGCTGCATCCGCAGCAGCGTATGCGACTATGCTGGTCACACCGTTGCTGATTTAAGGAGGTTCTCTATGCTGTATGTTTGTTATCCGAAGTGTTCTACCTGCAAGAAAGCGCAGAAATGGCTCGATGACCACGGCGTTGCATACACGCTGCGCGACATAAAATCCGAGAATCCCAGCGCTGATGAACTGCGCATTTGGCAGCAGAAAAGCGGTTTACCGCTGCGCCGGTTTTTCAATACCAGCGGGCAGATTTACCGTGCTATGGAACTTGCGAAAAAGCTGCCGGAAATGTCTGAAGATGCGCAGCTTGAGCTGCTTGCGAGCGACGGAATGCTGGTCAAGCGTCCGATTCTTGTGACAGAAAACGCGGTGCTGGTTGGTTTCCGTGAGAGCGATTGGTCAATGATATTGTGAAAGCAATTCCCCTGAGAGCGATTGTTCTCAGGGGAATTTTCATTCGACTGAAAGCGCTTTCGTCTGCGGAAGCTGATCCAGAACGCGCAGCAGAAACAGATACATTCCACCGCAGATTAGTATATAAATTGTCATTGCAGGAAGATCGGTGATACGGAAATGAAGCAGAATCGCGTGAATCAGCTCAGACATTTGCCAACTGATGATCAGCGCAAATGCCGGTCTCAGTAAAATGCGTTTCCAGTTTGGGTGCAAATCTGTTGCGCGCAGCACAAAATATATGCGAACAGCATTGCCGGTCAGATTGCACGCCAGATATGATGCGACAATGCCGTAAAATCCAAACAGCGGTACGCAAATCAGCAGCACGGAAATCCGAACTGTATATTCTGCAAGATAATTTACTGAGGAGAAATTTTGTTTGCCAAGTCCGCGCAGTACCCCTTCCAGAATAATCTCCAGATAAATGAACGGCACAACTGGCGACATAACACGCAAAATATGCCCCACGAAAGCATCGCCGCCAAGAAGTGTACCTATTTGCAGTGCGAATTGCACCAAAATCAGTACAACGAAAAGCGAGAAGGACATCGTTTGCTCCAGAACACGCTGCGTGTGTGCCTGAATGCGTGCAAAATCGTTCGCGGCACGCGCTCGCGACAGTTCCGGTACGAGCAGCCCCGACATACAGCACTGAATGACCGACGGGAAAAAAAGAGTCGGAAGGATAATTGCTTCAAACTGTCCGAACTGTGCAAGTGCCTGTTCCGTGCTGTCGCCATACTGCAAAAGCGTCAACGGAACAAGCGCATCATTTGCGCTGCTTAGGAGCGAGACCAGACAGGCATTGCCCATGATCGGAAGCGCCTGCATCAGAAAATGGCTAAAATGCGTTGTTTTTCGGATTGTATATCGCTCTTTTGGCATCCGGCACAGCAGCAAAAACAGCAGGGTACTCCCCTCTCCGCTCAACAGCGAACCGGCAAATGCCGTCAACAGATTCATTCTCCCGTTCGGAATGCAGAAAACTGCACAGAACGCCATCACACCGGAACGCAGCAAAAACTCAATGCAGTCTGCGATTGCCGGCAGATAGACGCGCCCGAATGCGTAGCATCGCCCTTTGAGACAGGCAATTACTGCGGCGAATGGCAGCGTCAGACTCAGCAGCCGCAGATTGACCGCTGTTGCACCGGTTTGCGGAATCATACGGACTATTCGCGGGGCAAACAGAACAAGCAAAACCGTACAGCTAACGCTGAGTATCACACAAAACCGCAGCGCATACCGGAAGATTCTCCGCGGACTCTCCCCTCGCCCGATTGCTTCTGACATAAATCTGCTCACAGTGATGAATCCGCTGCCGCCAGACAGCACTGCAGCCAGACCGTAAAAAGAACTCATCAGTGTAAGGATACCGACTGCCGCAGACCCCAGCCTTCGCGTCAGAAAGATATTGAGCAGGAGACCCATCCCCTGCAAGCCGACGGAAAATAAACTCAGATAAGCAGATTCGTGCAATAAAGTCCGATGTTTTGCCATGCCCTCACCTCGTGACATTTTATGCACGGGTGCGTGAAATCATGCGCAAAAAGAGTCGGGATGCGATGATCCCGACTCTCCGAGATTATGAGAATGTTGCAACGAAAGTCACAAGCTGATTCTCACTCGTGACATTCAATGTGCCGCCCATCTGATGCACAATGCTCTTTGCAATGCTGAGACCCAGACCCGAACCGTTCGGACTTCCTTCAGTATCAAGGCGATAGAACCGCTCAAACAGATGCGAGAGCTGTTCCTGCGGGATGTCTTTGGCTGTATTTGCAACCGCAAGCCGGATTTTCCCCTGTGCATCGCGTGAGAGAGTCACAGTAATCTGCGCTTGCGGAACAGAATGCAGCACGGCATTATCCAGCAGAATCGACAAAAGTTGTTTCATGTTGTCCTCATCAGCACGCATAGTAACGTGCCGCTGAATCACGGTATTCAGCGTCTTGCCGTTTTCGTAGATAATCGGCTCAAATACCAGACAGATATTGGAGACGATTTCGCTGAGCGAAAGCGGCTCGATATGTGCCACATCGTCTTTGTTATCCATGCGGGCTACAGACAGCAGATTGGTAATCAACTTTGACATCCGCATGGTTTCAGACTGGATGTAGGTAAGCCATTTGCTTTGGTTCGCGACGGATTCCGCCGGATTCGCGAGAATCACCTCTGTATTGGCAGAGATAACTGCGAGCGGTGTTTTCAGCTCGTGAGAGGCATCTGCGACAAACTGTTTCTGCTTTTCCCATGCAGCGGCAATCGGCGTGACAGTCCAGTTTGCGAGCATCATGCTCAGACCAAACATACAGATCAAACCGACAACCAGGAAGAACAGGAAAATAAACAGCAGACGTCTGAGCGTAGAAAGCTCCAGAGAACGGCTGAGCAGCACCAGGTGATAGCTGCCGGTATCATCCGCTTTCATCAGATAACGGAACGACGAATCACCGATATGCAGCGTGCCGGCGCCCGGACCGCGTCTGCCGATTCGTTCTAGGGCATGATTGACGATTTTATAATCATCTGCATCGCTGTGGTCGGTTGCATTGCCGGCATAAGAGGCAATGTTGCCGTCTTCGTCGATCTGTGCGATAAAAGCATCCGGCACATACTGTCCCTCATCGACAGGTACAATCTGTGCGGCAGTTGTCTCTGCGGAGGGTTCATTGTCAGGATCGCTTTCCGCCTCTGCTTCAGAAACTGCTGGCTCTGTTGCAGCGGTGGTCGGCCGCGTTGAAGCGGTTGTCTTTGTTGTTTTCGAGGAAGAAGCTGTAGACGGTGCAGTCTCCGGCGGTTCAGTCGCCGGCGCATCGGGCGGCAATCCGGGATCTGCCGGTTCTTCATACGCTTCTTCCGGCGGTGTGACAGGCTCAAAGCGTTCTCTGTCACGCTGTTCCGGATTGATTTCAGAATGCCGTTCGCGCTGTTCATTCTGCGGCGGCTGCGTCTGAGGCGGCTGTTCTTCGCGGTGATCATCCCGCGGTTCATTCCAATCCTCGTGATGATCGTCCTGGGGGGGCTGTTCCTGCTGATCGTCAGAGGGTTGATTCCACCCCCAAGGCGGCTGCATCCACGGATTCTGCTCGCCGTTCTGCCCGTTGAAACCGCCGTTGTAATCACCGCCGAAATCCCCCCAGTAAGGCGGCGGTGTCATACGCGGTGAACCGTACCAGTACCACCACCAGCCGTTCCAATAGGGATTCTCCCACGGATTATTGCCCCACTGATTGTTCTCCCACGGATTCCATTCCGGATTCCCGTTCTCATGCTCATCATCGTCGTCATCGTCATGTTCATCGAGAATGGTATTGCTGAGCGGTGCAACAAGCGGTGCATTGCTGATATTCTGATCCGGCATCGGAGGACGCGGTCTGTTATCAGCCTCATTGGGCGGCGGAAGCATTTCCTGTTCCTTGATCATCTCCTGCATGACGGTGTAAGATTCCTGTACCTGAGCATGATACAGAACAAAGAACAGAATGGTCAGCCCGACAATCAGCGTGCAGCTCAGCAGAGCCATATTGGTAATGAGGTATCTGCGTCTGAGTTTTTTGATCACGGCTGCACACTCCTTTCAGGATTCATTCCTTTTCTTCAAGGCAATACCCGACGCCGCGCACGGTTTTGATCGCGACCTTTGAGTGCATATGTGCGAGTTTCTTGCGCAGAAAGCTGACATATACCTCGACATTGTTATTTTCTGCATCAGATTCGTAGCCCCAGATTTTGACAATCAGTGTCTCTTTCGAGAGGATGCGGCTGCCGTTTTTGAGGAACAGCTCCATCATCGAAAACTCTTTCAAACCAAGCTTAAACGAATTTTGTCCGCAGAACAGCTCATAGGTCGAGAGATTCAGCGTCAGGTCACTCCAGGTCAGAACATTTTCAAAAATGACATTTGCATTGCGGCGGTAAAGCGAACGGATGCGTGCCAGCAGTTCCTCAGAGGAGAAGGGCTTTGTCATATAGTCATCCGCACCGACATCCAGACCGGCTACTTTATCCGCGATGGTATCTTTTGCTGTCAGCAGCAAAACAGGGGTATTGAGCTTCTTTTTCCGGATCTCACGCAGGACATCCAGACCGTTCATTTTCGGGAGCATCACGTCAAGCACGATCATGTCATAGATGCCGGAAAGTGCATTGTCAAGACCGCTTTCCCCGTCGTAGCAAGCGTCAACGATGTATTTGTTTTTGTGAAAAATCTGGATCAGCGCTTCGCACAGCGCGACCTCATCTTCCACGAGCAAGATCCGCATTGCAGACACATCCTTCCTTTATACTACTTATATTATACAGGAAACAGCCGGAAATTGCAAGTACCTTTTGTCACTTTTCTATGCACATTTTGTGAAATCCCGCATAGAATATACAAAAATTTCAGAAAGAGGTGGCTGCTATGCCGATCGTATTTTTGAGCCCTTCCACGCAGGAGTGGAATCCCTATGTGACCGGTCAGGAGAACGAGGAACAGGTCATGAATCAGCTTGCAGAACGCATGGAACCCTATCTGCGTTCCTGCGGCATCGACTTTGTCCGCAATGATCCCGTGCGGAATGCAGGCGGTGCGATTGCGGATTCCAATGCAGGCAGATTTGACGTGCATCTTGCGCTGCATTCCAATGCTGCTCCGGAACAGTTTTCCGGATTGCTGCGCGGAATCGACATTTACTACGCGCCCGCAAGCGATCAGAGTGAGCTGCTTGCGACCATTACTGCGAACAATTTGCAGCACATCTATCCCATGCCCTCGCAGGTGCTTGCACGTCCGACCAGCAGTCTCGGAGAGGTGCTGCGAACCCGTGCTGTGGCGATTCTTGCGGAACTCGGATACCACGATAATCCGGAAGATGCGGCGTGGCTGCTGGAAAATCTGGAATTGATTGCGCAGACGCTGGTGCTGTCCCTGACGGATTACTTCGGCATTCCGTTCATTTCCGCAACGCAGCCATTTCCTGCAACCGTTCAGACGGAAGGCAGCCGTCTGAATCTGCGCAGCTATCCTTCTCTTTCAGGCAATGTGATTGCGCAGATTCCTGACGGCACACAGCTTGTACTGGACGGCGAAACAGACGGCTGGTACGTGACGCGGTACGGCGGAAAAACCGGTTATGTCAGCGGCGAATATCTTTCACTGTAAGCGCATCATCGCCTCTATGATGGCACGGAAGACCGGTGCGGCGGTTTCATTGCCGGAACCGCCGTTCTCCGCAAATACTGTGACAGCATACTGCGGCGTGTCTGCCGGAAAGAAACCGGTCATCCATGCGTGACAAAGTTCCGTGCCGGTTTCATCAAACTGACCGGTCTGCGCAGTAGAGGTTTTCCCGCCCGCGCGGGTATTGTAGGGCTTGCCGTTTGCTGAATCACTCTTTTCGAGAACTGCTGTCATCATCTCACGGATTGCGGCTGCGTTTTCAGATCGCAGTACCCGCCAGCGCTGAGATTCCTGCTTTGCGTCTGCTTGTGCTGTGATGCCGTCAGGTGTTTTCCCGATAACCAGACGCGGCACACAGTATACGCCGTCATTGGCAATACAGGCGGTCATGGCTGCGACCTGAAGCGGCGTCGCGAGAAGTTTGCCCTGCCCGAAACTGAAATTCGCCTTTTCTGCATCAATCTGCAAATCGCGCACACTTTGCAGCGTGCCTGATACCGACCCTAAGCTGTCTGCAAGCGAAATCTCCTCACCAAACCCCAATGCGGAAGCGGTATCGTGCAGAATATCTGCCGGCAGAATGCGTGTCAGCGAGATGAAATATGGATTGCAGGAATGAATCAATGCGTTTTCCATATTCAGCAGCCCGTGACCGTTCCACTTGTGACAGCGGAAACGCTGTCCATAGATGTTGATTTGACCGGTGCAATCGTAGCGATACTGTGTATTGAATCCGTTTTCGAGTGCGGCAGCAGCAATCACGAGCTTGAAAACTGACCCGACACTGTATGCAGAGAGGGCGCGGTTTACGAAGGGGGCATCAGGGGCATCCAGCGCAGCGGCCAGATCATCCGGTGCATAAGCCGGCAGACTCGCACAGGCGAGGATGTCTCCGGTATGGCAATCCAGCACAACGGCTGCCCCAGGCACATTTAATGTCGAGAGGGCGCGTTCTGCAATTTCCTGCACACGTAAATCCAGTGTGGTAAGGATACCGCCGCCTGCTTTGCCGCTGAGCTGAAAGCTGCTGTCTGCGCCCGCCAGCACCTCCCCCACCCCGCTGACTGTAAATGTAATATCCGCTGCTGCATCGCACTCAGCAAGCCAATCCGCATAGGCACGTTCCAGCCCTGCAACACGTTCGCCGTTCTGTGCATAGCCCAGCAAATGCTGTGCCGGACGCGCGCCCGCTGCATCGCATCTGCCGTGCAGAACAATGAGATTCTGCGAGGAAGGGGCAGCTTCCGTCAGATTACAGACAAATGGGGAAACGCGCTGTAACTGTGCAGTGAGCGCATCCTTATCCCGGATTTTCGCGAAGATTGATGAGATTGTTTCCGGTGTCGGGTTCACAACGGCTAAAATCTGCTCCTCGGAATTGTTCAGTGGATTCAGATTCCGGTCGTAAATTGTGCCGGCACAAAGCGGTACATGAAGATGATATTTGCCCTGTCTCACACCCGCTTCCGCGATGCGGTCACCGCGCTGCACGCGCATAAGCTGCACGATCAGACCCAGCATACACAGCAGGAGTGTACCGGCAAGTACATTCATCCGAAACGAAGGTTTCTGCGGCATATTCATCTCCCCTTTCCAGGGGAAAGTATGTGCTGTTTTTCCGCAGATATACAAAATGCGCACCAGATCCGCAGATCTGATGCGCATAATGAAGCTTGTCATTCAGAAAATCAGATTGCAAACGAACCGGAGAGGTAATCATCGTTCACAACATAGTAAACCATGCCCTCGCCTGCATTGACATACAGTGCAAGTTCCTTCATATCATCCAGAACATTGCCCTTTGCAGTCCAGTCCTCCTTGGCACGCTCAATCAGAGAATCAGCGGAGGCAGATCTCTCGGCAAGCTCAATCACAACCTTCGTATTCAGCTTGTCAGCAGCCTTCTTCGCAGCACGCGGAGCTTTCGCAGCCTGAGCATCTTTCGTCTCAGCGGTTTTCTTTGCAGCACGGCGCGGCTTTGCAGCACTCTTTGCAGCGGCAACAACAGCCTCAGCCTTCTCAGCAACGGTTTCAGCGACAGCGCCTGCCTTCTCAGCAACAGTCTCTGCGACTGCCTTTGCGCTCTCAGCAACTTCCTTTTTTGTTCTCGCCATGATCGCTACCTCCTGTGTCCGGAATGGTTATCAGTTCTCGGAATTAACAGCGTCCTTCAGGGTCTTGCCAGCCTTGAATGCCAGAGCCTTGCAGGGCTTCGTGGTCATCGGCTCACCGGTACGCGGGTTCTTGCAGAGCTTTGCGGGACGGTCACGAACCTCAAACGTGCCAAAACCGGTGATGGAAACCTTCTCACCGGCGATCAGAGCATCGCTGATTGCATCCAGCACGATGTTCAGAGCCTTGTCAGCTTCCTTTTTCGAGACATTTTCCTTTTCGGCAATTGCCGCAACAAGATCATTTTTCTTCATGGGGATTTCCTCCTATAATTAAAATCTATCTGTATTATATAACGAAAATACGTGATTTGTCAAATATAAACCGATAATTCGGATTTTTCAATCAGAAACAGATCGGTTTCCGTCGAAAACTTGGCGATATTTACATAACCACGGGAAGGAAATCACAGCAGATGCGCGCGGATTTCTTCTCCGGAGAGCGGAGAAAGGTATGCCGGAGCAATGTCGAAAACGGTCTTGCAGCCGGTAGCTTTTTCAGCAGCAAGGCGGGCTGCTGCGCGGGCAAATGCAACCAGAACATTTGTGGTGAATTCCGGATTTGAGTCGAGCTTGAGGCTGTATTCGATCAGGTGCTTATGTTCACCGTTTTCACCGGATTTGCCGCTGCGCATAACAAAGCCGCCGTGCGGAATACCGGCGTGATCGCGGTTCAGCTCCTCCTGCGAGATGAAATGGACAACCGTATCGTACTCGTCAAAATAGTTCGGCATGGTCTTGATGTCATGCTCAATCTGCTTGCGGTCTGCATCCGGCTTTGCAACAACATAGCACTCGCGCAGATGCTTCTGACGGGTCGTCAGCTCCGGCTGTTCACCGCGGCGGACTGCGTCCATAGCAGCCTCGATCGGGACAGTATACTGCTTGCCGTCCTGCACGCCGTTTACGCGGCGGATTGCATCAGAGTGACCCTGGCTGACACCCTTGCCCCAGAAGGTATAATCCTTGCCGTCCGGAAGAATGCAGTTTCCGTAAAGACGTGCCAGCGAGAACATACCCGGATCCCAGCCAACCGAGATCATCGCGACATGGCCGCTTTCCTTTGCAGCCGCATCGACTTTTGCAAAATGCTCCGGAATGCGGGCGTGGGTATCAAAGCTGTCCACGACATTGAACAGTTTTGCAAGCTCCGGTGTCTGCTGCGGCAGATCAGTTGCAGAGCCGCCGCAGACGATCACGACGTCTGCATCAGCAGTATGATTTGCGAGATCCGCATAGCGATAAACCGGCACGTTGTCCGTTTTGAGCTGGACAGTTGCGGGATCACGGCGGGTCGCAACGAATGCGAGCGAGGTGTCAGGATTGCAGCGGATTGCAAGCTCGACGCCTTTGCCGAGGTTGCCGTAACCGACAATACCGATACGAATGTTGCTCATTGGAAAGACCTCCTTGAAATTACAAGATTTACAGCATATATTATACCCGATTTCTGCATGATTGTCAATATTTTCACATACTTTTTTCACAGCAAAATAACGACCTTCCCGCCGCAGCCTGAAGCAAAAAGCTCCGAACACAGGTACAATCTGCATTCGGGGCTTGTATGGATATATTCATTGAATATGCGCATCGTAGAAGCTGACAAACTGCTCAAACAGCTTGGTATCCAGCGAATTGCACCATTTTTCGCGGTCAAGGTTTTCCTGAATATATGCGGCTCTGTCGTTTTGGAAGCGTGTGCGGTTTTCCGCTGCCTGATAATCGTAGTCCAGCGTATTGCGCCATGCTTCAAAGCCCGTTTCAAATTCGCGGATATAGGTCAGATCATGAAACACATAATTATGCCCTCTGTCCTCATACCGGATGAATGTAAAGCGCGGGTCATTCTGATACGCATTATAGTATACGTCGTAACCATAGCGAATCGGCAGTACGCCGTCATCTGCGCTGTGCAGCACCAATACCGCTGCATCGCTTGCCGCAAAGCCATCCATTGCGGAATTGGCAGCGTATTTGCCGCAGCGGATACGTTCATAGAGATTGGTGAACGGCAGCATCGTGTAGATGATTCCGCCTGCCTGCCGCAGTCCGCCCGCCTCAAACAGATCAGATGAACGGTTACAGCCGGAACACTCGATTACAGCGCGCACCTCCGGATGATAGGTCAGCACATTGCAGGCGCTGTAGCCGCCCCAGCTATGTCCGAACAGCACGATTGGCAGTTCGGGGAAATTACCGCTATCCTCCACGAATGAGATTGCATGGTCAAGATCTGCAACGCCCTGCGGCACACAGCCGATGCCTTCGCCTTCGCTTTCATCGCAGCCGGTGGCATCATAAGCAAACACATAGTAGCCGTTCTGCGCAAAGTAATCCGCACAGTCCATATAGGAATTATGTCCTGCGCCCATGCCGTGTGCCAGCACGATGATCCCGCGCTGGTCTGTTCCCGCTTCGTAAAGATAGCCTGTCAGCATCTGCCCTTTATCCGAGGGGAATTCGTATCTGGTGCGCTGCAATCCCTCGAAATCCTCCGGATACATCATCAGCGGTTCATCGCTTGTGAAGCGGTGATTGAAATTTTGGTTGTAGATCACGATTAACATGATGCACCATCCGATCAGCAGCAGAATCAGGATTATGAGTATCACGGCAAGCACGATCTTCTTTCTGGATTTTCGTTTTTCCATTTCTTCCTCCGTTTTATGCAAATTGCTTTCATATTATACTGCGATTTGCTCCAAATGTCAAGTAAAACGCCGCAGTATTACCGGAAAAATACCGGCAAACTGCGGCGAACTGTTTATGTGCCAAAGGCAAATGCGTGCGCCAGACCGAACCATTCCCGCACCCAGTACGTCGGGACGAGATACCATGAGGTATGCGCGGAGGCGGCACTGCACGGCGGAAGACCTTCCTTTTTCGCGAGAATCTGCGCACGTTTTTCGTGGTAAGCATCCGTGACAAGAACCAGCTCGCCGGAAATGCCGTTTTCATCGAGAATCTGCTTGGAGAACCGCAGATTTTCAGATGTAGAAGTAGACTGATCCTCCAACAGAATGCGCGTTTCCGGAATTCCCATTGCGCTCAGTTCGCGCCGCATACATTCAGCTTCGGAGATCTCCTCTGCATCGCCCTTTCCGCCCGATACGACCGCAGCCGCGTCCGGATACGTCTGCAATGCCTGATACGCCCGCTGAATCCGGCGGTAAAGCATCAGACTCGGTTCTGTCCCGCGAACTTTGCAGCCCAGTACAATAATTGCTGCCGGTTCGGATTTCGGCTTTTTATGCGCACCGTGCAGCATCAGGCAGGTCATTGCAAGACAGTACAGCATCCCAAGCAGGATGATGCCGGTGACGGCATTCAGTGTGATACGCCCCGCCTTATACGTACAGCAAGTGCTGAGGGCAGGTGCAATCCGCTTGCTCAGAAGCGAAAACACCAACACAATCAAACTGACCGCAAGTCCGAACAGATTGCCGATATTGACAATACGGAAAACCATCGGACTCAGGAAAAATACAGCGCCGAGAACAGCCAGTCCGATGAGGCAAAGCCGGAGAATACTATGTGTGCTGACCGCATTTGCCAGGGCAGGTATGAGCTTATACATTCCGCGCCCTCACAGATAGGATTTCGTGCGCGAAAGATCGGTTACAAGATCCGGATTATCCTGCTTCATGTTCGCGATGATCCGTGCAAGGTTCGATCTGTCCGCACGGACTGCCTGCACTTCTTCTTCCGTCACGCCGACAAGCTGCAAAAACTCCATGCGCCCGTAAACCGTATCCTGACCCTTTGCCTCCGTATCCGGCACAATCAGCAGACCGGTCAGCAGTGTATCAGAGCCGATTTTGATCGGAGCAGGATCTTTGCCCGCGATGTACTGATCCGCTTCAAAATAGCGCTCAGTCTGAAATGTATACCGTGCGAGATTGCCCATCATATTGAGCGCCCAGATGCAGCTTTCTGCATCGGGTTCTCTGAGCTTCATGGTCATTTCGTAGCCCCATTTGCTCCACTGACCGCCGAATTTTTCCGGTTCAGCATACAGTTCAGACATTCCGAACGTGACGGCATGGAAATAGCCCTTCTCTGAGCGATAAAGGGAGTAACCGTCGAGATACTCCTCGCCGCCGAAGATCGCACGTGAGGTGATAACTGTGCCGTAATGCTGCGGCTCCTGATTCGGGTACAGGCGGGAAAACTCCTGCTCAATTGCATCCCAGCCGGGCGCCCATTCGTGATCGGCTTCTGCCTTTGCGATGAATTCTTCCTTTGTCATGATGCTGTCTCCATATACGCTTCGTTACTGCGGCTTCACGCGCGCAACGCCGTCCTCGATTGCAGCCTGCATAACAGCATTTGCGACGGACTCCGCAACAGTCGGATCAAACGGATTCGGAATGACGCAGTCCGGAGAAAGATCTTCCGGTTTCACTGCATTTGCAAGCGCGAACGCTGCTGCACGCTTCATGCCTTCGGTAATATCGGATGCGCGGACAGCCAGTGCGCCCTTGAAAATGCCGGGGAATGCCAGCACATTGTTGATCTGGTTCGGGAAATCGCTTCTGCCCGTGCCGACAACAAATGCACCCGCTTCCTTTGCAAGATCAGGCATGATTTCCGGCGTCGGATTTGCCATTGCAAAGATAAACGGCTTCGCGTTCATGGATTTCACCATTTCCGGCGTGACCAGATTCGGCTTGGAAACACCGATGAACACATCTGCCCCCTGCATTGCATCGGCAAGCGTGCCGTGCTTGTGCGCCAGATTAGTGCGCTTTGCAAGATCTGCAAGAGCCTCAGAGGAGAGCTTGTCGCCGTCGCAGACGATGCCTTTGGAATTGATCATGGTAATGTCCTTGATGCCGAGCGTCAGCAGCATATTTGCGATTGCGACACCGGCTGCACCAGCACCGTTGATGACGGTTTTCAGCTCAGAGAGTTCCTTGCCTGCGAGCTTTGCAGCGTTGATGATTGCAGCAGATGCGACAACGGCAGTACCGTGCTGATCATCGTGGAAGACCGGAATATCCACCATTGTCTTGAGCTTTTTTTCAATCTCAAAGCAGCGCGGTGCGGAGATGTCTTCCAGATTGATACCGCCGAAGCTGCCTGCGATATTCGCGACGGTCTTGCAGAATTCATCGGGATCTTTCGTATTCACGCAGAGCGGAATCGCGCTGACGCCGCCGAACTCGATGAACAGGGCACATTTGCCCTCCATGACCGGCATAGCTGCAAGCGGACCGATGTCGCCCAGACCCAGCACAGCAGTACCGTCCGTGATGACAGCAACCAGATTGGCTCTGCCGGTCAGATCATAAGAAAGCGCATTGTCCTTCTCGATCTCCAGGCAGGGGCGCGCAACACCCGGTGTGTATGCGACGGAGAGAGAATCTCTGTCTTTGATCGCGACCTTCGAGCGGATGTCGAGCTTTCCGTGCCATTCGTGATGCGCAGCAAGCGCCTTTTCCATAATATCCATGATGATACACTCCTTTAGGTAATGTGAAAAGATTGCTCCCTCATTATACCACATTATAAAGGAAAAAGCAATGGGCGAAGGGAAAATATCTGCGGGCAAAGAAAAAGTCCGCTCTGCCCATTGCGGCGGCGGACACGTTGTATGGCAGAGTTCATCCCGCAATCCCCCGGCGGGCTGCTCAGAAACATTTGAGCAGCTCGACCGCAAAGACGATGACAAGCGGGATGAACACAATACATGATAAGAACAGCTCTGCGGCACATGACCACAGGGAATACGGCAGGGTGATATGATGATCGGGGTCATCCTTATCGCAGCGCACCTCGATCCGCTTGCCTACGGTAAGTTTCGGGGAGCGGTATGTTGTCAGAAATTCTCCGACGAAATACTTTCCGCCGACGCAATAGCTGTAAGGAGACTGCCAGCTGACGCCCCCGGGCCCTGCCCAGCGCTTTTCACATTTCGTGATGTGCGCATAGACCTTGAGGCCGTCACGCTTGAGGCGGCGGTATTCCCGGATATCACGGATGGCCATAATGAGCGGGATCAGCAGGATTAGTGCGAAGAAGCCGGTCGTGAAGCCGGCGCAGGAGATTGGTTTCATAAAGGCTGCCCAGAAAACTGCGGGATAAAGGATTGGCATGATGCTTCACCCTCCTGTGTAAAAGCGTTTTCAATTCCGATTTGTAATGCGTAGCGAGTGACTGTTTCGTATTCGTGAGCTGTGACGCGGCGGGACAGCAGCGGATGTGCAGACATCTGCGGCATAGGGGTATACTGATTCATGATGCTGTAGCCGATACTGTTTCCGTAGGTGCTGTGCAGATACCAAAGCACCTCGCGCGATTCCTGCGCACCGCCGGGCAGTACCAGATGGCGCACCTGCACACCGCGGGTCATCAGACCGCTCTGCGGATCGAGCTGCGGTGTACCGCACTGACGTACCATCTCAGCGAGTGCTGCTTTTGCGATGTCAGGATAATCCGGTGCAGAGGAATACGCCTTTGCAGTTTCGCGCCGGATGTATTTGAAGTCGGGCAAATAGATGTCGATAAGGCCTTCCAGTTTCGCAAGTGTTTCTGGATACTCATATCCGCTTGAATTCCAGACAAACGGGATTCCGATGCAGCCTTCCCTTGCAGCGCGGAGAACAGGGATCAGCTCCTCTGTAAAATGGCTGGGCGTCACGAGGTTAATATTATGAACGCCCTCCCCTTTCAGGCGGAACATTTCCTGAACCAGCGCCGCCGGTGAAATGCTGTATCCCAGATGAGAAACGGCAATTTCATGATTCTGGCAGTAGATACAGCGAAGACTGCATCCGCTGAAGAAAACCGTGCCGGAACCGTTTTTTCCGCTGATGGGCGGTTCTTCCCAGTAATGCGGTGCAGCGCGTGCGATCCGAAGCGTGTGTGATTCACCGCAAAAACCGGTGCTTGCGCTGCGGTCTGCGTGACAGCGGCGCGGACAGAGATCGCAGGCAGTCTGCTGCATAGTATCCTCCGTTTATGGCGGTCAAGATGCGAAATTATAGATAGACAGTATTAGTTTAGCACATCGGAGCAAGAAAGTCAATCCCTTTTATACTATTTTTCACCATAAATTTACAAGAATTTGACGTTTCGGCTGAAAATGTGATATGCACCGCGCTTGACAAGCATACGCAATTATGTTATAATATAGTGAAAATCACGAAAGGAGAATGCCGCATGAAGCAGACAGGCATCAAGCAGATCGCAGATAACCGCAAGGCGCGGCACGATTATTTTGTGCTGGAGACCTATGAAGCCGGCATCGAACTGATCGGTACAGAGGTTAAATCTATCCGAAACGGCAATGTCAATCTCAAGGATAGCTGGTGTTCCATCGACGAAGGGCAGCTCTTTCTCCGCGATATGCACGTATCTCCTTACGAAAAAGGTAATGTGTTCAATAAAGATCCCCGGCGCGTCCGCAGATTGCTGATGCATAAGCGCGAGATCCTGAAGCTGTTTGGTACGCTCAAAACGCAGG
The DNA here is from genome assembly GCA_002395085.1 of Ruminococcus sp. UBA4275. Lineage (GTDB taxonomy): Bacteria > Bacillota > Clostridia > Oscillospirales > Ruminococcaceae > Firm-04. The sequence goes on along the minus strand of DGVV01000168.1, from coordinate 107,923 downwards.
GGCTGACTCTGATTCCTCTCTCGCTGTATTTCAAAGACGGCAGAGTCAAGGTGCAGCTTGGTCTCTGCAAGGGTAAAAAGCTCTTTGATAAGCGCGAAGATGCTGCCATTAAATCTGCGAACCGCGACATCGACCGTGCTGTGAAAACCAGAAACCGCTGACGAAAGGAGCTGTCTATGATCTGTCCGAAGCCGCTGCAAAAAGGCGACCGCATTGCAGTGATCAGCCTTTCAACCGGCATTCTTGGAGAAGATGCCTGCGCACATGAGAAAGCACTGGGCGAAAAAATGCTTCGTTCCTTCGGGCTGGAACCCGTATTTATGCAGCATTCGCTCTCCGGAGTGCAGGCGGTATGGAGTCATCCGGAACTGCGCGCTGCCGATCTGAAATCTGCCTTTCTCGATGACAGCATTCAGGGCATTATCTGTGCAATCGGCGGGATCGACTCCTTCCGCACCTTTCCGTTTCTCATGGAGGATGCTGAATTTGCGGCTGCTGTACGGGAACATCCGAAGTTCTTTCTTGGCTATTCTGATTCGACCAATTCGCACCTGATGCTGCACCGTCTGGGCCTGCAAACCTTCTACGGACAGAGTTTTCTTTCCGACATGGCGGAACTTTCCGGCGATATGCTCCCCTATTCCAAAGAACAGTTTGCAAGCTGTTTTGCGCCGTATCACGGGCGGAGAATTACGCCTGCACCTGTCTGGTATGAGGAACGCAGCGATTATTCCGCAAAGGCGCTTGGAACACAGGCGGTATCGCATCCTGAGACGCACGGATATGAGCTTTTGCAGGGTGAACCTGTTTTTGCGGGCGAACTGCTTGGCGGATGCATCGACAGCATGGGTGAGATGCTGCTTGGTGACTGCGCAGATTATTATGCAGCGAAATTTGCCGAATGCGGTATTGCGGATACAGATGTTTTCCGGAATCAGACTGAAATCTCCAGAAAATACGAAATTTTTCCGCAGCCCGATGAATGGCGCGGCAAGATCTTGTTTGCAGAAACAAGCGAGGATTGCGTTTCAGCGGAACGTCTGCACAAATTTCTTTCAGCATTCAGGCAGGCAGGCGTGTTTGACCATTTGAACGGCATTCTGGTCGGCAAGCCGATGAACGAGCGCTATTATGAGGAATATAAGGCTGTCTGGCGTGATGCCGCCGGAAATCCGGATCTTCCGATTCTTTATAATGTCAATTTCGGCCACGCAGCACCCAGAACGATTCTCCCCTACGGTGCAGAAGCGCAGGTTCATGCAGATCGGCAGGAGATCGTGCTGCTCTGACATTTTTTGCAGTTGACAAATTCGCATATTTGCAGTATAATAGAGTGAGAATCACCGGTTCTCCGTCATGGGGGCGTAAAGGTTTCGACGGGGGCTGGGAAGTTCGATTGGCGAGTCGGGCGCATAACCCGTAAAATGTGCAACCTTATAAATTTAAACGAGAACAACGATTCCGTTCTGATGGCCGCTTAAGGCCGTCCGTCAGCCCGAAGATGACCGCGTATTCGGTGTCTGGCGTCATGACGCGGTGAACGTCTGCTGCTGACGCGCATAGGCAGCAGTCGCACAATGCGCTACCTATCCGTAAAGCCTGTTTGCCGGCGGTGCGGTGCGGGAATGTAAAAGACAAACTACACTCGTAGATGATCGGATGGATCGGTTTTCGGACGCGGGTTCAATTCCCGCCGCCTCCACCAAACGAGAAGCAAGCAGGCACTTGAAAATATAGTGTTTGCTTGCTTTTTATTTTATCTTGTTTGTGAACTAGCAACAGTAAAACGTGGTCAAATCACGCGATTTTATGACACGACATGACACGAAACATGACACGAGATGCGCTTTTTTTACGGCGCATTCAGCATATTTGACAATGTAGAAACTTTATATTTGTGCATGTATACAAAGTTGGAGTTTCTAGAAACTTTTTGTGATTTTCTATTGACTTTCTAGAAACTATATGGTATAATGTAATCAAGGAAAGGGAAGCAAACCCAAGAGAATCAAACGGAGGTAAGTAAAATGAAAAAGATCATGATGAGAGCATGGGAAATCGTCAAGAACGCAATCGCACAGTTCGGCGGTAAGGCACGCGAGTACATGAAGGAAGCCCTCCGGATGGCATGGGCAGAGGCAAAGGGAACTGCGAAGCAGAGCCGCGAGGACATCATCGAAGCGCTGACGAAGAAGTTCGGTCGCTGGACTAAGAAAGGCTCCAATGGCAAGGTGTACGATCGGATTTACTTCAACGGAACTGATCTCGGCATGGAAGTCAGCTACTATCGCAGCGGCAATATCTCCAGCGCAGCAGTTGACGGTGAAAGCATCAGCAACTGCGAAGCACGCCGGATCATGGGAAGCAAGGCATACTTTGATCTGACCGACAACACGCTGCACATGGACAGCACGATGGAGCGCCATTTCGGCACTAAAATCACAGCAGCAGTCGCAGCGCTGCTCGCATGAAAGGAGGTAAAAAAATGAACAACTACGAAGCAAAAGAGAAAATCGTTCTCGCAGGAAAGAGCAAGATTTTCAAGAACTGGCAAGAGCTCCTTCCGAACCTCACGGAAGACATGTTCCTCGAATCCTTGCGCTGGGTTTGCGAGGATCCTGCGAAGGACGGCGAAAAGCTTACGCGGGAAATCGGTCTTACTAAGATCGGCATCGTGAAGTTGATCCGTCATAACAGCAGCAGCGGACTGGTCACGATTCGCCACGAAAGCGGAAAGCTCTGGAGCGGCGACTGCTTCAGAGTTCCGTGCAACAATCCTGACTACGCAGATGCAGACGGAACGATCGTGCAGACGTTCAAACTGTCGCTCTCTGCGAGAGACCGAATCTGATAAAAACAGCCGAGCCGGGCGGCAAAACCCGGCACAATGAATAGGAGGAAACATCATGAAAAAGATTATCAATGGCAAGGTGTACGATACCGACACCGCAAAGAAGCGTGGCGAATACGAGCCGAATCCGTACCGCAGCGATTTCCACTGGTACTGCGAAACGCTCTATCAGAAGAAGACCGGCGAGTTTTTTCTTCACGGCGAAGGAAATGCTGCAAGCCCGTACAGCAAGAGCTGCGGGCAGAACGAGTGGTGCGGCGGTGAGAAGATCGAGCCGATGACGTACAAAGCGGCTCAGAAGTGGGCGGAAGACCATCTCGACGGTGACGAGTACTGCGAGATTTTCGGCGAGCCTGACGAGAGCGGCGAAACCGTGACGCTTGGCCTCAACGTCTCCGCAGCGGCAGCGGCAAAGTTGAAGGCGGAAGCTGCAAAGCAGGGCATTCCGCAGGGAAAGCTCCTTGAGCGCTGGATCATGGAAGCAGCGCAGTAATAAAGCAAACCGGCAGGGGAACGAATCCTCTGCCGGTTTCGTTGTATCGTTATTTTGCAAGCGCCGCCTGCGTTGCCGGGCCGCAGATGCCGTCAACATCGAGGCCGTTTTCGAGCTGGAAGCAGAGCACAGCGCCCTTGGTAATCTTGCCGAAGTCGCCGTCGATCTCGCCTTTGCGCATATACCCAAGAGCATGAAGCCGCGCCTGCATCAGCTCGACTTCCGCGCCGTGATCACCTTCGTGCAACACTGCCGGCTTTTTCGTGGGCTGGTGGATAAATCCGAGGAACTTGTAAGCGCTGCCGTACACATACGGCGGCTTGTACGCACGATTCACCCAGGCGCGACCGCCGTACTCGCTTTCTGCGGTGTGAATCGTGCCGTCTGCATCGACGGACGTCACGAACGCAACGTGTCCGGCACCGTCTGCGCTGCTGAGCGTTTCGCCTTTCTGCCAGACGATCAGAGCGCCGACAGCGGGCTTCTGCGAGATCGGAAGACCTTCCTGCTCAGCTCGCGCCATGATGTTTTCCGCGTTGGGCGGGTAGCTCAGATGCTTGAACGTGGCAGGTCCGTCACCGCAAGCCGCTTTGTTGTATGCGCCGATCGCTCCGCCGACGCAGTTCGGCAGGACGTTCAGTCCGGGCTCACAGTTCTTGATCGTGATGCAGGTGGAGATGCCGCCGCCAGCGGCATTGTTGAAGAACGGATCGCCTTTCTCAGGCTTTGTGATCTGGATCACGGTTTGTTCCTCCTTTTTCAGAATCATTTTTAAGCTGTTCGAGCAGCTCTTTCAGCTTTTTCGGATACGGCACGCCGAGCTTGCCGCCATTTTCGAGGATGCTGAGCCCTTCGTTGGCGATGTACAGGCCGCAAGTGGCAGAGCGCAGCACCGCAGCGCTGCCACCAAGAATCTGTGTGTCGATGATATGCGCCACCGCAACAACTACCAGAATAAACATCTTTTTCGCCAGCCCGCGAAAGCTGACCGCGCTGTTGAGCCGGTGCCGCGTCGCGCCGACGATCAGGCCGCTGATGTAATCCAAGCAGATAAATGCGATCAGCGCGATCAGAAGCCCGTCGAGCTCTCCCCACAGGAACGATGCCAGCGAGCAGCAGAGTGCGGAAATCGCCTTGATAAAGTGCTGCAATGTTTTTCCCTCCTTCGTATAGAGGGTGACGGCTTCCGGCTCATTCGGCTGCATTGAAATCACCCTCTTTTTCGTTGATAGATGCAACAAGCAGCGCCGCATTGTTTGTGCTGCTAGCCGCTTGCACTTCCTCCGTGATAATTCGTTTCCACGTACCCCATGTTGCTGTTGTGCCGCCGTCGCCGTATACAGTGAACTCGCACACGTTTCCGCCGTAACTTGCAGTACAGAAACGTTCTCTGTCGCCAGATACCACACACATCCGGATGCCGTCACAGGTGGTAGGAGCAGAAAACGTGCGCTCCACAACGCTGTAGTATGGCGCCCCGCCCACGATGGGGACGTTATCAAGCACTGTCTGCCACTCGCCGTCAACGCGGCACTGTACGATGCAGGTGTAGTTAGTGTCAGAGTAAAACGCCAGCTTTACAGATGATACTATCTGTTGACTACCCCAGATATAGCCGACAAAGCACGCTTCCGGCGTACCATTCAGCGCATTCGTACCGTCACCCCATGCATTCCGTGCGTATGTCTGGGAATCCACGCCGTCGAATGCGAGATAGCCATACCGTGACTCATAATGCCCGCTCTCGATCACCTCACCGCTTGGCGTCGTCGCGGAGGTCATCACGGGGATCAGGGATGTTGCAACGGGCGCTGGCGCGGATGTGGAGTTTCGCACAAAGATCGGTGCAGTGCCTCCGGTTGTGCGAAGAATCTGCTGCCGCCGCGCAGCAGGCAGCACAATAACATCAATACGGCCCGGCGATGACACTCCGGCGGGGAGATTGTCGATATACGGGATGTCTTGTGTGGTGTACTGATAGCTCCCGTACTTTGTAAGCGTGTTCACATCCGCGCGATTTGCCTGCGTTGCACTGATCACCGTTGTGATGCCGTACGTGATCTTTCCGGCAAGCGCCGCATCGACCGCATCGAGCGCTTCTTCGATCTCCGCGAGATCCTCCTCTCCGGCCTTAGCTTCAATAGCCTCGCCGAGTGTACTGTATCCGCCGCGCGCCGCAACCAGCTCATCGAGCAGCGCGTCAATCTGCGAGACCAGTCTGCTGAATTGTGCCATTACTGATAGCTCCTTTCCTCGAAAATCTGCTCTCCGGATGCGTCATAGCACAGCGCACCGGACGCATCCAGCACCGGCGTCAGCGATGCAACCGGCAGCGCAGCGATGTCTACGACGATTGTCGGGGATGCCGTTTTCACGAAACTCTGCCGGTCTCCGATCGCGATGCGGGTATACTTATCGCGCACAGCGTCGTACACCGTTTCCGTCAGCTCGATCGTCAGCTCACCGCCGAGACGGACATCATACACCCTGCCTTTGTCGCCTACGCGGAAGCGCTCGTCCGCGGTGATCTCGAAATCCGGATTGTTGCGCACATCATCCAGATCAATCTCGTAGCGGATAATCGGCTTGCAGTTGCGCTTGAAAAACGCAAGCACCTCCTGCGTGAAATCGTTGTCGAACCAGTCGTCATAGTCGAAATCTTCTTCGTCTGCGCGCTGCGGCTTGCTGAAATTTTCCGAGCGTACCACATAATGCGGAAACAGATCACCGAAGAACGCCTCGAAATCCCACGCAAACGCGATCCATCCACCCCATGCGTCATAACCACGGAAGTATGTTGCCATGCTGGTCATATCGACGGTGCGCCGGATGCCGCGCAGATTCTTGCCGACGCGGATGTCAAACGCATCGTCTTTCGCGTTTTCCATGCGCGAATTGATGCTGAAATAGAAGTTGTCGCGGTACAGCTCACCGCCGCATTTTTCGACCAGTCCGCCGCCGCCGATCAGAGCGTCAACAGGCGTGCAGCCAGCGCTCACCTCGCGCCGGAAAGGCGTTGTGATGTCGGACGAACCGATGTAGCTGTAGATAAACGCGCCCGGACGTGCCTGATAATCAACGCGGGAGAGGATGTTGTTGACCGCAGACTGTCCGTTGCTGCCGGTGAGGTACGCAGGCGGGAAGATCCAGCCGTCGTTAAGCTGGTAAAAAATATGCTCTGCATAAACGCTGACGCTGCCGCTGTTTCCGGTAAACTGCGGGTCAACGGATTTGATCGTGAACAGTTGACCGTTGACTTTGAGGATGTTGCTGATAATCAGCAGCTGCCAGCGCCCTTCCGGGTCAATCGGGTGCTGCATCTGCACCGTCCATGCGCCGTTCAGGGTTTCCGTCACCTCACAGACCGCCGGGATCAGGATTGCGAGACCGTTTGTCGTGAAATCCGCCTTCGCCGTTTTTTTATCGTATACGCAGATATACGGGCGCTGCTTCACTGGGTCAACGTGCAGCGGCGGGATTTCCGGTAACAGGTCAAACCATGGGTAGCCGTCGTTTTCACCTTCGACAATGCGCCACTGACTGCGCGGCAGTTCACTCTGCGGCTGCTCAGGCGCGTCGATAAACTCGGTGTTGTCCGGATAGCCGCCGTCGATAAACCAGCTCACGCATCATCACCTCCGCCGATGGGGAAACCGATAGATGCAAGATATGCGGCATCCTTCATCTGCGCGTCTGTAACGCCAACAAGTTCCGTGAACATCAGCGTTGCACCATCAGCAAGATCATCCGTGTTTACCACATTTATTAAGCTTTCATATTTGTAGGAATAATATCCGACATAAGTGCAGGCACTAAGATTTCCGCGCATTGTGCAGTTTTTAAGTTTTTCGACATAGATTTTGGTGCATTGCGGCGCATACAAAACGAATTCGGAATTTGAAAATCCATCAAAACGAATTGTGCCGATGTTCGACGCATGGTATATAATGCGGCAATAGCTCATTGTTCCGGTGAAAACATCATTGCCAATGGCAGACCTGTTCGTTGACTGCGATTCGATGTTCACGGAGCACCGATTCCATGCTGCATTTCCTAACGCGAACAGCCGATTTTCTCCAAGAAGTAATCCGGAGAACATGCACCGATCATACGAAGGTGAATTCGAGTTTTGAATCAGTCCGCTCGCAAGAAAATTCACGATGTGAAAATCTTCGATTTGCGTACCAGAAACCTGAAACGCACCGTAAAAATGACCGTTCCAGATCGCCGTGCCATTGCCGATAATTTTCGCGCAGTTCACTGCGATATTCCCGGTAACACCTTCCGGCGCGATGACATTCATATCCCAGCGCTCTGCCTCCGGGAGCACAACGGTGTCGCCTGCGACAGCAACCGCCTCCACAAACTCAGACCAGTTTTGCACATTGACCGTTGCCATCAGTAATCCCTCCAATTCCCGGTCACGGCCACCGTGCAGCCGCTTGCCGTGATCGCGTTTACGCCGGGCTTCAGAAATGCGAAATTGCCCGTTGTGTACTTCGTGGCGTTGTCGCCGTTCGCGCTGTATGCAATCATGCGCTCAGCGTCCACAAAAATCGGAGACGGTGCGTCCGCCGCGATCCGCAGCACCTCGCCGTTGACAGTCAGTGTGCAGGCGCCTGTGTGCGTGATCCGGTAGATCGGGCGGCTGTACCGTGTGCCGGGGTTTTGCAGGGTGTCCGCCGTGATCTCGATTTCAGCGTTTTCGATGTGGTACTTGAACGGCGCGAGAATAAATCCGATATCGTATGTATGCTCGTTTCCTCGTGCCGTCGAGGTGGGATTGATGCCGAGCACCTGCTGTACACGAAAGAAAAAGCCCTGCTGGTTGCTCAGCGTGAGCGTTTTTGCCTCCGCGAGAAAAGCGTACACCGGCGATGTGTTGAAATTCGGCTGTTTGATGATGCGCGCCGTGATATGATATTCCGGCGATTCGTAGGTATCATCCGGGGACGAGAAATCTGTGTCGATGCCCGTCTGCCAGACTGTGTGCCGCTGCTTCGCCATAGGGGGCGGACGCAGAGCGTCCACCACCAAACCGACCGTGCGCGCCGAGACACCGTTGATGCGGAAATCGCAGCGCCCGCGGATTACATATCCATCCATCCTGTACCTCCTGTGCCGCGCATCTGCCCGATCTGGTAGATGCGGAGCGCTTCGTCGATTTTCCGGACGATCGTATCGCCGATGTCATCGACACCATCTATGCCGCGTACATCGACATTGATCTCTCCGATCGTCACGCCGCCGTTTCCTCCTATTTTCGCCGCAAGAATATCCATCCAGCGGGTATTATTTTCCAGCGGGAGGATTACTTCCGCGCCGTTCTCGCCGATCATAGCGCGCGTCGGAGCAGTCACGATGCCGCCGCGGGCATAGTGGCCTTCGACATCCGGCACACCGTCCGGGTGCATTACATCGTACATCAGGGCGCCCATGTTGTAGAATCCGTGTGTAAAATTACGCACAAACGCGGCTCCGAGCCGCTTGATGATGTCAAGCGCGGTCGCGTCATAGTCGATCTCGCCGATCATCATCTCAGCCCATGCGGTCGCCACATCGCGGATAAACGGCAGCAAGTTGCTCACAAGATCTTTCAGCGCGCCGCCGAGCTTCTTGAGGATTTTTCCGGCAGCTTCGCTGATCTTGTCGAGATTCTTCTGGTCGAAAAAGTAGTCGCACAGTGCCTTGATGATTTTTTCAGCCGCTTCGAGCAGCTTATCAACGCTGCTTACGAGCACATCAACAATGTTCGTCACGACTTCCGGCAGCATTTCAACCATTTTGTTGATGCTTTCCTCGCTCAGAAGTCCCTCGATCAGCGCGTCGATGATCGCGAATGCTGCGTCGATCAGGGCGCCGAGCGTTTCCGGCTCGGTGAGAATCGTCGCAATCTCCGTCACAATGCCGACGATCTGCGGGATCATCGAGGGGAGAGCGTCTGCAATGCCATGTGCAAGCGAGGTGATGATTTCAAAGCCAATTTTGATGATTTTCGGCATTTCTCGGAGCAGTTCAGTTGAAATATCGAGGATAATTTTCCCGGCAGCCGTCAAAAGCATCGGCAGATATTTCGTGATAGCATCTGCGAGCGTCCGGATGATCTTCACACCGGACTGCATCAGACGCGGGAGCGCCCTGCTGATCGCATCGACGATCACAGGGACAAAAGTTTCCGCCATTTCTGCGATCTGGTCAGCGACTTTTTCAAGATTTTGTAAAAAATCATCGAGACCGGCTTCCACACCGTCGATCGCATCGAGATTTCCAGTCGCCAGATCGGCTGTGGAGTCCATGATTTTCACCATGGACGGCATAAAACTGCTGCCGATGTCTCGCGTCATGCCGCTGAGCGCAGTTTTTACGTTCTGGAGGCTGTCCTGATACGCTGCCGCCGATTTCACAGCGTCTTCACTCATCACGCCGCCAAGATCATGCACTTGCCGCCGCATTGCCTCAGTGTCTTCCGCACTGGTGTTCAGCAGCGCACCGAGATCCATTGCGGATTTGCCGAGCAGATCATTCGCAAGAGATGTGCGCTCCGTGCCGGATTCCAGCTTTTGCAGCGCCGTGATCGTCGTTGCAAAGAGGTCTTCCTGAGACATGTTTTTCGCGTCTTCGAGGCTGATCCCGAGCCGTTCAAAGGCGGCTACGGCATCCGAGGAAGGATCCTGCACGGCATCTGCGAGCTTTTTCATGCTCGTCGTCATCTTGTCGATGTCCGAACCGGAGTGCTGCATGATGAAGTCCCACTCCTGATAGGCATCGGAGCTCATGCCGAGCTTCTGGCTCATTTTGTCGATGTTGTCGCCATACTCAGCAGTTTCGCTGGATGCTTTGATAATCCCTGCGACTGCTGCGGTTGCTGCTGCGGTCATTGCACCGATTCCGGCAGCGGCGAGCTTCGCACCTGCGGCGAGTCCGTTTTTCAGCGCTTCGCCGAGCTTGCCGGACTTCTTTTCCGTCTTCTGCATCTCAGTGCCGGCGCCTTCCACATCCTCGCTCAGATCCTCGACTTCCTCACCGGTATCGTCGGTCTGATCTTCGAGATCATGGAGCCGGTGCTCAGTCTGCACGAGCTCACGCTGAAATGCGATATACTCATCGGTTCCGATGTCTCCGCGTGCTACCGCCGCCTTGACGTCTTCCTGCGCCCCTTTGAGCGCTTCGAGCCGTTTCCGCGTCGTATCGACGGATTTCGCGAGAAGCTCCTGCTGCGTCGCCATCAGATCGGTATTAGTGGGATCCAATTCGAGCAGGCTGTTCACCGTCTTTAGCTGCTTCGACAGTGCGATAGAATCACCGGTCAGATCTTTCAGGCCGGCTGTCACACCGTTGGTGTCCGCATTGATTGCGATTGTGATGCCGTTCACTTTTTTCGTCGCCACTATCTCACTCCCTCAGCTGCTTTTCACAGGTGGCAAGCGCCTGCTTATAAGATTTATATTTTGCTTCGCGAATCTGTCCCGCGTCGTGCATCCGCTCGATCTCCGGCTCCATTGCTTTGAGCTTCTGGTACTGCTCATAATTATCCGGCACATCTTCGCCGCGGGCGCGAAGAATCCCGCGATCATGCTCCTTTGCCCAGTCGATCAGATCGCCTGTGTTCCAGGCGTCAATTTCGGACAGCGGAAAGCCCCTTGACATTAGCAGGCTGCAAAACTCTACCGCTGTCAAGGGGCTGCTGTCGGCATTCTCAGCGCCAGAGCTTATGCGTTTTTTGGTGATACCCGCTGTTCCGCCTGAATCAAAGGCATCAGCTCAACGAAGATGAGAAGAATGTTGAAATCCTCGAAGCCGTCAAGCCATGTCAGCTCGTCAGGGATCGTCGGATCCGCCTGCTGCGCCATGATATATGCGATGTCGTACATCCACTCAGTCTCGGCGGTAAGCACGACCTGTGCGAGCTGCATCTTCTGCTCCTTCGTCATCTCGTCTTCACTGCCGAGATCCTTCAGATCCTTCATTGCGGGGTAAAGGCTGTAGATCTTGAGCAGATCCGGATACAGCTCGCGGCCAAACTGGCGCTTGTAACGCAACATCGTGCCGGCAGTCTTGCGGAAAGTCACCGGTCTGCCGTCGATGATAATGGTCTTATCCATTAGTTACCACCGCCAGTCGTTGCACCGCCACCAGTCGTTCCAGATGCCGCCTTGCTCGGCTCCGGGATCGTGGTAATCTTGGTCTTACTCGGCAGCGTCATCTTGACTGCGAAGCAATCCAGACGCGGACGAGCTGCAATGTTATGCTGCGGGAACTGCGGGTTCAGGCCGTTGCCCTCGCTCGTGGCGCCCTGCTTGCCGCTGCGCTGCTGGATGTGGCAATCGTAGAAAATGGTGGTCTCGCCGGTGCCGTCGGTCGTATCCTCGACGATCACAAGCGCAAAGTGCGGATACTCGGCGCCGTCTGCGTACTCTTCCACAGCTCCGGATTCCAGAACTGTGCGGCCGTACCATGCTTTGTCGATGTCGTCAGTCACACCGACCGTCGTCAGGCTGATATTGTAGCCCTGATTATCTTCGTAGGCGTAGACTTCGCGGCCATCCGCCCAGATGCCGCCGGAGTTGCCTGCGGGCTGCGCATCGTAATCTCTTCCACCCGCTTCGTGGTGTGCAAACCAGGTGACGGAGTCGTAAGTCGGCTTGCCGTCAGCCGCAACTGCGGTGATCGGAGCAAAGCCCAGATCAGTGATTGTCCGGCGAATTTTTGCTTTCGGAGTTTCAGGCATGATTTACCCTCCAATCGAAAAGTAGAATGTGGCGATGTGGATTCCTTCTTCTTCGTCGAAGATGTACTCCGGATCGTCATACGGAAATTTATTTTCGCGGAGCATCGCACAAATGGACGCCTCCGCTGCGAGATCGCGATTTTTCGAGACAAGCCGCAGCACGATCCACGGCTCGGAGTAGACTTCCACGCCGTCTGCAAAAATGACGTTGCGGAGTGTCTCCTCATAGACGATGTACTTTGTGGGCTGCTTCCCGCTGAAATAGCCGTAGGCATACGGGATTTTCAGCTTCGCAATTTCAGTTTTCAGCTCCGCGAGTGTCATCCCTTCACCGCCTTTTCAATCGCTTTCAGGGATTCGGTTTCTGCCCACGCTTCGACTGCGCGGATGTGTGGCTGTGCCTTCACCCATTTTTTCTTGGTTCGTGTCCGGTGTCCGTCTTCGAGCAGATGTGTCAGGCCGGCGCGAGCCTTTCCCTGATGCACAACAAAACTCATCTCGCCGTTTTTTTCGGAGATATCCAGTTTCCATCCGCGGCGATATTTGCCGGTATCCTTCGGCGATGCAACCTTGACCTTCATCACGGCTGCGGTTGCAACGGATGTCAGACCGGAGCGGATGTTTTCCCGCACATCTTCGTTATACAGCCGGATCACACTTGTGAGCTGGATGCTCAGATCTTCACGAGGCATCGAGATCACCGATCCTCTCGCCAAGATACAGATCAACGCAGTCCCCGACATACCGCACAGAGCCGATCCGGTACGTTTTCCCGTCGTACTCTGCACGGCGTTCGCCGTTGTACTCGCCGCGGAAGATCCGAAGCCGGTAAGCAAGCCGGAGCGAGATCTGGTATGCGTCAGCGCGTTCTTCTTGCGTGGTCTCGTACTCGATACACGGCAGGTCGATCGTGCTTTCTGTCGGGATCTGCTGTCCGATATCATCCTCTGCGGACGATTCTGAGATCAGAGCGAGCGTTCCGGTGCGGATCCTGCTTGCGATCAGTTTGATGATTGTGCGGCGCTCGTTGTAGTCGTCGTAGTCCGCCAGCTCAAAGGGCTCGCCGCCGTAGATGATCCGGTAGTGCTGGATGTCACTGCGGACACCGTCAAGCGCAGCATGATACCGAATGCGGAACGTGTAGCGGCTGCTGTGTGCGCTGTCGGACGGGTTCTGCCCGCCCGTGCTGATCGCTTTGTTGATGTTGCCGTGAAGATGCTCAAACGATGTCCAAATGTGCTGCGTCAGGTCGTAGTGTTGCAGCTCAAACGGTCTGTCGAAAACGAGACGGTCTTCGGCCTGCTCAGCCGGTGTTTTCGTCTTCGACGCTTTCGCCGGTTTCATCGCCGATCACCTCCACTGCGTGTGTAGCTCGAAGCATGACGAGCTCGTGCTTGTAGCTGCTCTCAAAATCTTCGCTCGCGTTGTTGTAGATGTAGCGGCACAGATCGAGGAGCAGCTGCTTCTCGGACGATTCCGTTTCAAAATCCAGCGTTGTGCCGGCATAGCCGCAGAGCTTGGTCTGCGCTCTTGCGAGGATGCCGGCGACATTGCTGTCGGTGTGCGGATCGCTCCATGTGATGCCGAGATAAGTCTTAACGTCGTCGATCAGTGCCACTACTGCTCACCTCACATCAGGCCGTCTGCGGCGTGTTCTCGATGCTGCCGTTGATCGTTACGACCGGAGACGCTGCGACCAGACCGGAAATGTCGAGGTACATAAATGCGTTGATGTCATACGGACGGCCGGTGCCGTAGAACTTGATCTTGTAGGTGCGGAGATCCTCGACGAACTTGTATTCATCGCTGTACTCCAGCTTGCCGCCCCTGCCGGTGCCAACTCCCATGAAGTACTTTTTAGCGATACCGATGACAGCCTTGCCGGACGGAACGCCGACGGACTGCACGACGTCAGTCGGGAACGGAAGAACATTTCCGACATAAGTGCCGAGCGGAGTCATAACAGTCGTCGCCGGCATGACTTTGTCAAAGTAGTCAACAGGGTTGACAAGCAGGATGACACGGGAGATCGCGCGCGGCTTGCTGGTCAGACCGTCGGTTGCGAGCGTTTTGAGCAGCGTACCGTAAGTGGTCGGATCCAGCTTTGTGACGGCGGTTGCGGTCTTGCGTGCGTAGCCGGTGGTCTGATTGAAATTGCCGGTGAAGTTGCGCGTCATGCCGATCGGCTTCTTGACGCCGTCGCCGTCCACGATTGCAGTTTCCAGTCCAGCTGCGAGCGCATCCGCCAGGATTGCACGAACATAGCGGTCAACCCACTGCGGCCCGAGCGCGAGCATATCCTGCGTTGTGAACATATACGCGGAGAGCTTGCACTGCGTCAGATCGACGATGCTCAGCGCGCCGGCAAGATCCTTGGTAATCGCAGTGTTGAGCTCGTCCCACGTTGCAGCCTGTGCGCCCTGTGCGTTGAGCACCCACTTGATCGCAGCGCCGGTATTCGTAAAGTCGATCATATCGAGCAGCGGATAAGCTGCGCGCATATCGTCCATCACGCTGTCGATGACGGTCTGCGGGAGTGCGCCGGTGATGTTGGTGATGACGGTCTGTGCGTCGCCGCGCGCAGCGGAAATGAAATCGTTGTAGAACTTGGTCTCCTCAGCGGTCAGCTGGCGGATGCCGCGTGCTGCGAGGATGCTGCGGTCAGTCGCATCGACCAGACCGGTCGCCTCGTCCATGACGGTCTCGGACACAAACTGCATCCAGCTGTCCATTGCGGCGCCGAGTGCTTCCTCATCGTTCGCGCGGATCGCATCGGCAAGCGCATTGCGCAGCTTGTCTTTTTCCTGCTTGATCTTGTCCAGATTTTTCATGCTTTTCCTCCTTCAGATAAACTGATTGATGATCGCCATGCACTTTGCGTGCCGGCGTTCCATTTCTTCGGCGGCTGCCTGCTTTGTCAGCGTTTCGGCAGCCAGATTCTTTGCGGCGCCGTCCGGTTCCGAATCGTCTCCAGCATCATCGTCGCTGTGCTTGTCGGCAAAACCGTACTCGATGCACTGTTCGGCTGTGAGGTAGGTTTCCGCGTCGAGCATCTCCGTCAGCTTCTCGCGTGTCAGCTTATCGCCGGCGCGGTCGAGATACGCCTGAATCGCTGCGGAATTGATGACGTCGAGATCGTCGGCAGCTTTGCGCAGCTCTTTGGCGCTGCCCATTGCGACAATCCACGCATTATGGATCATCATGCAGGTGTTTTTCGGCATGATGACGGTATCGCCTGCCATTGCGATGACGGACGCGATCGAGCACGCAAAACCGTCGATGTATACGGTCTTGTGTGCGCTGTGGCGTTTGAGCTGATTGTAGATCGCGATGCCCTCCAGCACAGAGCCGCCGAGACTATTGATGTAGATCTTAATCTCTTTCGCATTTTCATACTCTTTGAGCTTGTCGGAAAAATACTTAGCAGAGGTCTCTGACTCTTTCCACCAGCTGTCACTTTCGACGTTGCTGTAGATCCGGAGCTCAAGCGTGTCCTTTTGCGGCTCATACTCCATTTTCCAGCTTGTCGGTGTCCGCATTCCCCTCACCTCCTTCCAGTGCTTCGGCAATGGTGCCGTAATTTTTCGTGATAAAACGGACGTCAGCGTCCGGATCATCCAGTTCATGCGCGCCGAGCGCCTTGCGGACTTCGTTGATCGTCCAGCCTGTGCCAATCAGCTTGTCGATACCGGCAGAATCGGAGAGAAGATCGTGATGCAGAATGCTTCCGGTGTCAACAACGATCCGTCCGCCCTGCATAATGTCGTGTGTGGTGTACAGCTTGCCGGTCAGCTCCTGCGAGATCATTTCCGCCAGCGGCTTGATGCAGTTCGTCATCATCGCAGCCTGCGAATCCTTGATTCCGGCAGCATCTCCGCGCATGTAGCTCGGCGGGACGCCAAAGACCTGCGCCGCTCTGCTGATCGCCTCGTCCGCCAGCGTCTTGACGGATGTCAGGTCGTTGGTGTAGGTGCCGGAGCTGCCGCCGCTGCTCTGCGGTGTGTAGTCGTAGCCGTCGAACAGCGGCAGCACGGCGTTCGCACTCTCGAAGTAGTTGCGGAAATACTCCGTCTGCAACTTTTTGAACTGCTCCTCGAAATTCGTCTTGCCCTGCGCGACCGCTGAGACTTTGAGGATGCCTTTTTCTCCGCCGGCCTTCTGGAAGCGCTTTGCCGCAGAAGCCATCAGACGCTCATACTGCATCATGATCTGCTGGAGCCATGCGGCGCGAGCGTTGACGGGAGACTGCAAATAGAATACATCCGCGCTGCGGAACTGCCGCGAGACGGTAACATCTGCGCGCTGGATGTCGCTGAAAATGTCGCCGCGGAGCGCGTCTTCCGTCCGGTTGAAACTCTCCGCGAGAATCCGCTGCCCGTCCGAAAGCTCCACGCAAAGCGATTCTCCGGAGAGGAGCAGCCGCGCGATCATTTCACGCTTCCACGCTGCTGCATTCTGATTCAGGTTTGGCTTCACGTTCAGCGCTGCCCATTCCGCGCCGTGCGTCTCTTTGCCGTCGCGGTAGACGCGGAACTCGCAGCCGGACAGCAGCCCGGAGATCAGATGCACCACCGAAAAAAGTGCGAACGCATCGAGCGCTGCTTTTTCTTCGATCGTGCCGCTGCGATAGTTTGTAACATCATACAGCCCGGCCTTCGGCGGCTTGAACATCCGGCCGAGCCAGTCAACGATTTTTCCCGTCGGAATCACTCCTCTCTCAGTATGTCCACACACCGGAAACTACCGGCTCAGCAGTTTTCGTGTTCGCGTATGCGTCCAGCACATCGGATACACACTCCGCAGCAACAAACGCCTTGAACGTGTCCGTCTTGCGGCTCTTCGGCTCAATCTTGCCGTATGTGATGTTTCCTGACGGCGCTGTCACCGTCTTGCTGTTGTTCGTCATCCACCGCATCACCGGAGAATCTCCCCAGATGAAACGATGCCCGACAAAACCACTGGTGATCAGCGGGATCCTGCGCATCTCATCTCTCGGACGGATGAGCAGCACGTTCCGGCGATCTTTGTCGGCGTAAAAGTTGATTTCTTCAAGCGCATTCTTCATCAGTGCGAACCGGTAATCGTCAATGCCGGCAAGCAGCATCGGTGCATTCCGCTTTGCCGCTTCATTTGCCAGCCATACGCACGGCAACTCCGGGGGAATCTCGACCGCATCAACGAATGTCACAAGCCCGCGGGCTTCCCACTCGCGCAGCGGCGCCTTGATCCGTTTCAGATCCGCGCACTGATTGCATATCCATGTATGCGATATCCAGACATCCCGGTCGCCAACACGCCAGAGCAGGCCGGCGCCGAGAAAGTCGGTCGTCTTCATGTAGTCGATGCCGATCACACACGGTCTGCCGATCAGATTCGTCTCCGGGATTTCCTGATTCGTGGCGAGAATATCCTCCCACGCGGCTACACCGTTCTCGCGGATCTTCGGCGGGCGGTTCATGCGTTTTGTAATGAATGCGGTATTGCTCGCCGGATTGCGTTTGTACTCCGCAAACTCGACGCGCATCTGTTCGAGCAGTGTCGGCAGATACCGCAGTGACGGATTCGCCTTGTACCACATCCGCTCGTTATAGACTTCTTCGTCATCGTCGAGCCGGCAGATGAAAACGAGCATCCCATTGTCAGGCTCGTCACCGTTGAGGATTGCCTCTCCTTGCTCGATTTTGTCGTCGAGCGGGCCGCCGCGGACATCGCCGTCGGTTGTCGTCCATGTCTGGCGCGGAAATCGCTTTTTACCGAGGCCGGTTGTCGCGACGGTGATCAAGCGGTAGTTTTCGTATGCGTGAATCTCGTCGAGGTCGATCTTGCCGGGGCGCGCACCGTCTTTTGTCTTGCTGTTCGATGTCCGAAACTGGAACTTTGATCCGGTGTCTGTGCATGTGATAAGCTCTTTTGTCCAGCGGAAGTGCTTGCGCATCTTCTGCTTGTTGGCTTCGAGCACGTTCCAAACGTCCGTGAACGACTGCTTTGCCTGATCCTCCGAGGTCGCGAAAATGTCGATGTCGTATTCCGGCACACCGTTGGTCTTTGTCAGCAGGCAAAAATCCTCGAATCCAAGATACCCGTTCTTGCCGGCTCCGCGCCCGACATACACGAACACGATCGGAAACCGCAGCTGACCGTCTGCACGGTATGTGCAGTTGTGCAGTGCGAAAACGAATTTCTCCCACGGGAAGAGTGCGAACGGAAAGTATTTCTCATAGCTTAGATACTCGGCAAGCTGGTCGGTGTCGATCGTCAGCGTTTCCGTCGCGAAGATCCGCTCCACGAAATCGCAAAGTTTCAGCTGGTCTTTGCAGACTTCGTACTCACCGCTGCGCACAATGCCGATATAGTCATCAATTTCTTTACAGCCGGTCATCGTCCACCGCCGCCACGGTGTCGATGCTGAGATTCAGCTGTTTCAGGATCGCGAGCATCGACTTGTTTGTGTCGCGCAGTTCCTTGATGGAGCTGTTCGGCTGCTTCACCATGATGCCGCGCGCGTTTGGCACTTCGACAATCGTGCCGCGCTTCCGGATGTCGCTTTTCAGCTTCTCAACGACGCTGAACATCATCATGTAATCCGCGATCAGTCCGCGGAAGACTTCGATGTCTGCACCGTTCGCTCTCAGCTGATCCAGCAGCGACATTTCAAGTGCTTTTCTCGTCACGTTGCTCACTCCTTCCGTGATTTTTACGCATACGCGCGAGGAAAATTTATTTTGTCGAGGGCGCCCCCGTTGTTCCGCCGCTCAGAAAAAACGCGATTTTTTCGACGGGGGTATCACCATTTTTCCTCGTTCGTGTACCCGCGCGGCGGCGCGTATATGCCGCGCTTGTGGATTCTCTCATGGCAGTCGTGGCAGAGCGGCATGAGCTGCATCTGCTCCTCACCGTTGCTGTCGGTATATGTCCGGGAATATGCCAGCTCCGGGGCGGCCTTTAAGTGCTGCACATGATGCACCAGTGTCGCAGGAGTCAGTTTGCACTCGGCCTTACACATCAGGCACTCACCGTGATGCTCGTCGATGATTTCCTTCGACAGTCTCCGCCAGAATTTATCGTTGTAAAATTCTTCCACCATGCCGGCTGCGATGAGCTGCCGGATCTGATCCGCCGTATACATATCCGCATCACCAAAAACTAAGGCGCCCGACCGTACAGCCGAGCGCCGAATTCGTGATAATCTGACAGAGCAGGAAAAGCGGAGACGCGCCTCCGGGAAAAGCCTGCATCGCTCTGTCGCTTTTCCACATTTTCATTGTACCACAGAGCGAGTGGGAACTTCAATGCACTCTTTCTAAGATCTCGATCACTGCAAGCAGCGCGCGGCCGTGCAGCTTCGTGATCCCACGATAGCTGTAGTTGAGGTTCACTGCGATCTTTTCCCAGGTGTGCCCGTTTACATACCGCTCGACCAGGACAGGGCGATATACCTTCGGCACGCTGTCGATCGTGCCGATGATCTCACCGCGCAGCGCACACAGACGATTCAACTCATGCGCCGTCTCATCCTGTGCATCGACCAGAGCGGCGACAGCTTCATCGAGAGACGCGCGCTGTCCGTGCTCATGTCCCAGACTTTCTGCGACCGACCGCAGATCCGCAAGGTGATCGGCGATTTCCTTGGTGCGGTTCATGGATTCGCGGTACTGCATCAGATACTCTTTTGCTTCCTGCGATGTCATGTTTTTTCCTCCTCGAATTCTTTTTTCGTGATCTCAGCTGCCGACCGGACATGCGGCACAAGCAGCGCGATGTTTGCTGCGATCATTTTGTCGTTGTCCGTCGCAATGTAATACACCCACCCGCAGTCATCCACGATGCGGAAGTATCGTTTCGCACGGCTCGATTCTTTGCGGCGGAAAGTCTGCATCTCGTTCTGCCCCTCGCAGCTCAGGCAGATGTGCCGGCCTTCCGGAATGATGCGACCGCAGACCATGCAGGTGCCGTCCGGCATTTCAATCGCCTCCTCTTTCTTCCTCTTTCTCCCACTTCGCCAGCAGAGAGCAAATAATGTCCAGATCCTCATCGCGAACACTAAGCAGCATTCCGATCATGGTTCGATCTTCTGCGCGAAAGCCTTGCGCCCACGCTGCCGCAGCATATCCGACAAGGATATTTCCGATCAAATCAGCCATTTTCAGCACCTCTCTGCGATGTAAGCACATAGATAATTTCTCTAATGTTTATGTACATCGGATTTGTTCTTTCGTCCAAGCCTTTGATCTTATATCCTAAAAGCTCTCCGGTCAGATTGTTTCTGCTCAAAGTAATTTCATCGCAGTAAAATTCGATCTTGTTGCCATTGCGAAAACCAATCGTTACTTTTAATTTTTTATCAGGCATAGCCTATCACCTTCTTCCCACAGTTCGGACAGAACCGGTATTGAATTCCAGCCTTGCAGTGTGGATAGTAGCAGAACTTCCCACAGCTTACACAGACATACTTCTCGGACTTCGGCCTGCTCGATACCTTATGCAGCTCGACTGTCTCTTCGACTTCGCTCTTTTTTACCACATCCATACAGTTCCTACCTTTCCCGGCTGCGCGATTTCTTGAAGACGAACAGCCGCAGATTCCGGCAGTACCCGGCGTGCTCTGATTCATGCTCCCGCTGACGCTTCAGCTCGTCGAGCTCAGCGCGGTACACCTTGTACTTCTCGCAGGATGCGTGGCACGATACTGTTCGGCACTCGCAATCCTTGCACGGCGCCTGTCCCTTCATGGATCCACCGTCCTTGCGCCGCGCAATTTATTCATGTATGCGGATCCGTCAGACAGGCATCCGGGGCAGTACCCCGCGTTCCAGCGTCCGAGAAACGGCTTGCCGCATTTTTTGCAGATGATCTCGTGCGGTGCGCGCGGAACGTATTGCAAACGCATCTTCCGGCGCTGAGTCTCCCGGCGCCACTTGACGCGGCAAGCATCGGAGCAGTACACGGCAGCATACCGCGGAGAATCGACCGCAAAAATTCTGCCGCAAGTTTTACAGTGCTTTAATACCGCTGCCATAATTCCACCCCGCATCTCTGCGCCAGCTTTCTTGCGCCCCGCGTGAAAGTGCTGTTAGTCGCCACAGCAGCCCGGCTTGCACCGTAGTACAGCCGTGCCGCACACACTTCCTGCACGGCCTTAACGCCGACCGGTCTGGCGTAGTGCTTGCACTGCACCACAATCTTGCTCAGCAGGAAACCCCGCGCGATAATGTCCGCGCCGAAGTCACCTGCACCGCCGATCCGCCGGACGAACAGCCAGCCCCGCCAGCGCATCTTCCGCGCACAGTGCTTTTCGTACCGTTTGCCGGTGCTTGATTTTCTCATCACTTTCCAGCCTCCTTTTCCAGAACGCGCAGGCGCTCGCGCTGCCGCTGTACCACCTGCCGGAGCAGCTCAATTTCCTGCTGCTGATTCCGGCACAGCTCCCGCGTGAGGGCGTTCTGTTCCCGCGTCTTCCGGCGGAGCTCCCGCGCATAGTCCGCTTTTTGCTGTCGTGCCGCTTCTGCCGCACAGTGTTTGCAGTATTTCAGCCTGATATAGGCATACCAGTCAGCTGTCGCAATCGGCTTCCCACAGATCACGCATTGTTTGTATAGCATCGCTCTCATCCCCTATCATATCGGCTATGTTTTTTCGATCGTTTTTTCTACTCCGCACCCGCTCCGTCAGCGTGACGCACTGAAAAGCGAGGATGCTTCTCAGGTCGTGAATCTCGCGCTCAGTTATCAGCTTCAGGCAGTCGGTCGCAGTGTTGTCGCCGGTGCAGAATAGATCATATTCATGTTTCGCGTTATCGCGGCCGAGCCATTCAAGATGCACGACAGACACATCATCCGCATTGCACATATCCATGTCGGTGCGGAGCTGTTCGAGATCGCCGAGCTGATCCGATGTGCATTTCACTGCGGCGATCTGTTCGCGGACTGTCAGAAACTCAAAGTCATCCGGCTCGTCTTCAGGATCCTCCTGCGGTTCTTGAGCGGGCGGCGGGCGGCGAATTGCCGTCCATGCCACCCACGCGAAAAACGAAACGATGAATGCCGCGATCGCACTGTACTCCGCATCCGTCATCCGCTGCCGCCTTCTTTCTTCGCGAGCCGCCCTCTGGCATAATCGACGATCTGCCGAAGTTGAAACAGTGCGCCGGAATACAGCAGCGGAATCTCATCCGGATTGTCGGTGATAAACAGACGGTTTCGGTATCCTTCAAGCATATCGCTTGCAATGTTTGCGGAATGTCTGCTTACAGTCTTTTCCGGCGGAGCGGGGTCAATCGCGGTAATATTGCCGATGCCGGTAATTGTGACCGCATGGTCTTTCGTCAGCTCGACCTGATAGTAAAATCCAAACTTGTCATCTCGCCGGATGATGCAGCCTGTGAGGATGTACTCTCCGTCCAGCATCAGGCGATCATCTCTCACCTGCACCCGCCGTCCGAGGTTTTGCTTGACCTCCGAAATATCCATGCTGATCACCTCATTCTTGGAACTGGAATTGCTGCGGATGCTTCCTTTCCCACTCCGCAGAGAGGAAATCAAGCGGGCTTACCGACGGTACGCCGGAAGACGGGAAATCCGGAAACGGAAACCAGTGTGTCACTATGCACTTGTTGTCGCCATCGTCAAATACCGCACCTGTCTGAATGTCCTGCCACTGATTGCCGTATCTGTGGCCGATATGCGGGAAGCAGCCCCACGGATGATTCGGAAATATCCAAGGCTCGAAGCTGACGAACACTGCAAGTGTATCTCTGTCCGGCAGATGGTCGCTGCATAGGATCCAGTCCGGCGCGTCGCCTGCCGATTTGCAAATCTCGATAAAATCGGATTTTGCTCTCTTCTTGATCTCGTCCTCGTACTCCGGCAACTCGTGCGAGTAGATCGGCTTGCCCATTAAGCGCGTGATGTACTCGTAAAAGATCTTTGTATCATCACCAGTCAGCATAATAGCACCGGTATACGCCATAATCACAGCGCAGTCATGTTTTGTCATCGGTATACAACCCCTTTCATAGATGCGCCGCACGATTCACAATACGGCGGAACGTATCTACGCCGGCGTTCGATTTTGTGTCCGCAGCAAGTGCATTGGTACAGTGCCATTTCGACGCCGTTCTCGCGGAATCTCCGTATTTCACACCACTGTCCTGTGCATTCCTGTCTCAGCCGAGCTTCCCGAATCGGGATCACATCTGTTTCCGCATCAGCTTTTGCGCAGGTAACCGCATAATCTTCGGAATCCATCCATTCGAGGATATGCCGGCAAGCATTCCGGTGCTCTCTGTCCCAGCTCCCTGCTTGATCACACTGATCCGCAGCATTCACCATGACAATCGCCATGTGTAGCGCACTTGCAGGGATGTATTTTTCTTTCGGCATGTAATTGTCAGTTGCACCGTCCATTGTCAGCACCTCCCATTATTTCTGCGAATCGTTCTTTGCTGATCGTTTCGCCGTCAGCGTACATCTTCGCGCCGCAGCCCCCGCAATAATCGTCGAGATAGCACCCGTAATCGCGGGGGTCTACCAACTCAGACACCGTAATTTCAACTTCATGCCCACACCGAGAGCATTTATAGCGACCGCTTTCTTGCGGAACCCACCGCCCGTGCCGCACTTCCGGCTCGATTGCGGGCTGCTTATCTATTTCTTCGCAGCATCTGTGGATAACAGCCTTCACAAGTTCAATCTCTCGATCAGGACGATCTATAAAAAGTCTCGCAATCAGAAAAACTTTCGCTTCTGTACGCTTTTTGTCAATCAGTTCCGGCATCTTCGCTCACCTCCTGTTCAAGCCATTTTTCAAACGTAAAAATATTGCAGTGTTCTCCAACTGAATTCAGCGGGCATTTTTCGCAGATATCCCCGTCAGAGCAGCAGTCCGTAACATCATTGATAAAATCTGCAAGTTCTTCATCCGTCATCTGACGGATGCGGTCTGCGTTCGTTTTCGGCGGTGCGCTGATCTCTGCGGCGATTTCTTTCAGCTTTTCACGCAGCGATTTGCACTTGTAATCTTTATTTGCACCTTGCCTGTATAATGCGCTTACAATATCGTCAGCTTCATCAAACAGCCGCAGGATTTTTGCTTTGTCCATTTTCGCCCTCCATTTCCATGATCTCCGCCATTTTTTCAAGCACTCCGCTTGCTCGTAATGACAAACAGGCGCATACAAGAATGTTTATGTGCGTTTGCAGATCGTCAAAGTCAACATATCCGTTCGGGTCATCTGACCTTTGCCCGCCTGTTTTCTGAATCAGTGCTTGCCGGATGTAGTCGGCGCTGTTAATCATTGCTTGCACATCATGTGTGCTTGCTTTCAGCCCTCCGAGTTTCAGCATCGACCACATCATTTCAAGCTGACCTGAATCAAGGTTCTTCAGTATCGCTTTCGGCATCTTCGTTTACCTCCTCCCCAGCTTGGCACTCGCAGCCGCGCCGCGGATCCCGGACAAGCAGCCCATCCAGCTTGCAAGTGCATCCGTCAGCACCCCAGTCACCATACTGGCAGACATAGCATCCAGACCTCTTGACACAACTCGGCTTCAGTTCTTCGATCCGGACATAGATGCCAGGCGTCGCTGACCAGAACTTTTCCGTGATGCCGGACGCGATGATGCAGTCGTCTTTCCAGTAGCCGAGCTTCGTCATGATGTCATTCATCGCTTTCGGCAAGTTGTCGTAATCCGGCTTGTTTGTGTACCACTCGCCGTCGTAGTGCTTGCCCTTGAGCGGAAACATCCACTTGACGGTCAGGCGGATCGCTCCGGTGTACGGCTTCGGCGGGATGTGCTGTGCAAGATAGGAAGTCAACTTCCCCTCTGTTGCGGCATTCGCTCTGTCGTATGAGATCACCTTGCCGGACTTCGTCTTCCCCCACCCGCGGGCTTGCTTCGTCGCAGTCGGCGGGATCATCGGCATGAAGAACTCAGTCATTGCTCACCTCTCCTTTTTGCTCCTTGCAGTATTTCAAAGTCCGTTTCAAAAGATCAAGCTCGGATTCCGTCAGTCCGTCAAGCAGCCGCTGCAACTCAAGAAATTTGTCGATCACGTTAAGTACATGATGCACTTCGATCGCCTGCGTTTCAGTCATAGCGTCGCTCCATTCTGCGCGCCGGTCTGGTAGCGCGGATATTTATGCAATATTTTTTTGGGCGCTCTCAAGCCCAAAAAATATATATAAATATATATACGGTTTGAGCTCAAAGCTCAAATATCGGTGTTTTTCCCTTTTTTGATCTCTTAGCTCAAATATCGGTAAATCGCCTTTTTTTTTGCTTAGCGCAAATATCGGTAAAATGCCGATTTTTGAGCTCACACATCAGAGCTCAAATCACCGATTTTTGAGCTTGCCTTGAGACCGCATTTGCCGTCTCCGAACCAGAAACCACCGTGTTCTTTCAGGCGGCTTCGGACGGTATTTTCGGACACTCCGAGATATGTCATGATGTCTTTTATATCGGCTTCGCCGTTCTGATCGGCTGCGCTGGAGAATGCTGTCATGATGCCGTCTTTGCGTTCCTGCTTCCGTTCTTCGTTGGTTTTCCGCTTCGGGAAATTCTGCTGCCACGTCGCGTCCGGATTGACGTCCTTCAGCGCGCCGGTCTGGTCGATGATGTGGCGCGGCCACTCGAACCACACGTTCACAGACTGGAAGCGTGGGAACTCTCGGAGCGTGCCTTCGATACGCCATGCTGTCTGACTGCTCACCATCGCCGATGCCCGCTGGATCTCCTTCTGCATCAGCGTCATGCTGTTGGATTTCAGGTAGTTCCGGCAGTGTTCCATCATGCGGGAGCGGCTCTGCTCGTCGTCGAGAGAGACTGTGTCGCCGTAGCGATCGCCGAGAAACCGTTGCAGCCACTCCTTGCATACCGCGCAGACGGCTTTGTCTTCGCGCGTCTTGCGCAGCTGTTCGGAAACCGGCAGCTCGATCATATCCAGCAGCGCGTCTGGATCTCGCGCGAAGACGCCGGAACCGGATGCTCTGTCCATGGACTTCTTACCGCCCTGCATACCCTTGCTGTGGTGGTGGCAGTAGATCATTGCGCAGTTTGCGTCACGGCAGATCCGGTCAAACACATTGCAAAAATGTGACATCTGCTCGGCACTGTTTTCGTCGCCGGTGATCACCTTATAGATCGGATCCAGGATGATTGCTGTGTATCCGGCTTTCTTTGCTCTGCGGATCATCGACGGTGCGAGTTTGTCCATTGGCATCGACCGTCCGCGCAAGTTCCAAACAGTGAGATTCTTTGCGTTTTTCGCCTCGACGCCGTTTGCCTTGTAGACTTCCGCGATGCGGTTCCAGCAGCTTGCCTCGTCGAGCTCCAGATTGATATACAGCACTTTGCCCTGCCTGCACCGGAAGCCGAGCCATTCGCCGCCCTCCGCGATCGCGATCGCAAGAGAAATCAGCGAGAACGACTTGCCGGCTTTTGACGGCCCGGCGAGCAGCATCTTGTGTCCGCAGCGGAGCACGCCATCGATCAGAGCCGGACGCAGCGGCGGAAGATGATCCTTCATTTCGTCATAGCTGATCTCGTCCGGCAGATCGTCGGTGATCTCCTCGATGTAGTCTTTCCACTCCTCAAACGATGCCTTGCCGATGTTGGTGTCTACGAGGTACTGCCAGTTTTCGCCGCGCTGAAAGCCCGGCAGTCTGGTCAGGCGTGACGGATTCTTGCAGTTCTTGTCAATCTTCAGACCGTTTTTCTCGCAGACATCAAACATATACGCGACGCGCTGGCGGTACAACTCTCGGTTGTTTCCTGCGTCGATGTGACAGATCGCATGGAGCGACTTGCCGCCGGTGTGCGTCAGCGTGACGATCGGCAGTGCCAGCTCGCGCATGAGGACGTTTTGCTGCTCGATTGTCAGACTGTCCGACTCGACCAGCACATAGCGGTAATCGGTGACATTTTCGTCCTTGATGCCCTTGCCGTCGAGCGGGTTCACACGGATCCATGCGCCGGCGCGCGGGTCAGCATCACCGAGCACGCTGCCGATGTCGCCTTTGCACTTTTCAAGCAGGTCGATGATCTGCCCGGCGGTGCGTCCCCAGCTGCCGCGTGTCGGTGCAAGCTTGCCGTCCGTCTCGTAAACGCTGGTGACATATCCGATGTAGTCGTCCGGCTCAAAACGCGCCCGCAGATACTTGATGATTTCGCTGACGGGATCGCGGGAGACCGGTCTTTTCTTGACCGGCTCCGCCTCTCCCTCGTATGAGATGATACCCTCATAGTCAATCTGCGTATAGTCATCGCTGTAGCTGTTTCCGCTGTGCGGCGGCGTCCAGCCGTGATCCTTGGCGATCTGGACGATTGTGCCGGCTGTCACAGGCTCGGCGTTGCCCTTGAACGACTCCCACTTTTTCGCGCAATTGCCGGCTTTGTACCGGCTGTCTGCCATGCTCCATGTGTTCCAGTCTGATACTGTATATCCTTCATGCTTCAGCGCCATGCCGACCTGTACCCATTCTTCATAGGTGCATTCAGATGCCGGAAGCTGTCCCAAAATCTCCAAAAGGTTCATAGTTTGCTACCTCCACCGGCGGGATGTATTCGCCCGGTACGACGCCGCGCGGAATCTGCCAGTTGTTTGCGCTGATGCGGGAAATCATGTTTGATGCCGCTTCAAACTGCCATGTGCCGACGTGCTGAAAGCCCCGTGATTCGAGGAATCGGATCTGCTTCGGCGTCGTGAGACCGGCACTCTGGCGCTTTTCCAGACGCTCAATGAGCAGCTTCGCCTTGCCGGCGCTCTCGATCTCGTCCGGGAAGATGCCGCGCTTTTCGAGCATCGCTTTCTGCTTTTCGGTCGGCGGTGCGCATTCCCAGCCGAACGCCGGAACATACCCGCTCAGATCCTCCGCGCAGATCGACATTTCGTATTGCAGCGGGTCAACGAGCTTGCGCTTGCGTTTCTTGCACTCTGCGAGCTTCTTTGCAAGTGCTTCCTCGCGCTGCTGCTGCACCTCATCGGATGCGGCCTGTGCCGCTTCTTCGATGTCCATTTCGCACCCTGCCTGCTCTGCGAGATCCTCGGTCATTTTCTCCGCGACCTCGCTGTTATCGCAGATCAGGTGCGCAGGGCGGCACAGCTCATGCCGTTCCGTGTGCCAGAGGAAATCCAGCAGCAATAAGTGATCCTTGCCCTCGCAGAGCCGTGTCCCGCGTCCGACCATTTGGCAGTAAAGCGAGCGCACCTTTGTCGGGCGGAGCACGATCACGCAGTCAACAGACGGGCAGTCCCAGCCCTCTGTCAAAAGCATCGAATTGCAAAGCACATTGTATTTGCCGCTGTCAAAGTCTGCGAGAATCTCAGCTCTGTCCTCTGATGTGCCGTTGACTTCCGCTGCCCGGAAGCCGAAGCCGTTGAGAATGTCGCGAAACTTCTGCGAGGTCTTGATGAGCGGCAGGAAGACGACCGTCTTGCGGTCTGCGCAGTATGTCTGCATCTCCCGTGCAATCTGTTCGAGGTACGGTTCAAGCGCACAGTCCAGATCACCTGGCTTGAAATCGCCTGACTGCACCGCAACGCCGGAAAGGTCGAGCTGCAAAGGAATCGTCACCGCCTTGATCGGTGAGAGGTAGCCATCCTTAATTGCCTGCGGCAGTGTGTACTCGTAAGCAAGCGAATCAAAGACATTGCCCAGCTCGCGCATATCGCCGCGGTCAGGCGTCGCTGTGACGCCGAGCACCTTTGCATCATGAAAATGGTCGAGCACGCGCTGATAGCTGTCAGAAATCGCGTGATGCGCTTCGTCGATGATGATGGTGTCGAAGTAGTCCTCCGGGAACTTTTGCAGGCGTGTCTCACGCATCATCGACTGTACCGAGCCAACCGTGATCCGGAACCACGAGCCGAGACAGGAGTGCTCTGCCTTTTCTGTCGCGCACTGCAACCCGGTTGATTTTTTGATTTTGTCAGCAGCCTGGTCAAGCAGCTCGCCGCGGTGTGCAAGGATAAGAACGCGGTCGCCAAGTCTCACGCAGTCCTCCGTGATCTTGGCGAAGACGATGGTCTTGCCGCAGCCGGTCGGCAGGACGAGCAGGGTGCGTGTGTTGCCTTGCTGCCACTCGTCCTGTACCGCCACCCGTGCCGCCTGCTGATACGGTCTCAGTTCCATTGTTTACCACTGCCCCGGCTTCCAGCCGCCGGACTGCTGCGGCTGCTGCCATGTCTGCTGCTGGTATCCCTGTGCAGGATGCTGATACTGTGCCGGCGGTGCCTGATACTGCTGCACCGGTGCAGAGACAGTCTGTACATCGTCTTCGGGAGCGTAAAACTTTTTGATCTCGTTGTTCTGCCCCTCGCCGTTTCCGTCGCGCCTTTGGAATTTGTTGACGATCACACGGCATTTACCGCGATACCCCTCGATGTTCCAGCGCATGTTCAGCGGCTCGCCGTGCTTTTTGAGCCCGATCGAACGGAAGAACTGCGACAGTTTCCACTCAAACTTACGGATGAGGTAAAAACGTGTTGTAATAGTGGCCTTGTCGGATGCGCCCCAGACCGTCAGCTCGACATCAACCTCGTTGCATTCAGGAAGATTCTGAGATGCTTCGTGCCGGGTACGAACGACCTTGTTCACCGTGAATTCGTAGTCACCCTCCGGCAGCAGTACGAAGTCACTGCCTTCCTCCTCAATCGTGCCCTCATAGCCAATCTCGTCATACTCGTTGTAGTTTGCCATGCTTTACCTCCTTTTCATTCAAACGGGACGGCACGATTTTCCTTGATCATGCCGAAGACCTGCGGCCATGCACCGATCAAAACGCCCTGTACGAAGCCAGGCGGGTATGCGGTGATCGGCATATCATACGGGAAGTAGCCTTTCATGCTGACAGCAAGCCGGATCTCATCCTCGGACACGTTGTTCTGCCGCATCAGATCTGCGAGTGCGGGATTGATGCCCGCCGGGATCGTGCCGATGCTTTCCAGCGGCTCGGATCCTTCCAGCAGCTTATCCATCGCCCGTGCTGCCGGAGTCTTTTCCGGCGTAGCCGTTTGCTGCTGGACAGGCTGCGGAGCGGTTTGCTGTACCGGCTGTGCAGGCGGCGGAGTCTGCTGCGGCGCTGTCTGATGGATCGGCGCCGGCTGGCCGCCGAAGATGTGCGCGATCTGCGCGAAGTCAAACGGCAGCTCTGGGGCGAGCCCGAAACGGTTTTTTGCGTCCCAGCACGGATCATGCGTTGTGTACATGACGCGCTGTCCGCCCCTGGCTTTGTTCTTCTTGCCCTCTTTGTCAGTGGAGATGACGGTGGTCTTATAGTTTGCAAACAGCACCAGATCAGCCCATTCCTTAATCATCGCGCAGACGTTGCATTTCGGCGAGTTGATCATTTTCAGCTCCCAGCGGTCGTAGCTGCCCATTTCGTCGGGCTGCTCAAACTTCCGGATCGCCGCGTGTGCTGTCAGCACAACATTCACGCCGCGGTCTGCGATGTCGTTGAGCAGATTCAGGATCCCGCCGAACTCCTCGTAGACGTATGTGTATCCTTTGCCGTATCCAAACTCCTCGATGCCGGTCTTTTTGTACTTGTCGCACACCGTCTTGATGCAAAGACGTTCTGCCCAGTCCGCAGTGTCGATGACGACCGTCTTGCATCCGGGATTATGGTCGCGGATCTCAGTGAGGATGCCGAGCAGCATCGCAAGGCTGGTCGGTGTGTCCGTTCTGGCGACGTCCATGCGCGTCGTCGAGCCCTCGACATCAACAAACAGCGGGTCAGGGAATTGCGCTGCGAAAGTAGTCTTGCCGATGCCTTCCGGGCCGTAGATCACCGCCTTGATCGGCTTGTTCTGAATTCCTCTCGTGATATTCATTAAAATTCACCTGCTTTCCATGTCCTCGGTTCTGCCGGCACTGCTGCCGGCGCTGTATCGTTACTGTGTGAGTAGCCGTCCTCGATGATGACGGCGCATTCCTCGCCGGTGCTTACTCTGGTCGCGAGCACCTGCAAGCCCTCGGCTTCAAGCCATTCACCGAACTCGCGGAGCGTGTCGAGATCCATCTGTTCGAGCTTGTCCATCAGGACGAAGCCGCATTCCGGATTCAGTTTCCGAACGATTGCAGCGGCGCATCTGAGCTGCTCTGCACCGCTCATATTGTCCCATGCCTGCCCGTGGTAGGTGAGGACGCCTTCCTCGACGCTGAGGCCTTCCAGCGGCATCTCCGCGCCGTTGAGCAGTGCCATGCGGTCAGCGCGGAGTGCGTCGATCTCACTGGTCAGGTCGTTGTACTGCTTCCGGTACGCTTCCGCATCGAGATCCGCCTTTTCGCGGTCCATGTTTGCGCGAACCTTTGCATTGATCGTCTCGATGCTTCGGAGCTGTTCTTCCAGCTCTGCCGTGGATTCCATTGCAAGCTCCTCCGGCGACTTCTTCGCGGCATCGGCTTTCTCCTGCAATGCTGCGAGCTGGGCGCGGAGATTTGCGAGTGTCTGCTCGGTGCGGGCAATCTCGGCGGTGACATTCTGGATCGCGATGTCGATGCTCTGCATCTCACGCTGCCACTGCTGCCGCTGACCGTTCCGCGCAAGGATGTCCTGCTGCTGTGCGATCAGTTCAGACGCGCTGACCGGCTCTTTCGGCGCATCCGGATATACCGGCATCTCTTTCGCGAATTTTTCCTTCTGATCTGCGATTCTGCCAATCTCCAGCCGGCGGTTGTAGAGCGTGCTGCATTTGGTGTCGAGCTCGTACAGCTGATCGCCTACGCCGATAATTTGGAGCAGCACCTTGGCTTTTTCCTTATCGTTCATCTCCATAAACGCCGGAAGGTTCAGCGCCAGCTTTTCGATGAATTCATCGAGGATCTTCTGCCCGGACTTTTTGCCGGAAGGATCCTTGATCTTGAGCGTGCCGTTCTTGCCGGAGCGCTCCACGACAAAGCCATTGGAGAGCGTCACGCGGATCACCGGATCCGTGACGGACTCCGCGCGCTTCGGCTTGCTCGGCGCAAACTTCTCACCGCCGAGCGCCCACGCGATCGCGTCGAGCACGCTGGTCTTGCCCTGCCCGTTCTTTCCGCCGATCAGATTGAGACCGTCCTGCGTCGGCGTCAGCTCGACGGCTTTCAGGCGCTTGACGTTCTGCGCCTCCAGAGATACGATTTTGACTGACATTATTTTCCTCCTTACATGAGCTGCCCGATAAGCAGCCCGATTTCCCTGACATATTTCAGCAGACTTTCCTTTCCCTTGCCGGAACGGATGCCGCGCAGCCTCGTGCAAAGCGTGCTGACCTGATCGCGTGCCAGCTTGCACATCGCCATGATTTCACGGTACTCTGC
Source organism: Ruminococcus sp. UBA4275 (assembly GCA_002395085.1). Lineage (GTDB taxonomy): Bacteria > Bacillota > Clostridia > Oscillospirales > Ruminococcaceae > Firm-04. Next base: position 75,552 of record DGVV01000168.1, on the reverse strand, counting down.
ATCTTCCTTCGCCTCTGCGAGCTTCTTCTCGTACTCCGTGCGGAGCTTTTCCAGCTTTGCGGTGTCTTCCTGCACAGCGACATCGACCGGACGGCTTTCCAGCTCTGTGATGCGTGCTTGCAGCTGTTCGATGTCTGCATCCTTCCCGCGATTCCGTTCTTGCAGCTGCTGGATGTACCTGTTGTTGTTCGCAACTTCCGCATTCAGCTTTTCGACTTCCATTTTTTGCTTGTCAACCTTGCCGCCAAGCTCGTCGATGCGCTGCCGTCTTTCCTCGGCGTTGTCGCACCATCTCTGTGCGCGTTCTTCAGCGTCCTGCAATGCTGACTCGGTCTGTTCGTTCTGGTGCTTCAGCGCGTTGATCTGCGCTTTCAGCTCGCGGACGGTCACACTCTCGACGTCAACGGTCTCAGTGATCTGCTCGCGCTGCTCATCGTCGATCTTTGCCAGCAGATACAGTTTTTCCACGCCGATGCGCTTAAAATCGGAAGTTGACTTCCCGTCGAGTGACGCGATTGCTGCATACTTCTGCCCCTGCCGGCGGGTGATGCCAATCTCCTGCTCGCAGTAGTCCTCGAATGTGCCGTATCCGATCTCCTTGTACAGCTTGGCATCCCGCATCTCAGCAAGTCCTTTGCACATCTCCAAAAGCGACTGCTGTGCTGCCTGTGCGTTTGCGATGATGGAACGTGTCAGAGCGACTGCTCTTGCATATTCATCCGGCACGGCTACCTGTGCAGTGATCTGCGGAACGATCTCAGCGGGTGCATCCTGCTCGCCCGGCTGCGCAGTGTTTGCGTCTTTATACAGCCAGACGCGCGTATAAAGGTAGATGTCTGAAGGGCTCATGTTCGTCGGTCCGATCACCATTTCATCGAGTACATCGTTTTCATCTGTTCGGCAGACCTTAAACGGGAATCCCTCATACTGCCCCTCTGTCTCGTACAGCACTGCGTCGATGTCGTCATCGTCGTTCGTTTCGTCTGCTTCGTCGAAGACGAGCACCTTTGTGCCTTCGGGGAGAGATGCCAGCTCGTCGAATGTCAGCTCCTTGCCGAAGTATGCTCTGTCTGTCTCGCCGTTGTACTCCTTGCCGTAATCCGTGTCGAAGCCATTGCGGTGATCGAGCCGCCATACGCCGTCTTTCAGCGCGAAGAAATGGCCTTCATGCAGCAGATTGCTGCCGTAAAGCGCAACCGTTTTCGTGTTGCTGTCTTCAACGCTGGATCTCCGCGTGTTGCTGAACGCATTGTCGCGGCAGATGTACATCAGGCTTGTGGGGCCGTCATCCTTGATGCTGTAAATCCAGCACAGATGCAGCCACCGGTGAGACTGTGTGCTGTCATCGCACACAACCAATTTTCCGACATAGTCGTGCAGCTCGTCCCATGTCAACGGCTTCTGTTTGATGTCGTCCTCGATGACTTCGTCGCCGCGGACATACTTGATAATCCCCGCTTCTTTCAGCGCCTGCTCGACGCGCTTCATGTCCGGCGTAGAGATCAGCTTGTAGCTTTCCGGCTGGTACATCGCGATGATCAGCTGATCGGTAGTCTCGGCGCCGATTTTGTCGATCCGCTTCCGCGTTTTCTCATCGAGATTCAGTTCATTTACCTGCATTAGATCCTCCTTATGCAATTTATGCAATCCAGATTTCGTCCGGAAGGTCGTCTGCGGCTCTGCTGAGCCGGTCATACGCATCACTGTACAGTCTGCAATCGTCGTCACACCATGCGTTGTATGCGTCTTCGACAGATCGCACGGTGCGGAGCGTGTCGAGATTGTGCTCTGTAGCTGTTGCGAGTGCCGCCTTTGCGTAGTCGTACCGCTGGCGCAGATCGTAAAATGCCAGCAGTATACCGACGCACTGTCCGATCGTCGCGATCATGTCCGTCTTAGTTTTGCGCATCAGGCGTTTGGCGCTTTCGCGCTGTGCGAGGTCGGATTCATACCGACACAGCGAAAAATAGTCCATTTCGATGTCGTCATACCCGACGCAGTCAAAGCGGTTTCCGATCAGCGCGACCGTGCAATCGTCAAATCCAGTGTTGCCGTCTTCATCTTCATCGCCGCACACATCGTACAGAATGGAGAGCATCCGGTTTGCGTCTCCAGAGAGCTGCGCAAAGTCCATGCGATAGCCTGCACCATCGTCCTCGTCTCCGCTCAGCACTTCCTTCGTGATGTCGCCGCTCTCCTCGATCCAGCGGATGTCGTCGCATTCTTCCGCGATCGTTTCCAGCTCGATCAGGATGCTGTGCCATCCGAGCGAAGCTAGTGCAGGGCGTTTGTATCTGAGCGCCTTGGCTCGCTGCCGCGCCTGATCCTCCTTGATCCGGCGCTTCCACTCGGCAATATTTTCAGTGTGCTGCATCTTCCTGATCTCCACAGCTCAGCAGTGCCAGATACTTTCCCGGCACATCGTCAAACTCGTCGTTCGCATCGTCCGCGCCGACGATCAGTGCGATGCCGTAGACTGCTGTGTGCGCGACCAGGCTTGCAAGCTGGTTGTATGGCTTGCCGTGCTGCTGTCCGTTTGCATCCACGATCATGACTCCGCCGTCGATCAGGCCGATTGTCGATACGTCTCCGCCGAGCAGCTTGCTCCGGAGCGATTTCAGATCTCCGCCCACATCGCACAGCGAGACAACTCCTGCGATTTTTAGTGCCTTCATGATCTTTCTCCTTCCGCTGCACGCTGCCACATCTTTGCCCATCGTTCCACGTGGAGCTTGCCGAGCAGCGTCTGAATCATCTCCATGCCCTCAGCGCTGACGCACGGGCACTCCATAGCCGCGCAGCTGATGATGTTGTGCAGATCGTCCAGCATATCAATCTGTGCTTGCAGATGTGCGCCTGTGTCAAATCTGCCGTCCGTGCTGTGTCCCCATTCGATTTCGCCGGTAGGGAACTGTGCGGTGTTGTGCGCGATGCAAGTCCATCCACTCTCGATGTTGCAGACGACTGCACTGCCGTCCCGGTTTACGCTCATGCAGCGGAAACGGCTTCCGCCTTTGTTGCGGTATGTCTTGCCGGCTTCCAGTGTGATCTTCTCAGCTGCCACTCTGCTGCGCCTCCTTCCACTTCTTCAGCTCTGCGAGACGGCTGCGCATATTTTCGACTTCGCGCTGCTGTTCCTTGATACTCAGCACGCGGTTGTCGATTTCCACGCTGAGCAGCGCGATTGTGTCGCTGATCGCATCCACGACGCTTTGCGGTACAGTCGGTTTGCTCTCCTGATCGCAGACAAGCGGTGCGCTCGCGGGATCATCCCAGCGGTGTGCAGCTTCCTGCGCCGAGACCGCCTTGACAACCGTCGGGATGCTGACATCATACTTCTCTGCGATTTTCTTGTATGTCAGCTTGCTTTCCGTGTACAGGCGGTACATATCGGCAGCCTGTTCATCCGTGATTTTCTGGCCCTTCATTTTTTCACTCCTTTTTCAGATCATCCTCGATCACAGCAATGTGCTGTGTGACTTCGATGCGGACATTTTTCAGGGCTTCCCGCACCATTTGCCGTGCGAGCTGCCTTGCGCGCCTCTCTACGCTCTTTTCCGCTTCTTTGATCTTTGCGTCAGATGCGATTTTGAATCCGCCTGCAATCATCAGCACGATGATGACTACTGCGATCACGCAAACAGTGACGCCGGAGACCTTTTCAAATGGTGTCAGTGGTCTCATCAGCTGCCTCCGCGTGCAACGAGTGACCGTGCGAAGCTGTCAGCGAACGCAAGCAACGCATCGTCCACCGGGATCTCCAGCGCTGTGAAGTATAACCACACGCGCCGCATCTGGATCCGATCCGGATCATGCAGATCGCTGTACACCGTGTTTGCGTGTACCCCCACGACCTTTGCAAGCTGTTCTGCGGTAATGCCTTTCGCGCTCATCGCTGATCGCAGGATATCGCCGATGCACTCCGCCGGCGTTTTCTGCCGCACTATACGCGCACGTGCCATGGCTCACACCTCCTGCACAGATGCCGTCTCGGCGTTTGTTGCGTTTACGCAACTTTCGCCGCTGAAAAAAATGAGGAGCATCTCCTCATCGCTTAGTCCGAGCTCGTCACGGATCTGGATGATCTCGGAGCGCTCGAACTTGCCGGTTTGCAGCTTCCGGTAAAATGTCGCGCGGTTCATGCCGATTTTCTCGGACAGCTCGGCGATGCTCTTACCCTTCCGCAGCAGAACGACCTCAAGCTCGATCTTGTTCATGCGATCCCTCCTTTTAATTGTTTGGTTGCGTTTCCGTAACCGATGATTCGATTATAGCACGTTTGTTGCGAAAAGTCAACCCATTTTCGCAACTTTTGTTGCGAAAACGTAACATTTGTATAAATATACAAATACATAGTTGCATTTTTGCAACCGCTGTGTTATAATGACGATAGAAGGGAGTGATCGAAATGAAGACAGGATTAGCAATCGCAATGCGTCGCGAACAGATCGGCATGACACAGGACGAGCTCGCGCAGCGCGTCGGCGTGTCCAAGGCATCTATCAGCCGCTGGGAATCCGGTGACATTTCCAACATGAGACGCGACCGCATCCAGAAGCTCGCGGAGGCGCTGCGGGTGTCGCCGATCGCACTGCTGGATGAGGAGACGGACGGCCTGAAGGGCATCGACGAAGGATCCAACATCAACGCAGTTTTCAATGATAGTTTCCGGATGATACCAGTTTTCGAGAGCGTTTCTGCCGGCTTCGGCGCATACGCAGACGGGCAGATCGTGGATTATATGCCGCTGCGGATCGTCAGCGACGCAGAAGCCGCAGAAACAATCGCGATCAGAGTTACGGGGGACAGTATGTCCCCGAAAATTGAGGACGGCGACCTGATCCAGTGCCACAAGCAGGAGAGTGTGGACAGCGGAAGCATCGCAGTCGTACTGCTCGACGGCGAGGAAGGCCTAGTCAAGCGGGTGGTATACGGCACGGACTGGATCGAGCTGCAAAGCATCAATCCGTACTATCCGCCGCGTCGCTTCGAGGGTGAGGAAGTGCTGCGCATCCGCGTTGTCGGCATCGTCAAGGGCGTTTTCCATGAATTTTGAGGAGGTAGATGTATGAGGAAAGCGGGGATTACTATTGCTGCGTGCGTGTGCCTTGCGGCACTCTTCGCTGCTGTGGGATTTATACGCTCACAGAAGGCTCGGCAGATCGCTTCTCAGCAGCAGGCGCCGCAAGTGTCTCAATCCGAGCCGGAAGCGCAGAAATCAGCCGATGACTGTTTCAAGGTGATCCAGAGCGGCACGCACAGCAACGGATCGTATAAGTCTACGCTGATCGAAAAGGTCACCGGGAAAGCTGATGAAACTATCATAAAGAAGGTCATTTTGAAAGATAGTACCGGTGAAAAAATTGGTGAATCCGAAAGTGAAATCAATCTTGAAACTGGAAAGGCCAATTTTTTCAAATTCGATTTTGATTTTGAAATTCCGGCAGATGCCGTAAAAGAAGAAACTGCTCAGATCGTGGAGAGAAGCGATCGAGGCACAAATGATGCCGTTGAGCTTGTGAGCTACGACAGAGACGGTGACGATCTGCGCCTCACGCTCCGGCAGACGGCTGATGGCATCTCACCATCATCGCAGTTTAAGATACTATTTTACAAATCTGGCGAAATCGTATACGATGAAGAATGCACTATATCGGTGTACGCCGACGGTCTGAACGGTGTCGGCAGCGAGGAAGTGGTATCGTTATCTGTGTACGATCTGGATTATGATGAAATCGAGTACATCTATGAGCCTTGATATGTGATCGGAGGTGTACACCATGGCAAAAGCAAAAAAGCTCCCGTCTGGGAGCTGGCGTGTGCGCGTCTACGACGGCAAAAACGCAGACGGCAAAGATGTGTACAGATCGTTTACGGCATCTACGAAAAAGCAGGCTGAGTATCTGGCAGCAGAGTATGCAGCAAAGAAGAAAACGACCGTCGAGCGGATGACAGTAGGCGAGGCGATAGATCGGTACATCGCATCCAAAGATACTGTGTTGTCGCCGACCACAATAAACGAGTATCGCAAGATGCGCCGGAACTATTTGCAATCGCTTATGGAGATCCCGATCGACCGGCTCACACGGGAGCAGATCCAGATCGCCGTCAACGATCAGGCTCGGACGCACAGCGCCAAGACGGTGATCAATGCGCACGGCTTGCTCGCCGCCGCGCTGGCAATGCACAATCCGGACTTTGTGCTGCGGACGACGCTGCCACGCAAGATCAAGCAGCTCAAGCGCGACCTGCCGACGAGCGAGGATGTGATGCGCGTGATGCACGGCGAGCCGGCAGAGCTGCCCGTGCTGCTGGCACTGTGCCTATGCCTGCGCGTCAGCGAGGTGCGCGGTATTCGCAAAGAAGCCGTACAAGGCAACCACTTGCTGATCGAGCGTGTGATCGTCACGGTGGACGGCCAGCACATCGAAAAAGTGCTCGCGAAGACGGACGCAACTCGCCGCATCGAAGAGCTGCCGGATTTCCTGCGCGACATGATCCTCGCCGCACAGACGGACTATGCGACCACGCTGACCGGGCAGGCGATCTACAAGCAGTTCACACGGCGCATGGCTGCGGCAGGCTTTCCCGGTGTCCGCTTCCACGATCTGCGCCACATCGCGGCATCTGATATGCACGCGCAGGGCATCCCGGATCGTGTTGCGGCCGAGCGCGGCGGCTGGTCTGGCACGCAGACCATGCAGCAGGTGTACCAGCATACTTTCAGCGCGGACCGGCGCAATGCCGATGCACTAATGAATAGCCGATACGCTGCAATGTACAGTAATCTCGAAAACTGTGAACATGACACGAAACATGACACGAAGTGACGTAAACCACGTATCTGCGTTGCTGTATAGCGGGTTCAATTCCCGCCGCCTCCATTCTGCCAGACAGCGTTCCGTTTTTTGCATCGGAACGCTGTCTTATTTCTACAGAAAAACCCCTTGCCGGTATGGACAGGCAAGGGGTTTTTGTTTGCAATATTACGTATTTGTACAGGTTCAGAAGCCGGTATATGCCCCTTTATGGTCAAGACGGATGATCGGAGATGGCTTCTGGAAGCAGCCGGACTGATTTGTCCGTAATTCTTCCGCGATAAAGGTAATCAACATGGAATTGCGCGGACTGCTGTTCAGCATAAAAGGCGGCAAGCGCCGGAATCCATCCAATTCCTCTTTGTGTTCCCATGCAAGCTTCACTGCATGGCGCATGGAGCGTTCAACACAGGATGCGGTCGTTTGAAATTCTGCCGCAATATCGTCATAGAGTTTTTTCATGACGAGTTTTCCGCCGCCTGCTTCTATTGCAAGCATAATACCGCGGCGGATGTAGTGGAAACCAAGCAGTTTTGCGCGGAATCCTAGGCTGTAGAGAATTTCTGTTATTTCTGAATCAATGTCTGCTCTGAGTTCCATGAGGCACCTCCATATTAAATTTATGTTGCTATTATATCATATTTTCGATAAAAAAGCAATGGGTTCTCTGTGAAATTTCAAATCTAAAGTATCTTTTCCGCAGGAACGCTGTGATTCCGTACATATCGGATGAGACTGCTCATTTTTTGCGATATGTTCAGGAGATGCGCAGCATTTTTGCGGAGTTTATTTCGATTATCCATTCTGCAAACTTAGTTGACTACAATACAAATCGTAAATTTTGAACATGGATGCACAAAGTAAATTCGACGTTTTTATATGGATTTATACGCTTTGTCCATTAAATCTGCAAATTCTACCTTGACATTCTTGAATATATCTTGTATAATACGTACAACAAGCAGTACGGACATCTTGGAATGATCCCCTGTTCCGGTGCTGTGCTGCGGTTATGGAAAGGAGGGAAAACCCTAATGAATTACGATGTCTTGTTCCAAAAAGCGCGGGAGGTTGCTTCCTCACGAATGCAAAGCGGTGCGCAGGTCTTTCCGGATGATACTGTCTGTGTTATATACACGCAGACCGGCAGAATCTATGTCGGACTGAATCGCCGTGATCGTGTGGGCGGCAAAATCATGCAGATTCATGCTGAGGCGGAGGCAATCCGCAATATGCAGGCGGGCAGCGAAGCAATCATTCGCGGACTCCTGCTGATGTCCATTGCGGACGGTACACCTCTGCTGCCGTGTGATCACTGCCTGCGATGTATCCTGGCGCTGAACAAGGAAAACGAGAAATGTGAGATTCTCATGCACGACCGTGCCGTTGCAATCTCGCAGCTCAGTCAGTTTTCGGAGTTACAGGGCAATCTGCCGAAAGTGTCCGGTTCGGCAGGATCTGAGGATGCTGCGCATCCTGCCCCCGCAGTTCCGAAAGCCAGCAGCGCAGATTATCTGCGTGACCGCGTCAATTCGCTGCTGAATGCTGCGGATGAGATTGCCCCTGCCGAACCAGAAGAGGAGGAGGAATCCTTCAGCGTAAAGAAATTGTTCGGCGGTCTGTTCGGTAAGAAATAACCGAATGCCTGAAACGAAAAAGGAAGTATATGGAAAGGAATTACGGAAATGAGCAAGAAAAAGAAAAAGATGTCAACCGTAAACATCGCGCTGATCATTGAGTTGGTGGTCATGCTGCTCCTGACTTTGCTGATTACGAAAATCGTCAGCAGCAGAACACGGCAAAGCTCCCTTGATCATATGGCTACGATTACTGAAGAACGTGCGCACATCATCGAAAGCTACATTGAGAACGCTGAGAAAACCCTGAGCGCCTATGCGCGTGCAGGTCAGATTACAGATGTGCTGCTGAATCCGAAAGATCCCGCTGCAAAAACTGCGGCGCAAAAGTATACTGAAAAATTTTCCGGAGACATTCCGGACCTGGAAGGTATCTATGTCAGTGAGTGGAATACCCATGTTCTTGCACATACGGACAAGAGCGTTGTCGGTATCATCACCCGCAAGGAAGAAGGCCCTCTGAAACAGCTTCATGATGCAATGCTGGCAGCAAGTCCCGGTGTCTACGATACCGGTATCATCGTCTCCCCTGCTTCCGGCAAGCAGATCGTCTCGATGTATATGGCTGTTATGGATGACAACAATGAGCCGATCGGTCTGGTCGGTCTCGGTTTGTACACCGACGGTCTCATCAATACGCTGAATAAGCTTCAGATCCGCGGCATTGACACCTCATTCTACAGCATGGTCAATACTGCAGATAACAAGTACATCTTCAATCCTGACAAATCTCTTGTCTCGACTGTTACCCAGCAGCCCGAAATCCTGACACTTTGCGAGGAAATCGGCAAAGATCCGAAGAATTACTCCGGTAATTTTGAGTACAAGTATGATGACGACAAGTACATCTCAACCTACACATACATGAAAGAATACGGCTGGATTCTGATGCTGGATGCTGCAAAATCGGAAATCTACCGCCTCTCTATCAGTATGCGTGTGTTCTTCGCAATAATCGGTCTGCTGATGTTCGGCCTCGTTGTGATGTTCCATCTCATCAATAAGAAGCAGGAACAGATTGTCGAAAAGCTCTCTACGCAGATCCTGCGCAACGAAAAGACAAAGGAATCCCTCGAAACGGCGATGTTCCGCGATATTCTCACGGATGTCAGCAACCGCGTTTCCTTTACGATGGACGCAGAGCGTCTCGAACCGAATCAGGAATTCCCCTACTACTTCGTCATGCTGAATATCAGCGATTTCAGTGACATCAATATCCGTTACGGCAATGACATCGGTGATCAGGTGCTGCGCGCTACGGTTGAAACGCTGAAAAAGGTCTTCCCGAACGGCAATGTCTACCGTACCGGTTCGGATGAATTTGTCGTGATGATTCAGGTCGAAAACAATACGACCGGTTACAATTCCGTCATCAACAACGTCAATACGGCACACGCTGCCCTGCTTGCTTCTCTCGAAACCTCTGCCGGCCCGATCAATGCTGATTACAAGATCGCCGTTGCAAAGAAGAGTGAAGGAATTGACGCATCTATTATCTCTACCCTTAAGGATATGACCAACCGTACCGGCAATGCCGTGTTCGGACAGGTTCAGTTTGTAGATCTGGATCTTCGCTGATCGCCCATATCAGCATCGAAATCCGATCTGCCTAATATCAATGTTTGAAAAAGCTCAAGGAGGATCCTATGGAAGACTACAAGTATCTCGCTATCGTAGATTGGATCAAAAACTACATTGTTTCGGAACATCTCCAGCCCAATGACCGCTTCTTGTCTGAGAAGGAACTGTGTGCCATTCACAGTGTCAGCAGACAGACAGTGCGGCAGGCGCTCAAGTGCCTGGAGAGCGACGGTGTCATCTGCCGTGTGCGCGGCAGCGGTACTTTCGTGAAAAACGGCATCTCAAACGGCAGCGCAAGCTCGAAGCGCGTCGGCGTGGTCTCGACCTATTTCAGTGACTATATCTTTCCGCAGATCGTCACTGGCATTGAGTCCGTGCTGAACAGCTCCGGTATTGCCATGCAGCTTGCCATTACCCATAATCAGGTCTGTGAAGAAGCGCAGGCACTCAAAACCATGATCTCGAACGGCGTGGACGGGCTTATTGTTGAGCCTTCTAAGAGTGCGCTTCCGAATCCGAATATGGATCTCTATCAGGAGATTCGCCGGAACAATATCCCGCTTGTATTCTTCAATGCAAAATATCCATGGGCTGATTTCCCCTACGCAGCGATGAATGACGATTCTGCCGGTCAGATCGTTACGGATTATCTCTTTGACTGCGGCCACAAGCAGATTTCCGGCATCTTTGCACTCGATGATATTCAGGGACATAAGCGCTACGGCGGCTTCATGAGAAGCTGCCTGGCGCACAATGTCCGTACCGCTGAGAAGAATGTGCTGTGGTTTGCGACGTCAGAGCGCTCAGCCATCTTCCAGCATCAGCAGAAGCGGCTCATTGAATTGCTGGTCAATTCTACGGCTGTTGTCTGCTATAATGACAAGCTCGCCGTCGATCTTCTGCGCTTTTGCAGAGAACATGACATCAGTGTGCCGGACAGCCTTTCCGTTGTCGGCATTGACGACTCCAAATATTCGACCATCTGCGATGTTCCGCTGACCACTGTCAGACACCCGCATCAGCTTCTGGGCGAAGTCGCCGCAAAAATGCTGATCGACCAGATGACAGATCCGGATACACAGCAGAAGGATGTGATTTTTGTGCCTGATCTGGTCATTCGTGATTCTGTACGGATCCTTGACAGAAAGACCAGAGGTGCATTCGGTGAAAAACTGTTAGGCGGTGATGCAGTCTATGGCGCAGGTTCCAGTTTCAGAAGATTACTGTGACATCCGGCGGTTCGATACGCTTCAGATTGAGCGGTTGCTGCAAAGCGGAAAGCTCGAAAACTGCGGTGAGGTACTGGATTCCTATCTCGATCAGGTCCAGTTCCGCAATCTGGAATCTCTGATGCTGCGGCTCTATGTCGGCATGGATATTTACATTGTCGCCAAGAGCTTCACAGATAAACTCGGCATCCCGAAGGCGAAATTCATTTCGAGGTTTGGCACAATTGATGAGATTGCTGCCCATTTGCAGACAGTTGACGAGACAATTTCGTTTCTGAATGACATGATTGAACAGTGTATCCTCTGGCGGATTGCCATTGCATCGGAGAACAGCAATCCGATTGTGCAGAACGCAAAGGATTACATCGACCAGAACTATATGCGGGATGATCTCTCGCTGACATCTGTTGCGGATGCAGTCGGACTGAGCCCGACGTATCTCAGTGCATTATTCAAACGCGAGATGAACCGTAATTTCTCTGATTACCTGACCCAGCTTCGTATCCACAAATCCAAGGAACTGCTGTGTTGTACGTCCAAGTTGATCTACGAAGTCGCATACGAAGTCGGCTTCCGCGATTATCGTTATTTCAGTCAGATTTTCAAGAAATATACCGGACAAACACCACGGCAGTTTCAAAGCAGCGCAAATGTCAGCCTCTAAGATACAGAGAGTTGATAACATAAAATAATACACAAATCGGATAAAATTTCCGGTTGAAATGTACGCACTGTAAGTTTATAATGTAAGTACAAGTTAGCGGGGGAAGCGCTAGCGCAAACATTAAGGAGGGTGAACCTACTATGAAAACCAGAAAACTTATTTCCGTGATCCTGGGCGCTGCTCTGTGCAGCACATGCCTGATCTCCTGCGGTAATGAACCGGCTGCAAACAGCCCCGCAGATACCGCCGCAAACAACAGTGCAAATACCGGCGCTGCTGATACCGGCGAGTCGAAATCAGACCTCATCAAAGTCGGCATCATCAACAATGACCCGAATGAGTCCGGCTACCGTACCGCAAACGTCAACGACCTGAAGGCTACCTTCACGAAGGAAAACGGCTATGATGCACAGTTTGCATACAGCCTCAAGAACGACGAGCAGATTACTTATGCGCAGAAGTTCATTCAGGACGAAGTTGACTACCTGCTGCTCTCTGCGGCAGATACCGCCGGCTGGGATTCTGTGCTTCAGGATGCACAGAAGGCTGGTGTCAGAGTCATCCTCTTTGACCGCACCATCGACGCCGACGAAAGCCTCTATGAGGCATCCATTGTTTCGGATATGTTGAAGGAAGGCGAAACCGCAGTCGAGTGGCTGAAGGGACAGAGCCTCGATTCTTACAATATTATTCACCTGCAGGGTGTCATGGGCTCGGATGCGCAGAAGGGCAGATCCGGCGCGCTTGACAAAGCAGTTACCGAGCTCGGCTGGAATGTTGTCACCCAGCAGACCGCTGAGTGGAGCGCAGAAAAGGCACAGCAGATTGTGCAGTCTGTCATTGACTCCGGCAAGAAATTCAACGTAATCTACGCTGAAAATGACGACATGGCAAAGGGTGCCGTTGCAGCACTCGATAAGGCAAATATTACTCACGGCGTCGGCAAGGATGTCATCGTCATGGGCTTTGACTGCAACAAATGGGCGCTTGAAGAGCTGAAGGCGCAGAACTGGAACTACGATGGTCAGTGCAACCCGTTCCAGTCTTCGTACATCAATGACATCATCAAGAAGCTCGAAGCCGGCGAAACACTCGATCAGAAGACCATTATCATGGAAGAGAAGGGCTTTGACGCCGCAACGATCACGGCTGAAGATGTTGAGAAGTACGGCATCTGATTCCTGTTTGATCCAGTAACATCGCATTAGCAGGGGCGGGTGGACATAGTTTGCTGTATGTCCCCCGCCTTTTTGCAACCAATTGAAGGAGGGTCGAATATGCAGGAGGATTCTGTTCTCGAAATGCGGGGGGTTTACAAATCTTTCCCTGGTGTACGTGCCTTACAGGGCGTTGATTTTACGCTGCGAAAGGGCGAAATTCATGCGCTGATGGGCGAAAACGGCGCTGGAAAATCTACACTGATCAAGGTTCTGACCGGCGTTTATCCGAAAGACAGCGGCGAAATCTATCTGCGCGGCAGATATGCCGGTGCGGTTCAGATTCATTCGCCGCAGCAGGCACAGCGTGCCGGCATCAGTACGGTTTATCAGGAAATCTCACTTTGCCCGAATCTCTCCGTTGCGGAGAATATTTTTATCGCTCGCGGCGAAGGAAGTACGGTCAACTGGAAGAAAATGAACCAGAAAGCCAAACAACTTTTAGATTCGCTTGGCATTGCTGTTTCCCCGACACAGCAGCTTGCAAGTTGTTCTATCGCGGTGCAGCAGATGGTCGCAATTGCGCGCGCTGTGGATATGGACTGTCAGGTTCTGATTCTTGATGAACCAACTTCATCACTGGATGAATCTGAAGTCGAGAAGCTGTTCGGTTTGATGCGGCATCTGAAAGAACGCGGCGTCGGCATTATTTTTGTCACGCATTTTCTGGATCAGGTCTACGAGGTCTGTGACCGCATTACTGTGCTGCGGGACGGCAGATTGGTCGGTGAATATCCGATCGCAGAACTGCCGCGCGTCAAGCTTGTTTCCAAGATGCTTGGCAAGGAACTCAATGATATGGCGGATATCAAAAATGACATTCCGGTCTACACACAGAAGGATGATTCGCCGGTTTATGAGGCGAGAGGGCTTTGCAGCTCTGAGGGAATTGCACCGTTTGACTTCTACATCCGCAAGGGTGAGGTCAATGGTTTCACAGGTTTGCTTGGTTCAGGCAGAAGCGAATCTGTCCGAGCAATTTTCGGTGCTGATCATGTTACGAGCGGACAAGTTCGCGTGGACGGAAAAGCGGTCAAAATCACAAAACCGATTGAGGCCATGAAAGCCGGCATCGCTTACCTGCCGGAAGACCGTAAACGGGACGGCATTGTCGGCGATCTTTCCGTTAAGGATAACATTATTCTGGCTCTTCAGGTTCTGACCGGTTTCTTCAAACCGTTCTCGAAGGCAAAAGCAACGCAGTTTGCTGAGGAATACATCAAGCTGCTGGACATCAAAACAGCATCGGTCGATACGCCGATCAAGTCGCTCTCGGGCGGAAATCAGCAAAAGGTCATTCTGGCGCGCTGGCTGCTGACACATCCGAAATACCTGATCCTTGATGAGCCTACGCGCGGCATTGATGTCGGCACGAAAATCGACATACAGAAGCTGGTTTTAAAACTGGCGTCGGAGGGTATGAGCGTGACGTTCATCTCCTCGGAAACGGATGAGATGCTCCGCACCTGTTCCCGCCTGCTGGTCATGCGTGACCGTAAACAGGTCGGTGAACTGACTGGCGATCAGCTCACGCAGGCGCACATCATGAACACAATCGCAGGAGGTGAAGCGGAATGAGTACACCGTCTGAAAGTAAGCTCCGCTCCTTTTTTACCGGTCTGATGCGGCATCAGATTGTCATTCCGCTGGCAGCTCTGCTGTTGCTGACCCTGTTTAATCTGATCGCAGATCCGGGCTTTTTCAAGATCTCGCTCGGCTATAACAGCGACAACAATCCGGTGCTATCCGGCTATCTGATTTCCATTATTGACTACGGCTCGGAGCTTGCAATTCTTGCCATCGGCATGACGCTTGTAACCGCTGCATCCGGCGGACAGGACATCAGTGTGGGTGCAACCATTGCAATCGCCGGCAGTGTGATTCTGCGCGTGCTCTGCGGCACAGAATCCCGTCCGGAAACGCTTCAGGCACCCATCATTGTTGCATTTCTCGTTGCCTGCCTGGTTGCAATGCTTTGCGGCGCGTTTAACGGTTCACTGGTTGCATTTTTCAAGATCCAGCCAATGGTCGCTACACTGATTCTGTTCACGGCTGGCCGTTCGATTGCCGCTTGGATCAACAACAATGAGCTGCCGATTGTCAGCGATGTTTCCTTCTCTTATTTCGGCGGTTATCTGCCCGGCGTCCCGATTCCGACACCGTTCTTCATTGCAATCATCTGCTTCGTGATCACATGGGCGGTTCTGAAATACACGAACCTCGGCTTGTATGTACAAGCTGTCGGAATCAACGAGAAAACGTCCCGTCTCAACGGTCTGAATCCGACATTCATCAAGTTCCTGACCTATGTTCTGCTTGGTGTATGCGTTGCTGTGTCGGCACTGATTAAAGTCAGCCGACTCTCGACGATCAATTACTCCGTCATCGCGAAGGATATTGAGATGGATGCCATTCTTGCGGTTGCCCTCGGCGGCAATGCGCTCAGCGGCGGCAAATTCAACATGAGTGCGTCGATTCTCGGTGCATACGTGATCCAGTTCCTGACAACAACTCTTTACAAATTTGAGGTGCAGTCGGATGCGCTCTCTGCGTATAAGGCAGTCGTTGTCATCATTCTGGTTGTCATGAGCGCACCTGCCGTTCGCGAAAAAATCAGCCTGCTGTTCAATAAGATGTCTGCAAAAAAGCAGGCGCAATCTGCGTAAACCGAACAACTTTTACGGATCGGAGGGATCAATATGTCTCAAAACAAAGGCTTGCGCAGAAGAATTCAGAATATGAGCGATACCAATCTTCTCAGCTCGATTACCGTGATCGTGTTTATTCTGATGTATCTCGGCGCGATGATGTTTCTCGGAAAAGGCTTTCTCAAGCCGCAGACACTTTTCAATCTGATGAACGCGAATGCGGCGCTGATTATTCTCTCCTGCGGCATGAGCCTCGTGATGATCACCGGCGGTATTGACATTTCCGTCGGCGGCGTCACAGCACTTGTCAGTATGTCCTGTGCTGTGTTTCTCGATCAGAAAGGCGGAAGTGTGATCGGTTCTCTGCTGCTGGCACTGTTCATCGGACTCGCTTTTGGCGTTGTACAGGGTTATCTTGTCGCTTATCTCGACATTCAGCCCTTTATTGTCACGCTGGCTGGTATGTTCTTTGCACGCGGCATGACCACAATTGTCAATACAAATCCGTTCAACGTGCAGAATCCGTCGTTTGTTTCACTCAAGGATACCCGTGTTACGATCCCGTTTCTCGGTTCTGTCAACAAGCGCGGAGAGTACGTAGATGCATATATTGAGCTTGGTGTGGTCGTCGCACTAGTGATTGTTGCGCTGCTGTTTGTGCTGCTCAAATGGAGCAAAACCGGCAGAAACTTCTATGCAGTCGGCGGCAACCGGCAGAGCGCACTTCTCCTCGGTATCAATGTCAGGCGGACGGTGTTCCTCTCGCATTTGTTCTGCGGACTCCTTGCAGGTATCGGCGGTTTTGTTTACTTTCTGCACGTCGGTTCCGGCTCTGCTTCCCACGCAATGGGCGCTGAAATGAATGCGATTGCATCATCTATTATCGGCGGCACGATGCTTACAGGCGGTGTCGGCAATATCATTGGCACACTGTTCGGCGTGATGTCGCTTGCACTGATTCAGAACATCGTTTCCTCGGTCGGTCTTGATCAGGCATGGTGGACAGGCATCACAATTGCAGCAATGCTCTGCCTGTTCCTGATTCTGCAAAGCATCATCATTGCACGCCGCAAAAAGGCAAACGCGGAAGCCAGCATGAAGGGAGCGAAGGGAACATGAGTCACGCACAGGATATTTCAGCCGGTAAGACGCATATCGGCATTGAATTCGGTTCGACACGCATCAAAGCAGTTCTCATCGGTGCAGATTTCACACCGCTTGCATCCGGCGTTTTTGATTGGGAGAACCGGCTCCAGGACGGCTTCTGGACATACAGTGCAGATGACATCATCACCGGATTGCAGACTTGTTTTGCTGATCTGATGCGGAATACCGAACAAACTTACGGTGTCAGACTGACCCGCACGGCAGGACTTGGTATCTCCGCGATGATGCACGGTTATCTCGCATTTGACGGATCAGACAAGCTGCTTGTCCCCTTCCGGACATGGCGCAATACCACGACCAGCCCTGCTGCGGATGCTCTTACGGAAGCGTTTTCGTTCAACATCCCGCAGCGATGGAGCATCGCACATCTGTATCAGGCGATTCTCAATCAGGAAGCGCACGTTTCTGAGATCCGTTTCCTGACAACGCTTGCAGGTTACGTGCATTTTCTGCTGACCGGCAAACGTGTGCTGGGCATCGGTGATGCATCCGGAATGTTCCCGATTAATCCCGAAACCCGCAGCTACGATCAGAATATGATCGGCATTTTCGGTACACTGACAAAGGATACTGCATTTCAGCAGCATCTTACGGATATTCTGCCGGAAATCGTGCCGGCTGGCTGCCCCGCCGGTACACTGACTGCGGAAGGTGCGGCGCTGCTTGACCCGACCGGCGTATTTCAGCCCGGCATTCCGCTTTGTCCGCCGGAGGGCGATGCGCAGACAGGTATGGCTGCCACAAACAGCGTCCGTCCCGGAACTGGTAACGTATCAGCAGGTACGTCCATTTTTGCAATGACAGTGCTGGAGCGAAATCTTTCTGCGGTCTATCGTGAGATCGACATTGTGACCACGCCGGACGGCTATCCGACTGCAATGGTTCACTGCAATAACTGCTCGTCCGATTTGGATGCATGGGTCGCAATGTTCAGCGGATTTTTGCAGGCTTGCGGCGGTGAAGTTCCGAAACCGCAGCTCTATGATCTGCTGTATCAGCTTGCGGCGGAGGGCGATCCCGACTGCGGCGGTATTCTGAGCTACAATTACATTGCCGGTGAGCAGATCACAGGTGTCCGCAATGGCGTACCGCTTCTGATGCGCCCCGCAGATGCGAAACTGAACATACGCAATCTGATGCGCAGTCAGGTATACGCCTGTTTTGCAACGCTGAAAATCGGTATGGACATCCTCACACAGGAGGAACGTGTTCTGATCAGCCGGATCTGCGCACACGGCGGATTGTTCAAGACGCCGACGGCAAGTCAGCCGTTTCTTGCAGCGGCACTTGGCGCTGATGTCGTGCTGATGGAATCTGCCGGTGAAGGCGGTGCATGGGGCATTGCGCTGCTTACAGCGTTCATGACCCGCGAAGACCGCAGCCAATCGCTCGCAGATTTCCTTCAAAATCGAGTATTTGCGGGCAAAACCGGTGTATCGGTCTCTCCGCGTAAGGAAGATATTGACGGTCTGGAGAAATACATGACAGCATATCGCAAGGGGCTTGCAGCAGAACGTGCAGCCGCAGGCGAATGATTTTTAGGAAGGTGATTTAAATGAAATTCTGGTTTATTACGGGTTCTCAGTCGCTTTACGGCGAGGAGACTCTGAAGCAGGTCGAGGCAGATTCCAGGGAGATCGTTGCGGGACTGAAAACACCGTTTCCGGTTGAATATAAACTGACTGCAAAGACAAATGAGGAAATTACAGAGATTGTGAAGCAGGCAAACCGTGACGATGACTGCGCGGGCATTATCACATTCTGTCACACCTTCTCCCCCTCGAAAATGTGGATCAACGGACTGTCACTTCTGCAAAAGCCGTGGCTGCATCTGCACACGCAGTTTCTGGAAACCATCCCGAACGATGCAATTGACATGGATTACATGAACCTGCATCAGTCCGCGCACGGTGACCGCGAACACGGTTTCATCGGCGCACGGATGCGGATGCCGCGTTCGGTTGTGGCAGGCCACTGGAAGGATGCTGCCGTGCAGGAAAAGATTGCAGAGTGGCAGCGTGCCGCAGTCGGCGCACTGTTCAGCCAGAACCTGAAAATCGTCCGTTTTGGTGATAATATGCGCGAAGTCGCAGTAACGGAAGGCGACAAGGTTGAAGTCCAGATGCGGCTTGGCTGGCAGGTCAATACATGGGCTGTCGGGGATTTGGTTGCCGAAATGGACAAGGTGACGGAAGCTGAAATCGACGCACTGATGCAGGAATATGCATCGCTTTATACCTTCGACGAAGCTGACAGCGAAGCAATCCGCTATCAGGCACGCGAGGAAATCGCGATTGAGAAGATTCTCATTCGCGAGGGCGCACACGCTTTCTCCAACACATTTCAGGATCTCTACGGCATGAAGCAGCTTCCGGGTCTTGCATCTCAGCACTTGATGGCAAAGGGCTACGGCTTCGGCGCGGAGGGTGACTGGAAAACTGCCGGCATGACTGCGATCATCAAGGCGATGTATCCGGACGGTCAGGCATCATTCATGGAGGATTACACTTACGATTACGGTCATGAGCTGATTCTCGGTTCTCATATGCTGGAGGTTTGCCCGTCGATTGCAGCAGAAAAGCCGCGCATTGAGGTACATCCGCTTGGCATCGGCGGCAAAGAACCGCCCGCAAGACTTGTTTTTGAGGGCAAGGCAGGCGATGCAAAAGCGATTTCGCTGATCGACTGCGGCGGCAGACTGCGTCTCATCGTGCAGGATGTCACCTGCGAAAAGCCCTTCCAGACCATGCCGAATCTGCCTGTTGCACGCACGATGTGGCGTCCGCAGCCTTCTTTCCTTGAGGGATTGGAGTGCTGGATTATTGCAGGCGGTGCGCATCACACGGTGCTTTCCTACAATGTCACTGACCGTGCAATCCGCGATTTTGCGCGCATTTTCGACATTGAGCTTGTTTGCCTGAACCGCGACACGACCACTGTTTCGCTGGAACGTGATCTGCGTCTGGGCGACATGATTTACGGCCATACGCTTCACTGAGTTTCTGTTATCCCTTCAAGGCGCGGTTGATCAGATCTCCCCCTCTTTCTGATCTGCCGCACCGCAGCATAAAACTTCCGGCAGACCCCATTTGCGGGATCTGCCGGTTTTTTTGCCGATTCAATTTCTGAATCAATCAGCTTACATCCAGAAGGAGTACATCTCAAAGCAGACGACCATTGCCGCAGCGAACACATTAAACAGGATATTGAAGATGTAGCGCCACGCCTTTGCCTTGTCCGGATTTTTCGAGCACATTGCCTTGCAGTCAGAACAAACTGTAATCGCACAGACAAGCGCGCAGATGGCGCTGACTGCCGCAAATATGATTGCACGGACATTCGAGATGCCATGCTGCGCAGAAAGCAGCACAAAGATCGCCGCCAGAAGCAGTAAACCCTTCATGAACTGTGCAAACATCACCCAGCCCGAACCGGTATATTTGCTGTGCTTTTTGAGCATCCGCTTGAACAGATTGATGATCAGAAGCATGAGCGAAACTGCACAAATCACGGCCAGCGCAAGGACTGCAAACATTTTCACAACAGCCAGATCATCCTGCACGAAAGCCTGTGAGGTCATCTGGAAGACCTTTTTGCCATCTGAGGTCAGATGGACAGAAGCAACTCCCTGCGGTTCACTCGTTGCCGGATCCGTGAGCAGATAGAGATCCTTGCCGATCAGCTTGAAATTTGCAACGGCGGAAGTATAGGTATTATCACCTGATTTGATAATCGGCACAGCAGTCAGAGAACCGTAAAACTTTGCAATACCGGCAAGTACATTACGGGAGACGTTGTAGAATCCGGTGGGATCAACCGTCGCGGAGGTCTCCCCCGCCGCAAGCTGATCCGCGTTCATTTTTCCGAACAGCAGCTCTATCATATCTTCCGAAATAGCAGACGCAGCGATTGTATTGGTCATAAACACGCCGCCCACGCGGGACACCGGATCAAATTGCAGAAGCGCATAGCTGTTTTCGGTCTGACCGTTGTGGAAGTAGGTCTGAACGCTGCAAGGATTCGGGAAAAAGCCATAGCAGCAAAGCACCGTTTCGCCGTCTGCGTGGAACATACTGCCGCGGAAGATCTTTTCCTGCGTTTTCGGATCTGCAAACAGCGGCGCTGCGGGATCTACAAGCGCCTGACCGAACCGCATCAGATCTGTGAGTTTGCCGCAAACACCGCCGCACGCATACGGAATGACAAACAGCTCCCCTTTCTCATTCGGGATGACATCGAATTCCGTTCCTTCCTTGTTTTTCGCGGCGGCAATGTAGCCCCTGAGCTCTGCGTGACGCTGCTGCACCCATGTGTTATCGCTGTAATCCGCCGCAACAGCAGTGTGTTCCATACCAAGCGGCTCCAGAATATTGTGGTGCACATAATCGACATAGGATTCCCCGCTCATGCGCTCCACAATGTACGCTGCAAGCGTCGCACCGTAATTGGAATAGGACTGCACCTCGCCCGGACGGAACATCTGAGCAGGTTCAATGCCTTGCAGCACTGCGCCAAGCTCTCTGAGATTGTTTTTGTTATCTGTGAAGAGCTGCCACACGGATTCACACCAGCCGCCGGTATGGTTCATGAGATTCATCATCGTGATCGGGTCATCATAGCGCAGATGCTGCAAATATCCCTCCGGCAGATAGCCGCGGATGTCAGCACTCAGGTCGATCTTGCCCTGTTCCTCAAGCTGAAGCACACTGACCCATGTCAGCAGTTTGGAGATACTCCCCCACTCAAATGCGGAGTCCTCACTTGCCGCGATGTGGTTTTCGATATTCGTTTCACCGTAATAGCCGGTAAATACCGTCTCATCGCCATGAAAAACGCCTGCCGCATACGCTGCATAGGGTTTGCCTTCTGCCTTACTCTCGATCTGCGTCTGCAAATCGCTGAACGCAACACCGCCGGGAGTTTTATCCGCCGTCTCAGCAGATGCCTGCACCGGAACTGCCGTCAGCAGCAAAGAAGCCGTACTCAATAACGCAGCTGCCCGTCTGAAAACCTGTTTCATCATTGTGATCCTCCTGATTCTAATTGTATTTATGAGTTGAATGTATATGCCTGGTATATACATTATATCACATTGTATACTACTTGTCAATACTTCAGACAATTTTTTTTTTGCAAATTACATCGGAGCAGCGTAAATACTTGCATTTCTGTCTGATTCATGTTATAATATTATGAAAATCAATGTAACGGAGAATGCAATATGAGTATTTTGAATGTTGAACACGTCACGCACGGGTTTGGTGCGCGGCAAATCCTGAATGACGCCTCCTTCCGGTTGCTGAAAGGCGAACACGTTGGTCTGGTGGGCGCAAACGGCGAAGGCAAATCCACATTTCTCAATATCATCACCGGCAAGCTCATGCCGGATGAGGGCAAAGTGGAATGGTGCCGCCACATCACAACCGGTTATCTGGATCAGTACAGCACGCTCGAAAAGGGGAAAACCATCCGCGATGTACTGCGCGAGGCGTTCGACCATCTCTCCGCGCTGGAAGCGGAAATGATCGGGATGTACGATAAAATGTCGGAATGTTCTGAGGAGGAAATGAATGCGCTGATGGAGGATGTCGGTGAAATTCAAAGCATCCTCGATTACAGCGGATATTATACGATTGACGCGAAGATCTCGGAATATGCAAACGGTCTGGGACTGAATGAAATCGGTCTGGAGCGCGATGTAGCGGAGCTATCGGGCGGACAGCGCGCAAAGGTGCTGCTTGCCAAAGTCCTGCTGGAAAACCCCATGATCCTCATACTCGATGAGCCGACCAATTTCCTCGATGAAAACCACATTGCATGGCTGACGCAGTTCCTGCAAAATTACGAAAATGCGTTTATTCTTGTATCGCATGATGTGCCGTTCCTGAACAGCGTCATCAACGTGGTCTACCATGTCGAGAATGCGGTCATGACGCGCTATACCGGCGATTACGATAATTTCCTGCGGATGTATGAACTGCAAAAGCGTCAGACAGAACAGGCGTATGAGAAGCAGCAAAAGGAAATCGCGGAGCTGGAGACGTTCATTGCCAAGAACAAGGCGCGTGTCGCCACGACCAATATGGCGCGTTCCCGACAGAAGAAGCTTGATAAAATGGATAAGATCACGCTTATGCGCGAGAAACCCAAGCCGACCTTCTCCTTCCGCAAGGCACGTACCCCCGGCAGAATCGTCATTGACTGCAAAGATCTGGTGCTTGGATACGATGAACCGCTGACCAGGCCGGTTGATGTGCAGGTGGAACAGGGACAGAAAATTGCAATCCGCGGTGTAAACGGCATCGGCAAATCCACCTTGCTGAAAACGCTGCTGAAACGGATTCCGCCGGTCTCCGGTACAGTGGAGCATGACCAGTTTGTTGAAGCGGGCTATTTCGAGCAGGAAGAAGAAA
Organism: Ruminococcus sp. UBA4275; assembly: GCA_002395085.1. Taxonomy (GTDB): domain Bacteria; phylum Bacillota; class Clostridia; order Oscillospirales; family Ruminococcaceae; genus Firm-04. Next base: position 52,178 of record DGVV01000168.1, on the reverse strand, counting down.
GCACAGACCAGACCCCGCTGGATGTCATCTGGGCGGAATTCCCCTCGATGACAAATGCTGAAGTACGCGCTGCACTGGCACAGTGCGGTCTGACAACCGAGCATATCACATCGCAGATGAAAGTGTTGTCCGGAGGCGAAAATGCGAAAGTCCGCCTGTGCCGCATTATGCTGCGGGAGGTTAATCTGCTGGTGCTGGACGAACCGACCAATCATCTGGATGTGGACGCGAAGGATTCACTGAAACAAGCCATCCGTGATTACAAAGGAACCGTACTGCTGGTCAGCCATGAACCGGAATTCTACACGGATGTCGTTGACCGGATCTGGAACATTGAAGAATGGTCTGTCAAGATCATCTGACGCAGAAAGGAGCGCAGTATGCTGCAATTTCTTGGGCGCGGGTCTGCATTTGCCGATGAACAGAACTGCGCATTCTTCCGCACGGGCGGCGATCTGATTCTGATTGACTGCGGCATGACGGCATTTCACCGGCTGCGGCACACTCCGGAACTGTTGGAGAATGTCCGCTGCATACAAATTCTCGTCACGCACACGCACAGCGATCATGTCGGCGGCATTCCGATGCTGATTCATTTTGCATATTACGTGCTGCATATTCCGGTTAGAGTCATTGCACCGGATGCAGCCGTTGCAGCGGATTTGTTGTATCTCATCGACCGTATGGACGGCTGTGAACCTTCCGCCTATACGCTCACCACCGCAGATGTGGTCACAGAACCGTGGCTGCGCGGCGCAATTCCGACTGAACACGCGCCGCAGCTTGCCGGACACTGTTACGGCTATCATCTCTGCATCGACGGGGAAACGGTCATATTTACAGGTGATTCTGCAACGCTGAAACCGTTCTTGCCGCTGCTGAAATCGGGCGCGGTGCTGTACACGGAAGCATCGTACTATCATAGCAATGTGCATCTGCATATAGATGCGCTCCTGCCGGTGCTGAAAGCGCTGCATGAAGATGGCATCACGGTGTATCTCATGCACCTTGATGAGGAGGATGCAATCATCCGTGCCGCCGCAGAAACCGGTGCGCTGCCTGCACCGCTTTATTAAAAGGCAATGCAACGGAAACAACAGATCAGGAGCTTGTTGTTTCGCAGGAACGGGTGATCGGTTCACAGTTTTATCTGCCGGAGCGCGGCGATTTCCATTATGATCCGGATCTGGATCTTACCGGGTATTCAGGAAATCATACAGCGGAATGCTCAGGCTCTCAGAGCTTGCGGCTGCCGGCGATTTTTATTCAGACGTCCTGTTGATGATGGCAGCGGGGAACGGTACGGTCTCTGTCACGGTCAATTTCCTGCAGGAGCAGCTTGACGATGCAAAAATCACGAAACTGACCGGCTGGGTCATGCAGCTCCAGCAAACATACGACCTGTATGAGATCACGATGGAGCCAAGCAACGGCGAAACTGTCATACTCTTTCACAAATATAAACTCCCGCAGCCGGTACGTATCCGACTGCGGGAGTTTGATTTATTTGGATGCGCTGCGGATCTCGTTTTCGATTTCCTCGGCACGCAGCAATGCAGTGTCGATGTGCGAGCAGAAATTCTCCTCACCCACCGCTTTTTTCAGACCAGCCTTTTCCATAGCGTGCATCGGCTGTTCATTGACGTGAGAGAATACGACACGCACACGGTTTTTCGCGCAGTTCTTGACAATGTCAAAGAGTGTTTCCACGCCGGCAGCGTCGATTGCCGGTACGTTCCGCATCCGTACAACCAGAACATCAATATCATGATCATCCAGCATATACTTGAATTTCTCGGATGCGGCAAAGAACATCGGGCCGTTGATTTCGTAGACTCTGGTTCTTGCCGGAATCTTCTTGCGGAGGATATTGTCCGGATCGGTCTCCTCGTCATCGGCATCGACCCATGCGTGGGCTTCCGTGACATCTGCCATACGCTTGATAAACAGCAACGCAGTCAGCACGAGACCTGCACCGATTGCAACAACAAGATCGAACACAACCGTCAGTACAATCGTAGCAACGAGGACGGCAATATCGCTCTTGGGATCGGTTTTCAGCATGGTACGGATATTCTTCCAGCCGCACATATTGTACGCAACGATGAACAGAATTGCGGCAATGGTGGGCATCGGAATCAGCGAGGCATACGGCATGAGAATGACCAGAATGCCAAGCACCACAATCGAATGCACCATGCCTGCAACCGGCGTTCTGCCGCCGTTTTTGACGTTTGCGGCGGTACGTGCAATTGCACCCGTTGCAGGAATGCCGCCGAACAGTGCAGAGCCGATATTGGCAATGCCCTGACCAATCAGTTCCATGTTGGAACGATGCTTTGAACCGATCATACCGTCTGAAACGACGCAGGAAAGCAGCGATTCAACAGCAGCCAGAATCGCAATTGTGAAGGCATTCGGCAGCATGGCACGGATGCCGGCGAAAGTGACATTCGGCAGCGTGAATTTAGGGGGCGCATTGGAAATCGTGTAAAGATCACCGATGGTGTTGACTTCCAGTCCGGTCAGCTTGACAAGCGCCGAACAGAGAACAACCGCAATCAGGGATGCCGGAATCTTCTCCAGTTTTTTTGGCCAGAAAATCAGCACAGCCAGAGAAATCAGGCCAACCAGCAGCGCTGAGAAGTTGATTGAACTGAGACAGCGGAAGATCTCCGCAATCTTATCAACCGTCTCAATAGGCGAATTCTGGAATGTGAGGCCGAGGAAATCCTTGATCTGACCGATTACGATGGTCACGGCGATGCCGAAGGTAAAACCGGCAGTAATCGTTCCGGGTATATACTTCAGCAGCTTGCCGAACCGGCAGAATCCCATGACAATGAGCAGAATACCTGCCATTACAGTCGAGAGAATCAGACCGTCCATGCCGTCGGTTGCGACAATGCCTGCCACAATGGTTGCAAATGCGGCAGTCGGGCCGGCAATCTGAACACGGCTTCCGCCAAAGAACGAGACCAGAAATCCCGCGACGATTGCCGTATAAAGACCTTGTTCCGGCCGCACACCAGAGGCAAGTGCCAGCGCAATGGAAAGCGGCAGCGCGATGATCGCGACGATCACACCGGCGACCAGATCCTTGATAAACTGCGCTTTCGAGTAGGTTTTCATGACCGAAAAGAGCTTCGGTTTCAGCTTCTCAGTGGTCGGCTTCATGCTTGTTTCTTCCAATTTCTTCATCTCCGTAATCATTTGAATGCCTACCTATTATACAGCGAAAACCGTTTCAATTCAAGTAAAATCAGTTCGTTACGATATTTTTGTATGATTACATATTTAATGCGGTAACTGTGACGAAAATTCGAGCAGAAATCCTGCAAAAAAACCGGAAACAGGTTCTCCCCTGCTTCCGGTTTTGTTTTTTCGATCAGGAACGTCTGCTGCGGGAACCGCCTCTGCGTTCACTTCCGCGGCGCAGATCGCAGATTTTTTCTTCGCTCGCCTGCTTAAAGTGCAACAGTTTATCCTCAAAGCTCATCTCAGACTGCGGCACAGAACGCTTCGGTTCATAGACACGCGGCTTGGATGCATCCCGCTTTTTGCGGGGGGACTGTGCAGATGCATTTTCATTTGCGGATGCCTGTTTGATCGACATACTGAGCTTGCCCTGCGGGTTCACGCCGATGACCTTCACGCGAACGGTATCCCCCTCATGCAGCACATCATGAATATCGCGCACAAAGGTATCCGCGACCTCCGAGATATGTACCATACCGGTGACATTCTTCGGCTCGCCCTCACCCGTGACCTCCACAAATGCGCCATAATTGGTAATACTCTTGACGCACCCTTCGTATATCTGTCCGATTTCCAGTTGCATAGACTGCCTTTCCTCCGATCAGTTTCTTGAAGTATCATAGAAACGGCGTTCATTGGGGTACGCATAATTGTACTCCTCAATCGCAGCCTTTTCCATATAGCCCTCAAGATCATTTGCATCTACAAATTTTTCGAGTTCCATTTTTTCATCTTTCGCCTGCTCGATCAGCACATCGAGTTCCGCCGCCTCCTGACGCTTTTCCATGAGCGTCGCCTGCGTCGAGACAAAAGAGATGATACAGGCAATCAGCAGGATCACAACGACCAGTTTCGTGATAATCCAGTCAAAGATCGCCCGTCTGCGCTGTTTCGCGACGGTCTTGCGCGTTCCTTTGTTCCGCTCCACGGTATTTCTCTCTCCTTATCTGTCTGTATCACACAATGATGACAAGTGTACCTATCTATTATACTCCGCGGAATGCAATCCGTCAAGGGGATTACTGCAAATTCCCGTCTGAATCCTGATTTTTGGGAATCCCGACAAAAACAAAGCGGATTTTCTGCTGAATCACGCATAGTATTTCATGGAAAAAGCGCCCGATTGCAGTCCGTACACCTCGCAGCCGCTTCAGCAGACTGCCTGTGAGCCGCCCGATCGTCAGCAGATAGACCGCAAGACCGATTCCCGCACCGGCAATCTGATACCAGCGCAGCACATCGCCGCAGAAACCGGATGCATAAAGCTGCACCATCAGAGAAAAGGCAAGTGCATACAGAAAGTCCTCCAAAAACACAACCGATGCATGATGCGGCAGCAGTGACCGCAGAAAGCGAAATCCGTCCAGCAGAATACCCGCAGGCAATCCAACTGCAAAGCTGCCAAGCAAACGCATCCATTCAGTCCATACAGTAAAATCATGTTCCGGCAGACCGTTCATCGCAGCAGCCTCCCGATCATGCCGTCAGCGCCGGTACGGTCACGGTCTCCGTAGCGCAGCGCCATGATGTCTCCTTCCACCCGTATTTCCCCTGCCGATGTGCTGAGCTGATCCAGAATCAAAGCTTTTCCCATCACGGAAAGCTCCCCTATTACAGTATACAGCATGACCGTCCGGTCATCAAAGGCACGGATTCCGGTCACGCCGGAGAGTGTCAGCAGACTTCGGTTTTCGAGTATCAGCACGCTTTTCTTTGCATCCATAAAACAGACCTCCCTCTGCAAGGCTCATCAGATCCTATGCAGAGGGAGGCGTGATTATGTATCAAAGGTCAATCTGCATTTCCAGCGGACAATGATCGCTGCCCATAATCTCTGCATGAATGATGACATCATGCAGCTTTTCGCGCAGACGTTCAGAAATCAGCCAGTAATCAATCCGCCAGCCGACGTTCTTTTCACGCGCTCTGCCCATGTATGACCACCATGTATACGCATCCGTGCGGTCAGGATAGAGAACACGGAAGGCATCTGCAAAACCGGCAGCAAGCAGTTCGGTCATCTTGCCGCGTTCCTCCGCGGTATAACCCGCATTGCCCTCATTCGATTTCGCATTTTTCAGGTCAATGGGCTGATGTGCAACATTCATATCGCCGCAGTACAGTACCGGTTTTTTTGCATCCAGCGCAGTCAGATGATTGCGGAGGGCATCCTCCCACTCCATTCGCAGCGGGATGCGGCAAAGATCACGCCGGACATTCGGCACATAGGCATTGACGAGGAAAAACTCCGGGTATTCCAGCGTCAGCACACGCCCTTCATTCGCGACGCCGCCGGTCTCCATTTCCCGCGTGACGGCAAGCGGCTCCTGCTTAGCAAAAACTGCCGTGCCGGAATAGCCTTTTTTCTCCGCGCTGTTCCAATATGCGTGATAGCCCGCAGCTTCCGCAGACCATTTCAAAGCAGAAAGCTGATCCTCCTGCATTTTCGTTTCCTGAATGCAGAAGAAATCTGCATCAATCTGCGAGAAAAAATCCGCAAATCCTTTTTTTTCGCAGGCTCTCAGCCCATTGACATTCCATGTAACAGCTCGCATTTTCAAATCCTCTCTATGCATTAGGTTTCCGAATCGTCGTATTTAGCCTGATCAAACGTAACCTGTCCGCTGAACGGATTGAAGACCACATCTGAAACACCGCGTTTGCAAACCAGATAGCGTTTTTTGTAAAACAGCGGAATAAAGCAGTTATCCTCAAGGATGGCAGTTTCCGCCTGCCGGTAGAGTTCCACACAGTCGGTCAGATTCGGCGCAGAAGCAGCTTCTTTCAGAAGGTTACGAACTTTCTTCTCCGCGCTGCAATGCAGCACATCATCCGAGATGAAGCTTTCCAGTACGGATGCGGCATCGTGATATTCACCTGTGACTGTGTAAAGTGCCAGTGTATAATCCTTAGCATTAAGCCGCGCATCATATTCCTGTTCCGTGACTTCCTCAATGACCAGATGAACACCCAGCATTGCGCCCCACTGATCTGTGATGTCTTTGAGTGCCGTGTAATCCATCATACCGGCAGGAACGAGAATATGCCCGTCATCCGGTTCACTTACGCGCAGATGCCGCAGCGCCTTCTGATATGCCTGATCGGCAGCCTCCCAGTTAAAGGTATTGTATGCGCCATCCGAGATCAGTTCCCGGCAGCTTTTATTCAGCAAATCGGCTGCCGGCGGAATAATGCCGCCTGCTGTGATAATGTCGTCCCCCTCCGGATGAATGGAGGAACGGTCCAGAGAAAGGGAAAGTGCCTGAAGCATCGAAGCATCGGCAAACTGCGAATCCGGATTCGGAATCAGACCGAGTGTAATGCTGTGCGCACCGGCTGCACTGTATTCCGTCCGCGTAATGAGATTGCTGTTCGTGCTGACATAGCAATCCGCAGAACCCTCCGTAAAGATGCGCGCTGCATCGCTGTCCTGATCTTCAATAAAAAAGTTCAGATCAACCGGATACACACGCCGGACTGCATGATTCAGCGGATTCCGTACCATCTGCACGACATTGTATTTGCCGTATGGATCATAAAGCCAGCGCTGAATTGCAAAACTGCCGTTTCCGATGACCGAATCTTCATCCAGACCGTATCTGCCGCCTGTCTCTGCAAAGTAATCTGCATTGCATGGAAGCGCGGCGGTTGCGGTCAGCAGGAGCAGAAAGCCGGTATTCGGATAACTCAGTTCAAATTCCAGTTCATCCTCTTTATGCGCGTAAACCCCGATCATAGAAGGATCAAGCTGCCCTTCGGAGATCTCCTTTGCATTTGCAAGGCAGGCATACATATCACGATAGGGAGACTGATATACCGGATCAAAAATACGCTGAAAAGCATACACGAAATCCATAGCAGATACAGCCTTTTTCGCCTCATCCCCGAATTTGCCGTCCTTTGCCTTTGCATCATACCAGTAGCAGTCGCTGCGGAGTTTGAAGTAATAGTGAAGCTGATCATCTGACACCGTATAGCTTTCCGCAACGCCATTTTGCAGCGTACCGTCAGCATCCAGCTTCAGCAGCCCCTCAAAGAGATTCGCGAGAACGGTCTTTGCCGAAGCACTGACCGCAAGCTGCGGATCAAGTGTATCCGGATTCCCGACCAGCGTATACGAAAAGGAATGCCCGGCCCCTTTGTTTTCATCCTCGCCGCCCTTGCCGCATCCCGTGCAGCAAAGCAACGCCGTTATGCAGGCAAGCAGCAGCGCCGCCAGTCTCCGCATTCAGATCGCCCACTTTCGTTTTGATTTGTCTCAGTTTTTCTTTGTGTGTTTTTCGCTAAAATCGGGGACAGCCTGCGCTTGCGGCGATCCCCGATCCTGATTATAGCTGAAAGGCGTGCGGAAGCAATCCGCCAAGCGGATAGATTCCGTCAGACAGGATGACCGGAAAATCCGGTCCGCAGAACTCTGCAAGAACCTGCCGGCAGATACCGCAGGGATAACAGGGTTCATCCTCATTGCCGCCGCAGATTGCGATTGCAGTAAACTCCCTTTCCCCTGCTGAAATTGCAGAGGCGAAGGCAGCACGTTCTGCACAGAGTCCCGCCGGATAAGAAGCATTCTCCATATTCACGCCGAGATAGACCTGTCCTGAACCTGCGACCAGTGCCGCCCCGACCGCAAAGCCGGAATAGCGGCAGTACGCCTTATCCCGAACCGCTTTCGCGATTTCCAGCAGTGCGCGTGCCTCATCATCAAGTTCCAGCCGGTCCGGCGAAATGACCGTATTGTTCCGGACAGTGCGGAAACGGTGTTCCACACGGCGCACCGTTCCCATCGGGCGGATCAGCTTTCCGCTTTCGTCCAGCGGCAGCTCGAAAACCTCGTCCTCATCCTCCTCGTAAACCGGAGAGAAAAAGCTCTGGATCGCATCTGTGAACTTATCCTTGAATTTATCTGCAAATTTGTCTGCAAATTTCAGCACGGAATCCGCCTCCCTTCTTGTTCTTTGTTCTATCTGCCGAATATCGGCTTTGATTTTTGTGCAAAAGTTCAGACCAAAACGCCTTGCGTTTTTTGCACGTAAAGTGTTATAATAGAGTTACTTGGAAATCAGTGCGAGCGTATCGCGTGCAATCAGCAGCTCCTCATTCGTCGGAACGACCCAGACTTCCGTCTTTGCATCCGGCGCAGAGATCTTCTGAAGCTTGCCGCGAGTGGTCTTGTTCAGCTCTTTGTCAATCTTGATGCCGAAGAACTCCATGTTCTCGCAGACGCGCTCACGAACTTCCCACGAGTTCTCACCGATACCGCCCGTGAACAGAACCGCATCGACACCGTTCATTGCAGCGGTGTATGCGCCGATGTAGCGCTGGATCTGATATGCGAGCATCTCGCTTGCGAGGATTGCGCGCTTGTCGCCCTTCTCCGCAGCGGCAGTGATGTCGCGGTTGTCGGAGGAGATGCCCGAAACGCCGAGGAAGCCGGACTTCTTGTTCATGTACTGGCTCATCTCATCGGGCGTAAAGCCGTGCTTGTCAGCAACAAACGTGACCGCAGACGGATCAACAGCGCCGCAGCGCGTACCCATCAGGATGCCGTCGAGCGGGGTGAAGCCCATCGAGGTGTCGATGCACTTGCCGCCTTCAACTGCGGTGATCGAAGAACCGTTGCCGAGGTGGCAGGAAACGATTTTCAGATCCTTGATGTCCTTGCCCATCGCCTCTGCGAGTGCAGCGGAAACAAAACGGTGAGAAGTGCCGTGGAAGCCGTACTTGCGGACATGATACTTCTCATAGTCCTCATAGGGCAGAGCAAACATATATGCCTTCGGGGGCATTGTCTGGTGGAAAGCGGTATCGAAGACAACGACCTGCGGCGTGGTCTTCGGGATGACAGCGGTGCAGGCACGGAGTGCAAGAGCGTGTGCATGGTTATGAACAGGCGCAAGCTCTCTCAGCTCGTCGATCTTGTCAATAATTTCCGGCGTCACGAGGCAGGGACGGTCAAAAACCTCAGCACCCTGAACGATACGGTGGCCGACAGCAGAGATCTCATCCATGCTCTTGATGACGGCTGCATCGCCGGTCGTAAGCACCTCAACGAGCTTCTCAAACGCCTCAGTATGCGTCGGGAAGTTGACGTCCATATCAACACATCTGCCGTCAGCGGTCTTGTGCGAAACATGACCGTCGATGCCGATGCGGTCGCAGTTACCCTTTGCGAGAACGGACTCATCATCCATATTGATGAGCTGATACTTGAGGGAGGAGCTACCTGCGTTGACGACTAAAATCAACATAAAAAATACTTCCTTTCAGATAAAAATGTACAATATAAGATGTCAAACCAATCTGAGGGCAGACAATCCTTACCTATTATACACGATTCTCGCCCAAGTTTCAAGAGGTAAACGAAAATTTCCGCAAGATAAGGAGGAAAAGTCTGTGAGAGAACTGACTGACGATCCTGTTTATGAGATGCTGGATCAGCGGTTTCCGGAACTTCAGCTTGATTATATGCTGCTGAGTGCAGAAGAATCCCCTGCGGGGGAAGCAGGTCACAAGGAAGCCGTCCTGACAGCGCTGCGTCTGATGAACCGGCGTTCGCGCATCGGAAATCTGCTTGTATTTCCGCCCATCACCGCAGATCCCGCAAAAATGCAAGGGAAACCCGTTGATCCGGAGCGCTTCTTTGCCGAAAACGGCACAATTCTCCGCGAAGGCGGCGTGCGGGAAACGCCGGCGCCGGGTGAAATGTGCTATTGGGCTGCATTTTTCGATCCGCCCTACGGTGTACCCTACAATAAAACGGATTTCTATCTGCTCAATGCAGCACTGTTTCCGATTCCTCTGAAAAAAGATCCCCTGCAAATTATGAGCTGGAGCGGCGATTTCACCAACTATTTCGATCAGGGAAACGAATGGTGGGGCACGGCGCTCTGGAGTATCTATGATCCGCTCATGCAGCGGTATGTAATCATTGGTGCATCGCTCACTGATTAAACAGACATCATCTCGTAGACGCACTTGGCACAAGGAGGCTGTTTATCCATGAAAATCAGCGGTATAATATGTGAATACAATCCATTCCACAACGGTCATCTCTACCATATCGAACAAACAAGACGTCACGGCGCAACGCATATTGTTGCGATCATGAGCGGCAACTTCGTTCAGCGCGGTGATGTTGCGATTATCAATAAATTCGAGCGCGCAAAAACAGCCGTCCGCTGCGGATGCGATCTGGTCATTGAACTCCCTGTCGCGTACTGCCTCAGCGCTGCTGAAACATACGCGAAAGGCGCGATGTATCTGCTCAAGGGGCTTGGCTGTGTAGAAGAACTGAGCTTCGGCTCGGAGTGCGGCGACCTCGGATTGCTTTCTGAGGCTGCAAAGGCAACATACGCCTGTGCGAAAATGCCGCAGCTTGAAGACCTGATGAAGCGCGGCAATTCCTATCCGAAAGCCCTGCAAATCCTCATACGGCAGAATTTCGGTGATGAAATCGGTATGCTGTTCAATTCCCCAAACAATACCCTTGCGATAGAGTATCTCAAGGCAATGATCGCGGTGAATCTGAAAATTCAGCCGTTCACGGTCAAAAGGCAGACGGAACATGACAGCAGCTACACAGTCGACAACATTGCGAGTGCGTCGCTGATCCGGCAGCTCATGGAGGATCACAGCGCCGATTTCGATGAGCTTGTACCGGACGCTTCCTCGGATATGCTCGCTGCCTGCGCCGCAACCGGTCTGACAGCGCATTTTGATTACCTTGAACGCATCCTGCTCTATAAACTTCGTTCCGCATCGCCGGAAGAAATAGCGGCGCTGCCGGAGGTCGGGCAGGGCCTTGAAAACAAGATTCTCTCCGCACGCAATGAGACCTCGCTGGAATCCATGCTCATGTCGATCAAGAGCAAGCGCTACCCGATGGCACGCATCCGGCGCATTCTGCTGGATCTGCTCATCGGCATCAGACCGGAAGATTCGGAAAATCCCCCGCCCTATGGCAGAATTCTTGCACTGAATGAGCGCGGCAGAGACATTCTGAATGCTGCGAAAGAAGCAGGCACAACCCTCCCCTATGCGACTTCCCTCTCAAAACTCGCAGAACTGGGCGGTGTCTGCAAGCAATGCTCTGATCTGGAAGCGCGCGCAACCTCCGTTTACGGACTCGCCCTGCGGAGCATCGCCCCCGCCGATGCCGACTACAAAGCCATGATCGGCATGGTGCGCTGACCGTACATCATACTGTATTTTTGGAGAACTGCATGAACGAATATACTACCATTTCCGCTGCCTGCGAGGGCAGCATCACTGAAAAACGCTCTGAATTCATTGCCCAGCTTGTGCCGGCGGTGACGGTCGCAGACTGCACCGCACATATCGACGCTGTGAAGGCGAAACATCACAAGGCACGTCACAATGTCTGGGCGTACATTCTCCGGTCCGGTGAGACTCGCTATTCCGATGACGGCGAACCGCAGGGAACAGGCGGAATCCCTGTGCTTACCGTGCTGCAAAAAGCCGGTCTCAGCGATGTCTGCTGCGTGGTGACGCGCTATTTCGGCGGCGTACTGCTCGGCGCACCCGGTCTGACGAGAGCCTATTCCGCCGCTGCCGCCGAATCTGTAAAAGCGGCGGAGAAGCTGCATTTTTGCGAGGCTGTTCCGGTTGAGCTGCGTACAGATTATTCCATGTACGGCAAACTCAGCTTTCTGCTCCCGGAATACGGCATCAAGGATTCCGGAAGCGAATTTGCCGACCGCGTAACCTTGCGTTTTGATATTCCCGCAGACTGTTTTCCGGCACTTGAAGCACGTCTTACAGAATTGTTCAACGGCAAGCCTGATCTTACTGCGGGCGATTTGCATTTTGTGGCATTCGAGTCTGCGGATTCTTAAATCAAAGCTGTTCCTTGATTTTCGCGATTGCACCCTTCTCCAGCCGCGAAACCTGTGCCTGTGAGATTCCGATTTCAGATGCGACCTCTACCTGTGTTTTTCCGTCCCAAAAGCGCCTGCGGAGGATGTTTTTTTCCCGTTCACTCAGTGATGCCAGCGCATCTTTCAGGGCAAGTTCACTCATCCAGGCATTCTCTGCACTTGCAGGATCACTGATCTGGTCGATTAGATACAGCGGGTCGCCTGAATCCGAATAAATCGGCTCATACAGCGATACCGGATCACTGATGCTTTCCAGTGCTGCAACCACATCCGCACACGGCACATCCAGACGTTCTGCGATCTGCCGGACATTCGGCTCACGGCTCAGTTCTGCCGTGAGCTGTTCCTTTGCCTGCATTGCGCGGTATGCGAGATCCCGCAGTGAACGGCTTACGCGCACCGCATGATGATCCCGCAGATGCCGCCGCAGTTCACCCGCAATCATCGGTACACAATATGTGGAGAAGCAAACCCCGCGTGATACATCAAAATTGCCGATTGCTTTCATCAGCCCGATCACACCAATCTGAAACAGATCGTCAATCTCCTCTCCCCTGCCCGTAAACCGCTGAATGACGCTCAGCACAAGCCGCAGATTGCCCAGTATCAGCTTTTCACGCGCAGCCTCACTGCCGGTCGCCTGCATCTCCCGCAGCAGATCCATTTTCTGTTCTTCTGTGAGAACTTCCAGTCTGGAGGTATCCAGTCCGGGGATCACAACTTTCTGATATCCCATTTGCATCACGCTCCTTTGCAGGCAGTATGCCGCAGTTTTCGGCAGTTTATGCCGCAGACCGCGCGCAGCGGAGAGTTGACATTATCTGGGAAATGTGGTATGATATAAGAGTATATCTATGCTCAATCTTCAATTTCAGGAGGCTAACTATGTCAATTATTGATGCAATCATTCAGGCGATCATCCAGGGACTCACCGAATTTCTGCCCGTATCCAGCTCCGGTCATCTCAAGCTTTATCAGGCGATTACCGGACAGACCGTAGAGGAAGGCACATTCCTGCTTGTGATTTTGCACCTCGGCACGCTGGTTGCTGTCTGCATCGCATTCTGGAGTACGATCAAGGCGCTGTTCTTTGAGTTTTTCCGTCTCGTCAAAGATATTTTTACAGGAAAATTCAAGTGGAAAGAGATGAATCCTGACCGCAGAATGCTCGTGATGCTTGTCATCTCGCTGGTTCTGCTTGTGCCGTTCTACCTTGTCAAGGATGTCTTTGAGAATGTAACGTTGCCGATTCTGGCGCTGTGCTTCCTCTTTACATCCGTGGAACTGTTCTTTGCAAGCCGCATCCGCAATACTAAGAAAACTGCCGGTGACATCACCGTGAAAGATGCCGTTGTGATTGGTCTGTTCCAGTGCGCAGCGCTGTTCCCCGGTGTTTCCCGTTCCGGTTCAACCATCTCCGGCGGTCTGTTCTCCGGTCTCGAAAAGGAAACCGCAGTCAACTACTCCTTCGTGCTGGGTATCCCCGCTATTCTCGGCGGATGTCTGGTCGAACTGCTGGACCTCGCCCACGGTGAAATCGAGGTCAATCTTGTCGCTTCTCTCGTCGGATTCGTTGTAGCAGCCGTTGTCGGCGTGCTGGCCATCAAACTGGTCAAGTGGCTGATCCGTTCCGATAACTTCATCGTGTTCTCGATCTATACATTTCTTGTGGCACTCGGCACATTCATTTACTGGCTGGTCGCAGCAAGATAATCTGAAACATCGCATATCCGACATTTCCCCGTAACATCAGAAAGGAACTACCGCATGGCACAGCAACAGAAATCCGCCGGCAGCAAGGCTAAGAAAAAGACTGCGCCCTCTTCCGGCAAAGCCAAAGCACCCGCCAGGCGCGGCAGTAAAGCGCCCGCAGCGCGGAAATCTATCGAGCTGCCCTCTTTCTTCAAGCGTAAGCCCAAAGATCCCAATGCGCCGAAACCTGTCAGCGATCAGACCCGCTCGATACTTTATCTCGGCATCGCGTGCCTGATTCTGCTGTTTGCGCTGATACCCGGTACGCGCGTATGGCTGGCAATTCACGATATTCTGCTCGGACTTTTTGGCTGGAGCGTCTTTTTCGTTCCGGCAATCCTCATTTATTCAAGCTGGCTCATCAGCCACGATCCCATGAAACAGCCCTCGGATAAGTCTCTCTGGATCATTCTGGCAATGCTGATCTGCGCGACTGCGTTCCAGATTTTCCTCGGTGATCCGCTGATTTCTGAATCGGTCGTTTCCGATGAGGAAACCGGTATGCTCGATGCCGTCAAATCCACCTGTCAAACCCTCTTTGAAAACGGCAAAGACTGGCACGGAGGCGGACTCATCGCCGGTATCGGCGCAGTTCCGCTCATCAAGCTGTTTGACATTACCGGCGCAAAAATCATTTGTGCTGTCCTGCTGATTGTGCTGTTTATGCTCCTGACGAATAAAAATGTCGGGGAAATGCTTCAGCTCATTTCGCGCCCGTTTGTCTGGATCTGGAACTCGATTGTCTCCTCTGCAACCCGCAGCTATGAAGGGCTGATGGATGATTTTTCTTCTGAATACGACGATGAAGACGAGGAAGATCCGGAGGATATTCCGGATGACATCGACGATGCTGAAGCTGATGAGGAGGAAGAACCGGAGGATGAACCCGCAGACCCCGTTGAGGAAATCCCCCGCTTCATCCGTTCCAGCAAGAAAAAACTCATGGAACTGCGCGATATGGCATTTACGCCGGCTGATAACGCTGACGGACAGAGCGAAAATGCACCGCAGAAAAGCCGCCGCCGCATCGCGCGCGAGGAAGAGAAGCACATGAGAGATGTTGCCTTTATCCTCGATCAGGGCGCGCAGTCAACTGTACCGCAGCCCGATAATATAGATGTTCCGCTGGAATTGCAGTCAGAGACCCCGAAGCAGGAACTGAATCAACTTGCGCCGGAAACCACGCAGCCGCGTACATCCAAAGCGGAACAAAACCTGATGGACAGCAGCGAAACAGATTACCTGCGTGAACTCGCAGAACAGGCTGCTGCTGCCGATCACGAAAGCCGGCAGCTTAACCGTCTCCCGTGGACTGAACCGAATACCGTCACAGATGCAGAACCGGATGCAGGCGTCTACGAGGAAGCCGTTGAGATTCCTTATATTGCGCCGCCGCTTTCTCTGCTGCGCCGCGCAGATAACTCCGCCAATGATGCGGACAAGACTGCGGAACTGAACGAAAAAGGCAAGCGCCTCGTCGATACGCTTGCTAGTTTTGGAGTTTCTGTGCGCATTGTCGGCATTCGCAGAGGCCC
Source organism: Ruminococcus sp. UBA4275 (assembly GCA_002395085.1). Classification (GTDB taxonomy): domain Bacteria; phylum Bacillota; class Clostridia; order Oscillospirales; family Ruminococcaceae; genus Firm-04. The sequence continues at coordinate 36,736 of DGVV01000168.1, read as the reverse complement.
GACTGTCACGCGCTACGAAATCCAGCCTGCTGCGGGCGTTAAAATCTCGAAAATCACCGCCCTTGCCGATGACATCGGTCTGAATCTCGGCGGACAGTCCGTGCGTATTGAAGCGCCGATTCCGGGCAAACCCGCTGTGGGCGTGGAAGTCCCGAACGATACCAAAGATACCGTTTCCCTGCGCGAAATCCTCGATTCGGAGGACTTCCGCAAATCTGAAAGCAAACTGACCTTCGCCGTCGGCAGAGATATTGACGGCAATGTCATCCTCGGAGACATCTCCAAGATGCCGCACATGATCATCGCCGGCACAACCGGTTCCGGTAAATCGGTCTGCACGAATTCGATCATCATGAGCATTCTCTATCACGCATCGCCGGATGAGGTGCGCATGGTGCTGATCGACCCGAAGGTCGTCGAATTCCAGCCCTATGACGGCATTCCGCATCTGCTGATACCTGTCGTGACGAATCCGCAGAAGGCTGCGGGCGCACTGAACTGGGCTGTCCTTGAAATGGAACGCAGATACGCACTTTGTGCAGATTACGGCGTGCGTGATCTGCGCGGCTATAATGCCGTTGCGGCGCGCTCTCCGGAACTGAAAAAGCTCCCGCAAATTCTCATCATCATTGACGAGTTCGCTGACCTGATGATGGCAGCGGGCAAGGAAGTCGAGACTGCGGTTATCCGCATCGCACAGAAAGCGCGTGCAGCGGGCATTCACCTTGTCATCGCAACGCAGCGCCCGACTGTCGATGTCATTACCGGTCTCATCAAATCGAATGTCCCCAGCCGCATCGGCATGAGCGTGAAATCCGCACAGGATTCGCGCATCATTCTCGATACCTCCGGCGCGGAGACCCTGCTTGGCAACGGCGACCTGCTGTTCTATCCGAACGGCTGGCGCGAGCCGAAACGTGTACAGGGATGCTTTGTCTCTGACCGCGAGGTCGAACTGGTTACAACCTTCCTCAAGGATAACGGTTCGTCCGATTACGATGCAGCGATTATGGATGCCGTTGAACAGAATACGCCTTCCAATAAGGGCGATAAATCTTCCTCGGACGACGATCTCGGTGAACTCACCGGTGATGAGGCACTCGTTCTCAAAGCCGCAGAACTGGCTGTTGATGCCGGACAGCTTTCCACAACTGCCCTGCAGCGCCGCCTGAAACTCGGATATGCTAAAGCTGCGCGCATTGTAGACGATCTGGAGGAACGCGGCATCATCGGGCCGAGTGAAGGCGCAAAGCCCCGCAAAGTGCTGATGTCGCCGCAGGAACTGACGGAATGGAAACTCCGTCTTGCCTCGAACGGCAATAAAGTCGATTAAAGCTGACGCATACCAAAGGAGTGATTCCTGTGAACGGATTTCTCCCCGTAACCCCTGACGAGCTGAACGGGCAGCCCGATTTCATCTATATCAACGGCGACGCATACATTGATCACCCGTCTTTTGGCGCTGCAATCATTACGCGGATTCTCGAACACGCGGGATATTCCGTTGCGATGAACGCGCAGCCAGATATGCATTCCGATGCCGATTTCACGAAATTCGGTACACCGCGGCTTGCATTTCTGGTCTCGGCAGGCAATATTGACAGCATGGTCGCACACTATACTGCCGCAAAAAAGCGCCGTTCTGATGACGCATATTCGCCCGGCAACAAAGGCTGGCTGCGTCCGGATCGCGCTGTAACCGCGTATTGCCAAAAACTGCGCAGTATCTACGGAAATGACATTCCGATTCTCATTGGCGGACTCGAAGCCTCGCTCCGGCGCTTTGCCCATTATGATTACTGGGAGAATGCCGTGCATCCATCAGTGCTTGTCTCCTCCGGAGCAGATCTGCTGATGTTCGGCATGGGCGAACACAGTATGCTGGAAATTGCCGGCCTGCTCAATGACGGCGTACCGGTCTCCGAAATCCGGGATGTACGCGGCACCTGCTATCTCTGCCCGCCTGCCGAAACACCTTTTGGCAGCGCAGAATGTCCGTCCTTCGAGCAGGTACGGGAAAGCAAGGAAGCATACGCCAGAGCCTGCCGCATCCAGTATGACCAGCAGGATGAGGTCTACGGCAAGCGCGTGATCCAGCGCCACGGCAGCAGGATGCTTGTACAGAATCCGCCTGCGACCTCGCTTTCACAGCAGGAATTCGACGACCTCTACAAGCTGCCGTTCATGCGCACCTATCACCCGATGTATGAGCCAATGGGCGGTGTTCCGGCAATCAAGGAAGTGCGCTTCTCCATCACCCATAACCGAGGCTGCTTCGGCTTCTGCAATTTCTGCTCAATCGCGCTGCATCAGGGGCGGCGTATGACAATGCGCTCAGAGGAATCTGTGATTGAGGAAGCCAAATACCTGACCACACTGCCCGATTTCAAGGGCTATCTGCACGATGTCGGCGGCCCGACAGCGAATTTCCGGCATCCGTCCTGTCAGAAGCAGCTTACAAAAGGGCTGTGCAAGGGGCGGAAATGTCTTGCACCTGAACCTTGTAAGAATCTGACGGTTGATCATAAGGATTATCTGCATTTGCTGCGCCGTCTGCGCGAAATCCCGAAAGTCAAGCGCGTGTTTATCCGCAGCGGCATCCGCTATGACTACCTGCTGCTGGATAAGGATGACGAATTCTTCCGGGAACTTGTGCGGTACCATGTCTCCGGACAGCTTAAAGTTGCACCGGAACACTGCTCCAATAATGTGCTGGATAAGATGGGCAAGCCCCATATCGAAGCCTACAAAGCATTCCAGAAGCGCTTTTATGACATCACCAAAGGCATGGGCAAAGAACAGTATCTCGTGCCGTATCTGATGAGCAGCCATCCCGGCAGCACCATGCAGGATGCCATTACGCTCGCCTGCTTCCTCAAAGAAGAAGGCATCCGGCCGGAACAGGTACAGGATTTTTACCCCACGCCCGGTACAATCTCGACCTGTATGTTCTGGACCGGACTTGACCCTTATACCATGCAGCCGGTCTACGTCCCGCGCAGCCCGAAGGAAAAGGCGGAACAGCGTGCGATGCTGCAATATTTCAAGCCGGAAAATCACGCTGTCATCCGTGCTGCACTCATCAAGGCAGGCCGCCGCGATCTCATTGGCAGCGGCAAACACTGTCTTGTGCCGGCTGATCCGCGTGAGGCACAGCAGAATCCGCACAGCAAAAACAAGGATGCACGGAATCATCACGGAAATCCGCGCAATCAGCATAAAGTTAAGCAAAATACACATAAACGCAGAAAATAACATCTGCGCAATACAAGTATGAATTCCGATCCCCAATCCCATTTTGAAAGGATGAACGATATGACAATCATCGTTGACCGCTTTGAAGGCGATTATGCCGTTCTGGAGTTCCGGACGGAAAACGGCGAAATCCTGTACAAAAATCTCCCGCTTGACTGGCTGCCGGCTGAAGTTTGCGAGGGCGATGTCCTGCGCAAAACCGGCGGACAGTATGTCATTGACGCTGCTGCAACGGATCATCTGCGCGCAGAAAACGCAGACCGTCTCAGCAAACTTAAACTCTCATGAGCCCGGATGCTGTTGTCATCGGCGGCGGTGCTGCCGGATGCTTTGCTGCCGTCACCGCTGCCCGCAGAGGCAGAAATGTGCTGGTTCTGGACGGCAATGACCGTCTCATGCACAAGCTCTCCATCACAGGAAAAGGACGCTGTAACGTCACAAATGACTGCGGCATTGATACGCTGATGCAGAATGTTCTGCGCAATCCGCGCTTTCTGTGGTCTGCTTTCTCGCGCTGCACCCCGCAGGATGTCATGGCGTTTTTTGAAGCGGAAGGTGTCCCGCTGAAAACGGAACGCGGCAGACGTGTGTTTCCCGTCAGCGACAAGGCGGGTGACATTGTAAATGCGCTCAAAAATGCAATGCAGCGCGGCGGCGTACAGTGCGAAACCAGCCGCCGCGTCAGGAAACTGTGCATCGAAAATGACGTATGTACAGGCGTTATCACTGCGAATGGCAGCGAGATTCATGCAGAGAGCGTGTTGATTGCGGCGGGCGGCATGAGTTACCCGCGCACCGGTTCAAACGGCGGCGGTTATAAACTCGCAGAACAGGCGGGACATACGATCATGACGCCGCAGCCCTCCCTGATTCCGCTGGAAACTGCTGAACATGATCCGCAGGAAATGCAGGGGCTTTCCCCGAAAAACGTGACCTTGACCGTGAAGCGTGGCAAGAAAATCATATTTTCGGAAATGGGAGAGATGCTGTTTACACATTTCGGTGTTTCCGGACCGCTGATTCTCTCTGCAAGCTGTCTTCTTGATCAGCAGAAAATCGACGAATATACACTGATTATTGATATGAAACCGGCACTTTCAGCAGAGCAGCTTGATCAGCGGGTACAGCGTGATTTGCTCGCTGAACAGAATAAGGCAATCAGCAATATTCTGCGAAATCTGCTGCCTTCTTCCATGATTCCTGTGATGCTGCGCCGCGCTGCGATTGATCCGCAGACACAGGGCAATTCTGTCACAAAGCAGCAGCGCAGAGTCCTCTGTGAACACGTCAAACAGTTTCAGCTCCACCCGACTGCTATGCGTCCGATTGCAGAAGCGATTGTGACAAGAGGCGGTGTCCGCGTGAAAGACGTCGATCCGAACACAATGGAAAGCAAGCTGATACGCGGTTTGCATTTTGCCGGAGAAGTGCTGGATGTAGACGCATTCACCGGCGGATACAATTTGCAGATTGCCTTTGCAACCGGTCATGCTGCCGGTCTGCATCTCTGAAATTCGCTGCAAGATCCAAACCCTGAATGAAAGGAAAAACTGATCGCAATGCTCGATAAAATTATCATTCGCGGTGCAAGAGAACACAACCTCAAAAATGTGAATCTGGAGATTCCGCGCGATAAACTGGTCGTATTTACGGGACTTTCCGGATCCGGAAAATCCTCTCTCGCATTTGACACGATTTATGCAGACGGACAGCGGCGCTATATGGAGTCGCTGTCCTCTTATGCGCGTATGTTTCTGGGGCAGATGGAAAAGCCTGATGTGGACAGCATCGACGGCCTTTCCCCTGCGATCTCCATTGACCAGAAAACGACCTCGAAGAATCCGCGATCGACCGTCGGAACGGTCACGGAAATCTACGATTACCTCCGTTTGCTGTATGCACGAATCGGTGTGCCGCATTGTCCTGTTTGCGGCCGCGAGATCCGGCAGCAGACTGTTGACCAGATTGCTGACAGCATCCTTGCCATGCCGGAAGGTACAAAGCTTGTCCTGCTTGCCCCGATTGTCCGCGGACGAAAAGGCGAATACACAAAGGAACTTGAACAGGCAAAGAAATCCGGTTTTGTACGTGTGCGCGTGGATGGCATCATCTATGATCTCAGCGAAAAAATCAAGATGAATAAAAACCAGAAGCACAATATCGAGATTGTGGTTGACCGTCTTGTGGTAAAGGAAAGCATCCGTTCGCGCCTGACGGATTCCCTCGAAACAACCACACGTCTGACGGACGGTCTGGTACTGGTCAGTGTCGTGGAAGGCGAGGAACTGCTTTATTCCCTTTCTTACGCCTGCCCTGAACACGGCGTCTCCGTGGAAGAACTGACCCCGCGGATGTTCTCGTTTAATAATCCCTTTGGCGCTTGCGAAACCTGTACCGGTCTCGGTGTTTTTCAGGAATTCGATCCCCCGCTGCTGATGCCGAATCCGGATCTCACAGTGCATGAAGGCGGATTCAAGGTGCTTGGCTGGAACTGGGCAGATCCGAAATCCGTTGCGAATATGTACGCAAACGCACTCGCTGAGGCATACGGTGTTCCGCTGGATACACCGCTGCGGGATATGAAACAGGAACATCTCGACTTATTCCTCTTTGGTACGGGTGACCGCGACCTCACATTGCATCAAGCCCCTGAATACGGCGGGCAGACTTTCGTACACCCGTTTGAGGGCCTGATTCCGAATCTCAAGCGCCGCTATCAGATGAGCAGCGAACGTGCAAAGGAAGAACTCACGCAATATATGAGTGAAGTCCCCTGCCCTGCCTGCAAGGGCAGACGTCTGAAGCCGGTTTCTCTCGGTGTCACAGTCGGCGGCATCAATATAGACGAACTGTGCGCAAAAAGCGTCAAAGAACTGGTTGATTTCTTCAATCAGATTCAGCTGACAGAACGTGAGATGATGATTGCACGGCTGATCATCAAGGAGATTCGTTCGAGACTGGGCTTCCTGCAAAGTGTGGGGCTTGGCTACCTGACGCTTGCCCGTTCTGCGGGTTCTCTCTCCGGCGGTGAAAGTCAGCGCATCCGGCTGGCAACGCAGATCGGTTCTTCGCTGATGGGTGTGCTTTATATTCTGGATGAACCCAGCATAGGACTGCATCAGCGCGACAATGAAAAACTTATTGCAACGCTCAAACGCCTGCGCGACTGCGGCAACACCCTCATTGTGGTGGAACATGACGACGATACCATGCGCGCTGCCGATTATATTGTGGACATCGGACCGGGTGCAGGCGTTCACGGCGGCGAAATCGTCTGTGCCGGTACGCTGGATGACATCCTCGCCTGCCCGCAGTCCGAGACCGGTGCTTATCTCAGCGGACGCAAGAAAGTTCCTGTGCCAGAAACCCGACGTGCCGGAAACGGCGAATTCCTGACCGTTTACGGGGCGGCAGTCAATAATCTGCAAAAGATTGACGTGCGCTTCCCGCTGGGCAAGTTCATCTGCGTAACCGGTGTCTCCGGTTCGGGCAAATCTTCTCTGGTCAATGAAGTGCTGTACAGCTATCTTGCTGCACAACTAAACCGTGCCAAGATCCGCACAGGCGGATTTGACAGAATTGAGGGACTGGAACATCTGGACAAGGTCATCTGCATCGACCAGTCTCCGATTGGCCGTACACCGCGATCCAATCCCGCAACGTATACCGGCGTTTTCAGCGACATCCGCACGCTGTTTGCGCAGACACAGGATGCCAAAACCCGCGGTTACGGTCCGGGCAGATTTTCGTTCAATATCCGCGGCGGACGCTGCGAAGCCTGCGAAGGCGACGGCATCGTGAAAATTGAGATGCACTTCCTGCCTGATGTCTATGTTCCCTGCGATGTCTGCAAGGGCGCACGGTACAATCACGAAACACTGGAAGTAAAGTACAAAGGAAAATCCATCCACGATGTGCTGGAAATGACCGTGGAGGAAGGCTGCGAATTCTTTTCTGCAATCCCTAAAATTGCACGCAAACTCAATACGCTGCGGGATGTCGGGCTTGGTTATATCAAAATCGGGCAGCCGGCTACAACCCTCTCCGGCGGTGAGGCACAGCGTGTGAAACTCTCAACCGAATTGCAGCGCCGTTCAACCGGAAAAACGATCTATATTCTTGATGAACCGACAACCGGTCTTCACAATGCTGATGTTCACCGCCTGATTACTGTGCTTCAACAGCTAGCTGATGCCGGCAATACACTCGTTGTCATAGAACACAATATGGACGTCATCAAGGTGGCTGACCATATCATCGACCTCGGTCCGGAAGGCGGCAGCGGCGGCGGACGCATCGTCGCAGAAGGCACACCGGAAGAAATCGCTGCCTGCGAGGATTCGTATACCGGACAATTCCTTCGCAGCTATCTGTAATAACCGCAAACGGACAGCCATTCCTGTGCTGTCCGTTTCTGTACGTGACGAAAAATGCAACGATATGTCAATTTAATGATACATTTCTCTATTCTCAAAACAGCGTTTTGCTGTTATAATTATATCAGGTTGAGCGGATGATGCGAAACGGCTTTCTTCACCCAAAAGCCTTCCGTTTCATCTGCAAACAGCCAGCCTGTCTGCCATGTACCCAGTCAGTCGCGGCGTCAGGCAAGTACCGCAGCCGGAGAATGACAGCTTCCGCAGCGACCCCCATGCTGCATTCAGGCGCATTCTCCGGAGGTGTACCATACATAAATCCCATCCTGACCGTGCATGATTTCATGTACGGTCACTTTTTATTTATGAAGATCAGACAAGTACTATTGACATTTTATTCGCTCCATGATACAATATAAATGGATGTATTTACATCCAAATCCGTCAGACAAGTACCAATCTGACATCATTTAGGGAGGGTTTTTCTATGAAGCACACAACACACAACAAACGCACCGCCTGCATTGCACTCTCAGCACTCATGCTCTGCACGGTTACCGCATCGTTTCCTGCCGTGACAGCCAGTGCTGAACCGGTGCCTCCAAGCGGCATTGCAGACTTTGACAATGGTGTCCTGAAGCCGTGGCAGTTCATTGTTTCGCCGGGCTTTAACGCAGAAGCTGCCATTGAGGACGGTGTTCTGAAGGTTTCCCTGAAGAACAATAATAGCGGCGACCTTTCTGACTGCCAGCTCATTCACAAAAAACTGAGATTCCAGAAAGCTCATACGTATCGGGTTCACGCAGAAGTGACCTCTACGAAAGACGGAAATCTTTATGCTGCCATCTCTGATACAGTACAGCAAAAAGAAATCTGGCACAATGCACAGGGCGCAACGACTGATGCCGTCGGCTATACTGATAACGGTGAAGATCATAGCATCCTCAAAATGAAAGCCGGTGAAACGCTCGTCATTGATGCAAAATTCAAGCCAGATGCCGCTGTTCAGGATGCGGAATTCTGTTTCAGTCTCGGAAAATCCAGTTTTCTGGATACATTCCCCGATCTTACAGAACTGTCATTTGACAACCTCTCGATCTTTGATGAAACCTTAGGCACTTATGTTACACTTGGTTCTGCGGATTGTCATTACAGCAATTTACTTGATCCCATCAGCACGCAGTATCCGGTCGCGGTCAATCAGCTTGGCTATCTGCCGGATGCACCAAAAGTGGCAGTTGCGCACATGGAAAATATGAGTAAGAGCTGGGGCTACACGAATTTCCTGGTGGTCAATGCCGAAACCGGCAAGGCGGTATTTGAAGGCAATATGAAAACCTCTTCCGGCGGTACTGTCAATATGCTCGATGCTGACAGCGGCGAATACACCTTTACACTTGATTTCTCCAGTGTAAAAGAACCGGGCTATTATTATATTCAGTTGCTGAACTGGGAAGGTGTTCCGCTGAATTCACCTAGTTCCCTGAAATTCTGCATCGGAGAAGATGTCTACGCTGGTCTCACAGCCAAAGCATTCAATTATTTTTACCTGAACCGTTCCGGTATGCCGGTCAGTGCGGAATATATCATGTCCGGCGGAAATAATCAGAACCAAACTGCTCTTGCGCACGATGAATTCGCACATGATCCGGATACTGCCTATCTGCAAGGCAACTGGATCTGGAATCCGCTCGATAAAGTGGATACAAGCGGTGAGATACTTACAGCTTCCGGCGGATGGTATGATTCACGTTCCTATAATAAGTTTGCAGTTGACGGTGCTTCTGCGCTCTGGATGCTGCAAAATATGTATGAAATGATCCTGCGCAACGATCCGACCTGCGAAAAAGCCGCTGCTCTGGAGGATGCAATGACCGATCCGGAAGAAGGCAGCTACGTCCCGACTGTGCTGCGGGAAGCACGTACCGAAATCGAGATGCTGCGCGGCATGATCATCCGGAAAGACAAAGTCATCAAGAACGATGAAGGTGCGGCGATTCACACGAAAAACATGGTCAGCAACGCCATCCGGTATAACAAGTCTCTCAAGCTTGCCGTGAAGCCGTGGGCGCTGGATGAATATGAGAGCGCGGATGCCCCGCTGGTACGCATCGCAGATCCGCCTACAACCGCTGCAACAATGGATACCGCTGCGGTTCTGGCACAGGCTTCCCGTCTGTTCCGGCAGATCGACCCGTCGTACGCAGAGATACTGCTTGCGGACGCAAAGGACTGCTATGCTGCTGCAAAGGCGAATCCGGATTTATATGCTCCGTATCCGGGTATGATCGGTTCAGGCATTGTGCAGGATGGTGAATTGCATGATGAAGCATACTGGGCAGCCTGCGAGCTTTATATTACTTCCGGTGATGCTGCATACCTGGCTGACATGGCACAGAATCCGAACGCCTTCGCGCTTTCTGCAAAAACGGAGCGTGATTCTGTCACCAGATACTGGTCTTTCGATCAGTATAACACAGCAGCATATGGCACACTCTCGCTAGCACTGCATTCGGATCAGCTCACCAAAAAAGCAGGTGAAGCATTGCTGAAGAACATTCAGAATGCTGCTGATGCATTCCTGCAATATGAGACAGCAAATGGCTTTGCGATTCCGTATTTGCAGCCGAATGCGGAAGAACCTTCTGAAAAAGATGCAGAAGGCTACGAAACCAATTCCAATGGATATATTCTCAGTAATTCGCTGATTCTGGCTTATGCAGAAATGCTCACAGGCAATGAAGATTACCGCAGCGGCGCGATTTCCGGTCTGGATTACATATTCGGCAAAAATGCGCTGAATATTTCGTATGTCACCGGCTGCGGCACATATACAGCAGCAAACCCGACCCACATTTACTGGGCAAAGGAACTCGATCAGGATTTCCCGTCTGCTCCGGACGGTGTTCTTGTCAGCGGTCCGACCACTGCACTGAATGATCAGTTTGTCAGCGATATTGGCATGAATCAGCAGGAAATTCCTTCTCAGAAATGCTATGTGGATGACATTGAAGCATGGAGCGTCAATTCCACCAGTCTGCTGCTCAATGCACCGCTGACATGGATGATGAGCTATCTCGAATTCATGACAGCTGAACCTGCAAATACCGTAGTCGGCAGCGGAGATGTCAACCTCGACGGCTCTGTTACCGTGGCTGATGCAGTAGCTTTGCAGCAGTTCCTGATCAGCGATCTGGTTCTGACACAAAAGAGCGGCATGGAAGCCGATATCAGCGGTGACCGCAAGCTCAATGCAATTGACCTTACGCTCCTCAAACAGCAGATCCTCACCGCTAAAAAGCACAAATAATGAAAAGCTCCGTACAGAGAGTTGTTCTCTGTACGGAGCAGCTTTTATGTATGCAGTTCTGCTTTTGCACGATCCAGAGCAGCAATCACACGGTCACACCATGCATCAAACTCAGGATCATCCTGCTGCAATTCCGGATGCGCAAGAATATGTGCAACCACCCTGCGAATGCCCTGATCCGCCCGAACAGTCGCAGTGAATCCAGGAACAGCACGTTTCAGCTTGCTGTTATCGAAGATGACTGTGTTTGCCTTGTCTCCGATGAGACTGCCTTCAAGATCGTAGTCACTGACCGCAGCCAGAAACTCCGAGGAAACATGAACAGCATTCAGCTTCACGCCAAGTGCATCCGCAATACTCTGGTAAATCTGATTCCATGTCACGCGCTCATCCGAGGTAATGTGATACGCCTGACCGAGTGCATGGACATTACCGATCAAACCGACGTATCCGCGTGCAAAATCGGAATTGTGCGTAATGGTCCAGAGCGATGTGCCGTCTCCGTGAATGATAACCGGTTTCCCCTGCTGCATCCGCCTGAGTACCTGCCAGCTTCCATTCTTTCCGTGAACGCCAAGCGGCACGGAACGCTCATCATAGGTGTGGCTCGGACGAATAATCGTGACCGGAAACCCGTTTTCGCGGTATTCCTTCATCAGATATTCCTCACAGGCAAGCTTATCCCGTGAATACTGCCAGTAAGGATTATGCAGCGGTGTACTCTCCGTGATTACGCTGTCAGCAAGCGGCTTTTGATATGCCGATGCCGAACTGATGTAAAGATACTGCTTTGTTCTGCCCCGAAAGAGCCGGACATCCCGCTCCACCTGCGCCGGAACAAATCCGATAAACTCACCGACTGCATCAAAAGTCATGTCACCGAGTTTTTCGCGAACTGCGGCTTCGTCGTTGATGTCACACTGTAAAATGTGAACATTCTCCGGCAATTCAGCCGTCCGGCTGCCGCGGTTCAGCAGCCAGACTTCATGTGACTGCTCAACCAGCAGATTTGTAATCGCCATGCTGATTGTGCCTGTACCGCCAATAAAAAGGATCTTCATAAGGTTTCCCCCTCCTTACATGAGATACCCTCATTATACAGTGCAACGGCGGGATTTGTCAAGTGTTTTGCGGAAAATGCGCAAATATCAACGGGCGGCGGGCTTCCGCGCAACACAATGCAGGCGGAAAAATCCGCGCTTCTCAAACAGCTCCATTTGCAGACCGGCATTTTTGCAAAGCTGACGCACCTCATCTCTGCCGTAGACATGAACATCGCCGTGACCAGTCAGATTGATAACCGGCATTTCAATATGATTGAAAAACCACCGTGCAGCCGCAGTATTCGCAGTCATATCACGCAGAATCAACCGCCCGTTCGGGCGCAGCACGCGATAAACACTGTGAAAGAAATCCTGCACATTCGGGTAATGATGAAAACTCTGACAGCAAATCACGACGTCAAAGGAGTTCTCTGCAAACGGCAGATTTTCACAGTCCCCGACGATCAGATCCACATTCTCCATCTGCTTCGATTTCGCAACCTCGATCATTTTCGGCGTCAGATCAATGCCGGTATAGTGTTTTTCCGGATATTTTTCGTGCAGCAGCGAAAGCATGGGGGCAGTACCGCAGCCGCAGTCCAGCAAATCCTGAAACGGCTCACGTTCCAGTTCATCCAGTACATCAGGATAATCCTTGCGGCACATCCGGTAAACGCCCGCCTGATCGGTTTCATAGACTGCTGCCGCTTTTGAGAATTCACGAATCGAAAGCGCTTTATATTGTTCACTGTTCATGGAATTGGCCTCCTTAGTTAGCATAGACTTACTTGTGGCTATTAAAAAATGTCTTTCGACAGTTTCATTATAGCATCTTTCGCCGCAAAAGTCAATACAATCCCCGCAGACAGGGCAAAACCACAGTCTGCGGGGATTGTCATTTTCTTATTCCATTACGGGAAATGCTTCGATTCTACCAAGCAGGAAGTCCAGATGCAGCGTGACATCCTCTGTATCCAGATCGCCGCTGCCGTTGAGATCAGCAGGATCGAGGTCGTCGATTTCGCCGGTCATCACAGCCTGCTTCAGCAGCGAAAGGTCACGGGCATCGACCTGACCGTCACCGTTGAGGTCGCCGTAAAGCACGTCCTTCTGTGCAATCTTCGCATTCAGTTTCCACCACGCCACATTGAACAGGTAGCCGTCACCGCCCTTGAAAACGAGGTAGAGGTCATGCGTGCCGGATGTCTTGGTCAGTGCCGCGTGCATGGTATCCCATGTCTGCCATCCGCCGGTTGATGCTACATCGCAAGTACCGAGCAGTTTGCCGTCCGGGCCGTCAATGCGGACTTCGATTGAAGAACCGCCGCTGTTTGCCGCCACACGAATGTCAATTGCGTCTGCGCCGTCACCGAAATCAACGTCCTTGAAGCCGATGTAATCGCCGTTCTCGATGTAGGCAACATCCTGTCCGCCTTCGCTGCAATTCTCGGTCTGTACGCCGGACTGCGTCGTGAAGGAAGACGCATCCACCTGCGATGCAGAACCGCTGATGCGCAGCAGATGCGAAGATTTGCTCAGCACCTTGCCGCTTGCGTCGGTCACATAGATGCGGTATTCGCCGCTCTCGGAGGGGGTACGGATCTTGGTTGCAGTACCGTTTGCCTTGGTCATGGTGCTGCCGGCCTTGAAGGAAGCCGTGCTGTCCGGTGCAATCCAGACCGTCTTGCCGCTGCCTGCGGAACGAATCGGGAGCGAAGCTTCGCACTTGGATGCGCAGCTTGCGGGGAACACATAGTCCGCATCGCTGACCATATTGCCGGGCATGATGCTGCGGAACTGATCCTGCAAACCGGAACGCAGGCAGATCTCATACTGCGCCTGCGGCCAGACATTATCCGAGACAACAATGGGGTCTTCGATGTAGCTGTCAGGCGGATTCTTGCCCATCTTCCGCACGGTTGCATACGTGCGGCGGATGTCCAGATGATGCTTTTTGCCGTAGTCCTCGCAGTTGATCGTATACGTCACATTCGGGCTGATGTCAAGGATATTGTCAAACTCCTCAATATACGCCGTACCCTCATCGTTGTGCAGACCGTAGGTTGGTGCGCCTGCGCCGCCTGCCGGAATGCCCTGAATATAGTTCTCGTTGATGATCGTGCCGGGCATCTGACCAATGGTGTAGATGCCGCCGCTGTCGTGCAGACGGTTCAGGCAGTTGATCACGCGGTTGTAGCAGATCTGATTGTCGCGGCAGGTTGTCGAGTCGGTAAAGTTGCACCAGCCCCAGCCGAGATGAATGCCGTTATATGCAGTCTTCTCGATCTGATTGCGCAGAACTTTCACGGAGTCGCCGTAATAAACCGTAACAGCCGCACATCCGCCGAAGCCGCGCACCACACTGATGTCATACAGCAAATTATCCGCCACGGTATTATTCTTGCAGACACCCTCGACGCTGACCGGAAACTTCTCGTGATTGTTCCAGCTTGCATCTCCGATATAAACGTGCTGCGGATGACCGATTGTGATACCGGAAGACGTGATGTCGTTGACATAGCAGCCGGTCACAGAGCTGTTGATGACGTCATTCGTCATGGAAATGCCGTCCGCGCCGCTGTGCTTGATCACATCGCCGGTGAATTCAATCGAGTTACTGTTTGTCACAGAAATCATGCCCGGCAGCGTATCCGCCATTTCATATTTTTTGCTGTGCCAGTTGGAATCTGCAAAAGCCGTATAGCTTTGCGCCGCCTGACAAGTCGCCTTGCCATGCGAACCGGCAACATTTGTAAGCTGGAAATCGGTATGCGCAAATGTGATTCCGCTGAATGTGATATTTTCGACACGCTCCTTCGTTGAATTGCCGGCAATCACCACCAGAGATTCTGCCACCGGCGCTTCCACATCTGCCTGCGTCATATCCTCCCAGTCATAGGGATAGTAGTACAGAACCTTATCGGTCTTATCAAAGTAAAATTCGCCGGGATCTGTAACAAAGCTGTACGCATTACAAAGTGTATGCCAGCCGCCGGTTGAGAAACCTGCGCCCCAGCCCGGTGTCTGTGCAATAGCGCCGTAGGGCTGCTGGAACAGCAGAACGAGTGTCCCGTTTTCATATTTGACATCACGCGTGCAGACGATATTCTCGTTCCACGTTGTACCGTTGACATCCTCCAGATCATCGAAATTCGAGGTAATCTGCGGCACATCGCCCGCTTTATACTTGATGCCGTCACTCTTCTGACCGGAATCCCATGCCCAGTCGCCATTGCCAGCCGTGACACCGTACGTACCGTAGCCGCCTTGCGCACCCGCGCCAACACTGCCCATCACCGCACGATGATCATTGACATAGAGATTACGCAGCTTATAGTCACGGTCCAGCGGTGCGGACCAGAGCTTGTCATTGTGCTTTGTCCAGCCGGAAACCGGTACTGCACCGCTGATAACAGGCGTTTCACCCTCATACGCCTGATAAATGACTCGATGACCATTCTGACCGGAATCGCGCGTATCAAATGTCACAGCCTCTGACTGTCGGTACGTACCGCCGCGCAGCCACACAACGATGTCACCGTCAACTGTGCCGTTGATTTTGCGGACAGCGTCCCGCGCACCCGCGAGTGTGCGGAGCGGCGCAGCTTCCGTGCCCGGATTGCTGTCGTCGCCGTCGGGCGAAACAAACAGTTCCGCAGCGGCATCAACGGCAGATGCTGTCACCTGCATCGCTGCCGGAAACGCAGCCGCAGAAGAAGTCAGGGCGAGACTGCACAGCAGTGCTGTCAGTCGTCTGCCGGAAAACCGCAGGTTGACTGTACGTTTTTGTTTTTGAATCATAATGATCCCCCTTTGTTATGATGTCCATTTCAATCACATTTGCACTGCGGACATTCTGTCAGGTCTATCCGCAATGTACTATAACTATAATACTAGATTTGTTGCATACATTACAATAGCGTTTTCACAGATTTTCTGGACGATTCGCAGAAAATGGCAAGCGTTTGTACAGACATCTTCACAAAATTCGCGAAATGCACGCCGCATGACTTACAAAAACTATAATTCGTTCATAATATGTTCAGATTTCTGCAATTCATCCAGTTTATCTGCGGAATGCCCCTTGTTCTTTGTACATACATCGTTTATAATGTGAGTAGAAATCCGGTAATTTTACACAAACAAAAACCTGACATTTATCGGAAAGGATGGGAAAAATGAGAAAAAGGTATCGTATTTTATCAGCAGTGGTCGCGCTTGCAATGTCCGCTGCCGCCGTTCCGACGGGTGCGATGTCTGTACAGGCTGCCGCAGCGACCGCAACACTCGGTCTCTCGCCGGCATACCGCGCAGACACAGATGCCCGCAAGTTCAGCCACAATGAGTGGACAGGCAAGAACGGCGCAGAAGATGTTTTTGAGGTCAACCGCGAAGCACCTTCTCTGTCAATCGTCCCCTATCAGGATGCCGCAGCAGCGGCAAATGCCGTGTGGGACTACAACGCGCGTGAACAGTCAGATTTCTTCTCGCTGCTCACAGGCGCAGATCAGCCGTGGGATCTGACTGTCGTGCAGAATGCGGGCGCTGCCCAGCCCCTCATGAACGCCGGCGCTCTGAGCCCGAACTACAACCCGAATCCGCAGGACGGCTGGAAGCAGGTCACGCTGCCCAATAGCTGGACCGGAGACGGCTTCGATTTCCCGATCTACGCGAACGTCACAATGCCGTTCCAGAGCGATTACGACCCGTTCGTCTCCTGCCCGAATGCTCCGACGAACTACAATCCGGTCGGTTTGTACCGCAAGACGTTCACTGTCCCGAAGGAAATGACTGAGGATAACCGCCGCGTTATCGTGCATTTTGAGGGCGTTGAATCAGCATACTATGTATATGTGAACGGCAAGGAAGTCGGCTACAGCGAGGATACATTCAGTCCGCACCGCTTTGACATCACCGACTATCTTACTGAAGGCGAAAACCTGCTCGCAGTCGAGGTTCACAAGTTCTGCGACGGCACATGGTTCGAGGATCAGGATATGATCTACGACGGCGGTATTTTCCGCGATGTCTATCTCACCAGCACCCCGCTTGTGCAGATCTTTGATTATACCGTGCAGACCGATCTCGACGACAACTACCGCAATGCCAATCTGAAGCTTGCAGTTGATGTGCGCAATCTCGCCTCCAAGGCTGCCGGCAGCGGCTGGAGCATTGATGTTGCCGTACAGGATGAAGCCGGTCAGGACATCGCAGGCGGCGCATCCATTCCGGTATCCGAAGTCGGCTCCGGAAAAACATCCACATTTACAAAAGAAATCCAGATTCTCTCCCCTGCTTTGTGGTCGGCAGAGCATCCGAATCTTTATGCGCTGATTCTGACTCTCCGCGACGGCAGCGGCAATGCTGTTGAGACGGTCTCCACACAGCTCGGCTTCCGTGAGATCGGCTTTACGCGCACCGAGGTCGATGGCTCCTACCGCGTCACCACGAAGCAGTGGCAGCCGATCACCATTAACGGCAAACGGCTGCTGCTCAAGGGCGTCAACCGCCACGACACTGATCCCTTCCACGGCAAAGCAGTCCCGCAGGCAACGATCGAGGAAGATGTCCGTCTGATGAAGCAGAACAACATCAACGCGATCCGCACCTCGCACTACAGCAACGACTCCTATCTCTACTGGCTGTGCAGCAAATACGGTATGTATATGCTCGCAGAGACCAACATGGAATGTCATGCTCTGATGTACGGCGACAACGGCACACAGAAAGGTCTGTTCTATGAGCTGGGTCTCAACCGTACTGAAACGGCATTTGAGCGCCTCAAGAATTACCCCTCGATCATCGGCTGGTCAATCGGCAATGAGATGCAGTATACGAGCGATCCGAACTGCGCGAACGGTCTGTTCCGCGATATGATCTGGTTCTTCAAGAAACACGACAGCACCCGTCCGGTTCACAGTGAAGGTCAGGGCGGCAGCATGGGTACGGATATGGACAGCCAGATGTATCCCGGATCCGGCGGTCTCTGGGGCAAGGCGGGTGCCGGCAAAATGCCGTATGTCATGTGTGAATATGACCACGCAATGGGCAATTCCGTCGGCGCTCTGAAAGAATACTGGGATCCGATCCGCAGCGCTGACAATATGCTCGGCGGCTTCATCTGGGACTGGTGTGATCAGGCGCGTGCAGTCAAACTCGGCGGTTACGGCGGATCTGCATACAGCCTGACAGATGCGAAAGGCACAGAAGGTACTGCATACGGTGCGGCGGATAGCTGGAACCGCAGTGCAGGTGACGGTTCGCTGAACGGCGGCGTTGCATTCAAGGGCTATACCCTCATGGAAACCTCCTCTGCCCTGCGCAGCGCACTCTCCGGCACGGGGAAATCCTTTACATTTGAAGCCATTGTGAAACCTGCATCTACCGCAAGTAATAAGGTTCTGGTTGCAATTGGTGATACACAGGCTGCATTGAAAACACAGTCCAACGGAAGCGGTCTGGAGTTTTTCGTCTACGGCGACGGTAAATGGCAGGCGGTTTCCTGTGCGTTCCCGTCTGACTGGGTCGGCAGCTGGCATCAGGTCGCCGGTACGTATGACAACGGCAGCATTGCCATCTATGTGGACGGCAAACTGATGAAATCCGGCGAGGTCACAAACAATATCGCATCGGGCGTACAGCCGCTTGGCATCGGCTATGATGCAGAAACCGGCCGAAATTTCGACGGCGAATTCTCGATTGCGCGTGTGTATAACAAGGCACTCTCCGCAGAGGAACTGACCGGACAGCGCAGCACCGCACCCGCTATCGGGGCTGACGACAGCTCTGTGCTGGTCTGGCTTGATTACAATACGGAAACCGAGAAGAAGACATCCAATTCCGGCAGCGGCCCGTGGAATTACTACGGCGAGGAATTTGCGCACAAGAATCTCTACGGCGATCTCAGCGACGGCTGCTACTTCGGTTACGGCGGCGACTGGGGCGATAAGCCGAATGACAACAGCTTCTGCGAAAACGGTCTCATCATGCCGGACAGAACCCCGCAGCCGGAGCTTTCTGAGGTTAAATTCCAGTACCAGAACTTCTGGTTCACCGCAGACCCCAGCGAGATTATGGACCGCAAGGTCAATGTCTACAATGAGAACAACTTTGCAAATCTCGACGAATTCGACGTTGTCTGGGAGCTTCTGCGCAACGGTATCGCGGTCAGCAGCGGAAGCGCAGAGGACATCAGCGTTGCACCGCTGAGCAAAGGCACAATTACAGTTCCGTATACGATGCCTGCATCGGTCTCCGCTGGCGATGAATTCCTGCTGAATGTCTCTGTCCGCGAGAAAAACGGCACGATTCTTGTTCCGGAAGGCACAGAGCTGTCTTATGCACAGTTCAGCGTACCGGCAGCATCCCCGAAGGTCATTAAGAAGAACAGCAGCGAACAGGTCAGCATTACGGAAGGTACAGACAGCTACAACATTACCGGTGCAGATTTCAGCTTTCAGATCAGCAAGAGCAACGGTCAGATGAATAATTACATCTATAAGGATGAGCTTCTCATCGAGAACGGTCCTGCTCCGAATTTCTGGCGCGGCAACGTCGAAAACGACGGCGGCAGCGGTAATCAGAAGGCTTTTGACAGAAGCTGGAAGGGCGCCATGAGCAGCGTCAAGGTCAGCAATATCGACGTGCGTGAAGAAAACGGCAATCAGATTGTCACGGTCTACACCACGCTCCCGAACGCAGGCAATACCTCTGTCAATATGCAGTACACCATCGGCGGCGAAGGCGCTGTCACTGTCGGTATCCGCGTAGACGGTACAAAATCCGGTCTGGGCAATTTCATCCGCGTCGGCTCAATGATGACGCTTCCCTCCGGCTTTGAGGATGTCACATGGTACGGCAATGGCCCTGTTGAGACCTTCAACGACCGCAAGACCGGCGGCAGACTCGGCATCTGGGAGAACACGGTCTCCGGCTTCTTCTTCCCCTATATGAAGGCGGATGACTGCGGCAACCTCACCAACCTCAACTGGATTTCTGTCAAGAGCAACAAGGTCAGCAGCGCACTGCTCGTCGCAGCAGATACGCCGTGTGAAGGCAGCGCTCTGCATTTCCTGCCGGCAGATCTGGACGCGGCAAATCATCCCTATGAGCTGAAGCCGCGCAGTAAGACTTATCTCAGCGTAGATTACGGCTCTATGGGTACTGGTTCGGCAACCTGCGGTCAGGCAACACTGGATCAGTACAGACTCGCCAACAACCATGTCTATACATGGACCTACACCATCATTCCTGCCCCGCAGAGTGCATCTGCCGCTGCACTGGCAGATCTCGCAAAGCCTTACCGCAAGATCGCATCCTATGTGCAGGATCAGAGCAGCAATGCCCTGCTGATTCCTGTCCCTGCAACGGCTGATCTGCAAGAGGCAGAGGGTCAGGTACTGATGTCCGGCAAGATGGACATTCCGTTTTCAAATGTCATCAATCCAGTAGTTGAAGGAAAGCGTTCCTTCACGATTGAAGTCAATGTCATCCCGACCGGCGATCCGGAATTCAATATGTTCGCGGGCAAGGGCGACGGCGGATTTGCACTCCGTACACGTCCGGGTCTCCTCGATTTCTTCATCTATTCCGGCGGCTGGCAGATGGTTTCGTATGAGATGCCTGCTGCAATGAAGTCTTCGTGGATCGGTCAGATGCATCAGGTTGCGGGCGTCTACAACGCAGAACGCAACTCGGTTGCAGTTTACGCTGACGGCAAGATGCTTGCAGAAAAGCAGCTCAATATCACCGGCGGCGTGGCACACACCGGCTACAACATGAACATCGGCGCCTGCCCGGATACCGGCAGAACCTCGCAGGCAAAATTTGCAGCGGTTCGGCTGTATAACAAGGCGCTCAGCGAAAGCGAACTTGCATCCCAGAATACTGACTCCCCTGCATACGCAGCGGATGACAGCGCTGTCACCCTGTGGGTTGATTTCGGCGCAGAACCGGAAGTGCAGGAGACCATCCTCCTCGGTGACGTCAATGTCGATACCATCGTCGATGTCAGAGACGCTGTTCTGCTGGCTCGTTACGTCGGACAGGACATCACCGCAAATGTGACGAATCTTGGTCAGAAGAATGCAGATCTCACGCAGGACGGCAAAGTTACGCCGCTTGACCTGACACGTCTGCTTCGTATCCTTGCACATCTCGAATAATCCGCATCCCCCAATTCACGCGCCTCAGTTTCAGATGTCAAATATCTGAAGCCTGAGGCGCGTCTTTTTGTCTGAAATATAGAAAATGAGCTTTGAAAATGCTCTTTAACGCGATTTATGGTATTTATTGTCGAATTATGTCGTAATTTAGATTGACAAGTCTTTCGGAATGTGGTATGATTGTATACAGAGGTGATAAGATTGACAAATCATGATATTCTTCTGCCAAATATCGACGACAGACTTATTCAAAAACTGATTCAGCAGCTACAGGAAGCAGGTTATCGCGTACAGACCTGCTCACCAGAACCGCAAGCATTTTACACAGCAGCAGAAAAAATGAATCCGGAAGCAGTCATTGTCGATCTTCGCACACTTTCGGGCATCGAAGCAGCAAATCTTCTCATCAAACTGCCATATAAGGTGATTCTGCTTACATTTCATGAGAATAGCTACACAGTTGCGCATCTGAAATCGCTCGGTGCAATCGCATTCGACGGATCAGCAGTTGCAGAACTGCCGGAATTGCTGCAATATTATATCGAAATGACGCCTGACCCGTAAAGTGCATCTGTCAGAATTGCCCGCCTGCCAAAGCAGACGGGCAAAAACATATTCGTTGACCGGTACAGTTTGAGAGCTGTACCGGTTATTTCGCTGCACGCTTTCCGGTGCGAACGTGCTTCTCCGGAAACAGCGCCTTCTTGTTTTGCTGTGCCAGCAGCGCAATCGCATTTTTCAGAACAGCCTGTGCTTCGGGATCCAGTTCGCGCATCGCCTTAACGATTGCACCGATTGAACGCAGCTTATGACGATTCATTTCGTAGAAAGTGTCTTTTTCCGGCGCCTGAATCACATCAAAAACAGCCTCCGTCAAAGAACGTCTCGCGGGTGCATCCATGCTGCTTAACCAGCCATTCAGCGTGCGGTTAATAAACACCCCGAATTTGGATAGTTCCTGTGCAAAGACCAGTTCCCTGCCCTGCACATTCCAGGAGTAAATCAGATGCTGTCCGACACCGGTTCCGCTGCTTTTTACAATCTGATGTTCGGTATTCCCCGTGAGAAGCTGGCCGACCAGCGAAGACTGCGGTATCACGCAGTAGATGCGCGGCAGCATCTCCGTATAGGCTTTGGAGGCGGCAATATCATCGCGGAATCCGGGACCGTCAAAATCATAAACCCGCAGCAAACGCCGCTTTGCAGCCGCATCACAGAAAACAGCAGCATATACAGCGAAATTTCCGCCTTTGGAATGACCGCCCAGCATCACATTACCGGTTGTCGCCTTGCAGAATCGGCTCACATATTCCACTGCAAGCTGCTGACCGGGTGTCTCGGACATATAGCTGATGTTAAAATCTTCTTTCCAGCCTGCGATGCTGCCGTCTGTACCGCGAAATGAGATGTAGCCTGAACCGTCAGGCAAAATGCAGGTCATCGCAGAAAATTGCAGATCATCCAGCGGGGCAGTCCGGCTGAAATAACCGGTCAGCAGAACGTCCTGAAAGCGACGCGACTGACCCAGTTTTGCCAGCAGCTGCTGATCTTCCAGATAACAAAAACTACGCTGTTTTTCATCTGTATGTTCAGGATCAAATGCCTCCGCAGCCTGTTTCAGTGAGATGCGCGCATCAAAATCAAGCGGTACAATACCGTCCAGCGGCACATAACTAAGCTGTGCCAGAATCAATGCATCGACTGTGTTAAACGAATCCTGCGCAAAGGTGAGATCCCCGCGCCAGTCCAGATAATCCAAAATATTCGCCATATCATACTCCTGTTAATGCTTCTCCGTCCGGTTTCGCAGTTTTTCGTGATACTGTTCCAGAATTTCTGCAAGCGGTCTTTCCGTTTTGAGTGAGAGCAGAAAACGCGGACGGCGCTTTTGCAGATTAAAATTGATTTCTTCACGCAGCGCTTCCAGCCGCACAACAATCTGCTTTTCGCGCGCAAACATCCGGATACGACGCATAATCCGAATGGAATATGCAAAATCAATCACAAGAATGCCGTAGAAAAAACCGATGCAGAACGAAAATGCGAGATTGCGCGAGAGCCATTCCAGTGCAGCTAAAATATGCGGATGCACAAAGAAATAGTACATCGCGCTGAGGATCATCCAGTAAAACGAATACCGCGGACAAATAATCCCCTGAATATTCCCCAGACAAGTGCTGTAATCCCACAGCCGGATATGCTGGGTCTCAATCATGATCCGACCGACTGCGTATTCCAGTGCAGTAATGGCAGCGCCCATCAGCAGAAATAGCAGCAGCTTTTGTATGCGAATATCTGCGGCAGGAATACGCGATTCCAGTCCTGCCAGCAAATACAGGATGCACAAGCTGAATCCGTACAACGGCAGGCACGGACCGGTCAGAAAACCGGGATTGACCCAGTGCTTCTGCGATACAAACCGCCGGTATATCACTTCAATGCCCCAGCCGGTCATACCGCCGACTGCGAACAGAAAGGTCAGGATGAGGAAATAGCCCATCAGAATCACTCTTTTCTGTTGATTTACTTCTATTTTACACGGATTCCCGCGCCTTGTCAATACGCACACTCAAACCGATGCACAAAAAGGCAGCCGACCCGAAAGCCGGCTGCCTTTTTAAATATACAATCAGTTATTCAGGATTTCCTGTTTGAGAAGCGAGAGATCAACAGCGGTCAGTTTGCCGTCGCCATTGACATCGCCTGCCTCCCAATCTGCAAGATCATCGTCAATGGTCAGCAGGTAACGCTGAAGTGCAACAATATCCTTCACATTGAATGCGCCGTCACCGTTCACGTCATACTTGACAGACGGCTGATCTGCCTGACCCGAACCGGTCAGCGTCAGCAAATAGGTCAGCGGAGAGTTCCAGTAAATCGTGATTTCGTTGGTGGAGTAGCTCTCAGCGTTGTCAATGTAGCACTTTGCAGCAGGCTCGCCCTTGCAGTATGCCTTAGCAGCATCGTCCTCAAGGGAGGAGTTTACGCCGCCGACCAGCATACCTTTCATGGCCTCGCCCACAACCATCGACGGACGGTGATGCGGATGCTCCGGCGCAACCGTACCATAACCGGTCACGAAACAAGTTCCAAGCGGATTCTGACCAAGCAGGTAGCTCTGCACAGCTTCTGCTGCGCTCAGGTAGCTGCTGTCGCCGGTGATTCTGTTCGCAAGGCCGAGAATAATGCCGGCATTCGCGATGGTCATATTGCTGCCCCAGTTATACTTGGTAATCGGAGAACCGTAGGGGCTGTTCTGCACGATTGTACGCATCGTATCTGCCTGCGAGGTAATCTTCTTCGCAGCAGCAGTATAGATAGCAGAGTTCTGATCGAGACCGTCCATCGAAAGCAGCGCAATGTTGCCGTAATCGCCAACAGTAGACCAGTCCATACCGGTCGAGGTTGTCATGCCTTCCAGTGCGGTACGGTAGGTATCCTTTTTCGTTGCACGGTAAAGCTGTGCAGCCGCCCAGTAACGCTCATCTTTGTCAGTCCTGTCGCCGTAATCACCGGTCACAATATCAGCCGGATTCTTGAAAATGAAGTCCGGATTCTGCTCCAGGAAGCCCCATGCACGCTCCGCAGCACTCAGGCACTTGTCAGCAAAGTTCTTGTCGAATTCTTCATAGAATTCTGCTGCCAGAGCCATCGAAGCTGCAAAATCAGCCGTTGCGGTCGTAGAAACCGGCGTTACAATCAGCTCACCGACTTCATCCTCAGGCATCTGATATGCAGGAAATGTTGCGCAGGAAACCTTGTGATACACACCGCCGTTCTGCGCCTGCATTTTGAGCATCCATTCCAGCTCATACCGTGCCTCATCCAGCACATCCGGAACCTGATTTCCGCTCTCCGGAATGCCGATGTTGTCGCCAAAGAGATCCGGATTGACCTCGTAAGCGTAAAGCAGATCAGCAATGGTCTTTGCAGCCGGAACAACATATCTGCCGTAGTCACCGGCATCATGCCAGCCGCCGGTTACGTCGATCTTCTCGTTCGTGCCGTAGATCGTTGCCATAGTATTGTGGCAGGCAGGATGAGAGAACTTTTCATCCTCGACTGCGCAGCCGCAGCGCTGAAGATACAGCATCCGCACAGAATCATCCATCAGCTTCTGATAGGGGTCATCCGCAATCGTGAAAGGATAGGATTTATCCAGCGAACCGCAGGTAATAACATAAGTACCCGGCTCTTTCACCGAGGAGAAATCTGCGATACGGTCAGTTTCCTTCGCACTGGAATTCTCAACCGCAGCAGAAAGCTTGCCGGAATAAACAACGCTTGACGGATCATCCGCCTTGACGACCTTGAACTCATCCGTGCCGGCATCCTTGCGCACAACAGCGGTTTTCTGGCTGTCAGTACGGTAACCGACCTGATTGGTCACGATAGGCGGTGCATACGGCTTAAATGCTTCGTACTGCACGTTGCTGTCGTCGATCAGTTCAAGCGATACATTGTCAATATAAATGGTATGCTCAGGGAGATTTTCCTCACCCTTGCGCACGCCGCAGTTGAACACGAGCTTCGTCATGATGTCAGTTTCCTTCTCCATGGTGAAGTCGTAATCCATAACCAGCGGGGACTCTGTCAGATCCAGCTGCTTCCACGTATACGCCTGATACGTGCCGCCGTTCTGCTGAATCATACCTTCAATGGTACGCGGAACGGAACTGGAAATTTCATAATGCAGGTGGTAGACTCCGTTCTGATACAGCGGAATGATGTTATAGAACACCTGCACAGCATAATTGACCTTGCCAAGCGAGGAAACCTTGAGTGCAAGCTTGCCGTTTTCAGTGGTCAGCGTGCAGGCACCGCCGCTCTCCTTATAAGTACCCCAGTCAGTCGTACCGCTGTCAAAGGTCGCATTGGAGATCAAATTGTTTTCGTTGGAAAATTCAGCAAACACATTTGCCGGAATGACGGTCTGGGAAGCAGCCGTCAGCATCAGAGATGCCGTGAGTACGCTCAGTACTCGTTTACCCGTATGTCTTTTCATGACACTCTCCCTCTGCGCAATCTGCGCGCATCATAATTTCTTGTCTGCGTAGCTGTATGCAGTTCCCTCTCAACTGTCTCCGCCCCGTGTATATAACCTTTTGTGCCGTGAAGGGGTACGGCGCATAAAAGATCATGTACACAGACGAAGAAACAGCACGCAAACGCAGGATTGTCCGCATCCTGCCCCTTTATTATAACCAATTATGCTGCAAATTACCATGATGAATTATCCGAGTTGTATGACACTTCATGCAATTATTATGAATAAATCATAAATTCTTCATGATTTTACCAGAAAAACATCTTGCTTTTTCCGATTCCGCATGGTATAATACATTCAGATACAGCAAGAGAAAATGCTGCATCAAACGAATAAGGATATAGGAGGAAACTGTTATGCTTATTAAATTGATTATCGAAATTCTCCTCGGCGCATTCTCCGGCTCTGTTGCCGGAAAAATCATGGGAAGCGAGGATAAGGGATTCATCGTCAATGCCGTCTGCGGTCTCATCGGCGGTCTGATCGGCGGTGTGATCGGCAATCTGCTGGGCTTCGGTCACGGCTGGCTCTCCGGCCTCCTGCTTTCGATTGTCGGTGCTTGCCTGTTCATCTTCATTGTCAGAAAGATGAAGCAATAATCTGCGCTTTCCATACTGTATTCAGACATGAACGCCCCGATTTGTACCCCGCGTACAATCGGGGCGTTTCTGTATTCCGCCGCCCGAAAAATGTGGATTTTGTCCACCTTTTGCCGCTTTTGTGAGTTGACGGATTTATGGTTTTTCTGTATAATGGGAAATGTCAGGTCCGTCAGCATCCCCCGATGCTGATGCGCAAGGATCCCTCTGAACGGATACGGGTCTTCATCCTCTCATACATACCGGAAGATCCGTATCATCTTTTTTTAGCACACATACAACTTTCCCACTTTCCCCCGAACAGTCTGAGCCCCCTTAGACTGTTCGGGGCATATCCTTCCCATAAAAAGGAGTGTCAGTATGAACTGGAAACGCTTTTTTGCAGCAGCAACTGCGGGATTTCTGGCTATCTCAGGATGCGGAATGCACGTTTCTGCAGAAAACAATATGCGCGAAATATCCACCCTTGAGCTGGTTCGGGATATGGGCATCGGCATCAACCTCGGCAATACCTTTGAGGCTTGTCCGAACTGGTATGAGGATGACTGGATCAAACAATGGTCGGAAGGCAAACCGCAGAATTATGAGACCGCATGGGGAAGCCCTGTCATTACGAAAGAAATCATCGAAGGCATTGCGAAGGAAGGCTTCGGCGTTCTGCGCATACCGGTCGCATGGTCAAATATGATGGAACACGACGGAACCTATACGATCAACAGCGAATATGATGCGCGCGTTCATGAGGTTGTTGACTGGACGCTCGAAAGCGGAATGTACGCAATCATCAATATTCACTGGGACGGCGGATGGGTCAACAAATTTCCGGACGACAAGACCGAAAGTATGAAGCGCTATAAGCGGATGTGGGAACAAATCGCAGACAGCTTCAAAGATTACAGCGATTATCTGATGTTTGAATCGCAGAATGAAGAATTGGGCTGGGAATCCATCTGGAATCCGTGGGGCGGCACAGAGGGCAAGGCGGAATCCTATGCGCTCTGCAATGAGATCAATCAGACATTTGTGGATGTGATTCGCGCATCCGGCGGCAACAATCCGAGGCGGCATCTGCTGATTTCCGGTTACAATACCGGCATTGACCGCACCTGCGACAGCCTTTTCAGGATGCCGGATGACCCCGCTAACCGCATGGCAGTTTCGGTGCATTATTACTCCCCCGCCGGCTTTGCGATTCTGGAGGAAGATGCAGACTGGGGCAAAGCAACTCCGACATGGGGCAGCGATCAGGATTACGCCTCGCTGCGCAATGAGATGGACATGATGAAAGCTGCATTCACAGACAGGGGCATTCCGGTGATCATCGGAGAATATGGCTGCCCGACCAAAAACAAAGAACCGGAATCGGTTCGGCGTTTCCTTTCCGCAGTCTGTGAGGAGGCTTATCAGCGCGGGCATTGTCCCGTGATGTGGTCTACCCCCGGCGGACATTATAACCGCAATACCTGCAAAATGGAAGATCCGGTTTTGCAGCAAAAACTGTTTTCCATCGGCGGCAAGACCTATCAGCCGCAAACAAATAAAGATCCGCAGCCGGTCAAAGGCGATCTGAACAGTGACGGCATTGTCAATGTAGCGGATGCGGTTCTGCTGCAAAAATATCTGCTGACGGAAACGGCTGAAATCTCCGAGGCAGCAGACCTGAACAGTGACGGCAGCATCAATGCGATTGACCTCACACTCCTGAAACAAATTATTCTGCAATAATATAAGGGCTGCACGGTTGATTGACCGTGCAGCCTTTTGTCTGCAATAAGAATCCGGCACCGAAAACGGGAAGGGGCCGTTTACGGTGCCGGACGTTCATTTTCCTGTAAAACCTCCTGTCATCTGTCAGACAAAATCAAATATTTCGCCCGTCAGAAATTTCTGATACCAGATCAGATCTGTAAGCCTGACTGCACCGTCCGCATCAATATCTGCTGCGGGATCATACGCTGTATTGCCCAGTGCAGCGAACTTTGCAAGACTGAAATCAACTGCATTGATTCTGCCGTCTGCGTTGACATCACCAAGCAGATACGCCGCAGCAGGCTTGACAAACACCGTATAGTTGACCACATTTCCATCCATGCCATTTGTGCCAAGTACAATCTTTTCACCGGCAGAAAATGTTTTCCTGAAGACCGCAAATGTCACATCATTGCTGCTTGCTGCCTGCATTGCAGTACGTTCCCAGCTATTCAGCCATGCCGGTACAGTTGCGTTTGTCTCGACGCGGGTATCAAGCAGCACATAGGTGTCAATCGCCTGTGCAGCGGTAAAGGAAGCGAGATCTGCATCGGTTTTCTTGGAATCGCAGGAGGTCAAGAGCGCCTCTGCTCCGACAAGCTGTGCAGGGAATTCGGTATACGTGTAATCGCGGTCACCGAAAATCATACCGTTCGCAGATGCCTCCGCCAGTTTCCAGCCGTTCTGATGAGCAGTATCTGATACGACAAGCCCGCGGATATATTTCCCGTCAGCCGAAACCGGTTCTGTGACAGTCGTTGTGGTGGTATCAGGCTGCGGATCAGGCGCAACCGTTGTCACAACAGGAATCGGTGCGCTTCCGTTCACAATGATATTCGGGCGCGCCGGAAGCGGAGCATCCGAGCCAAGATAGTAGCTGACGTGCGGCGGCTGATTATACGAAGACTGCTGACAGCAATTCTGCGCACGGTACTGCATATCGTGCATCAGTGTCGTCAGCCGCACTTTTGTCTGGGCAGTCGTACACCAGACGCGGAGATTTTTGTTGTCATCGGTGCGCAGGATCAGTTCTTCGCGCCAGTCGCCAAACAGGTCTGCTGTCATACACGGCACGGATTTCGAGCTGTTGTTGGCGCTGCATCCGTTTGCGGTGAAGATGCGGTCAATCTTGTCTGCGCCCGTCATTTTCGAGATCTTGTTGCCGTCGAGGATTTCGCGTTCCAGATCGCCGTCCCAGTAGATAAAGAAGTTCTGTGCGGGTTTTGTCCCGCCGATCTTTTTGCCGCTCTGATTATAGACATTCCCGTCCGCTGCGCCCCAGAATTCCGCGCCTGCATTGCCTGCCCATACATTATCAGCGGCACATCTGCCGGTATCTTTCGTATTGTTGATATGGAAAATGACTTTGCCAGTGCGTGCGTCGATGCAGGATTCACCGAAGGGGTTGTCCTCATGGCACTCCCACAGTTCCAGACCTTCCTGGTCGGGGATGAGGTCTCCCAGGTGCATCGCATCGCCGTGCAGCTGACCGGTTGTCCAGAGCAGCTTGCCGTTGTCGTCAATCGCGGAAGCGCCCATGAAAACTTCCTGCTTACCGTCATTGTCCGAATCAGCGACCATCATGTTGTGATTGCCGCAGCCCCAGCCGGGTGTCTTTTTGTCAAATCCGGTATCGTAGACCCACCGCTTGACCAGTTTCTTGTCGCGCACATCCACCGCCGAAACGGTCAGACGGGTATAGTAGCCTCTGCCGTACAGCGCAGACGGATGCACACCGTCCAGATACGCAATGCCGCTGTTCATACGGTCAACGCGGTTGCCGTAATCGTCGCCCCATGTTGCTTTGGAGACTGTACCGCGCGGCACGGGAAAGTCGATGGTATCCAGTGCTGCACCGGTCTGACCGTCAAACAGGGTCATATATTCCGGACCGGAAAGAATGTATCCGCTGCCGTTGCGGTAATCTTTGGAACCGTCCCCGATGATCTTTCCGGTGCCATCCTTTGTGCCGTCGGCGGTTTTGGTGATCAGCTCCGCACATCCGTCCAGATCAAAATCCGCCACACACATCTGTGTGTAGTGCTGTCCGGCGCGGATATTTTTGCCGAGGTCGATGCGCCACAGCATTGTACCGGTCAGAGTATAGCAGTCAATGATGACATTGTCGGTCACGCCGGACTGCGAATTGTCCTTGGAGTTTGAGGGATCCCATTTCAGGAAGATCTCATACTGTCCGTCACCGTCCACATCCCCGACGCAGCAGTCATTCGGTGAATACTGACTGCCCGGCTGCTTCAGCGGAATGTCAAAATAGATATT
This sequence comes from Ruminococcus sp. UBA4275, assembly GCA_002395085.1. Taxonomy (GTDB): domain Bacteria; phylum Bacillota; class Clostridia; order Oscillospirales; family Ruminococcaceae; genus Firm-04. Next base: position 5,913 of record DGVV01000168.1, on the reverse strand, counting down.
GCCGGATGTAAATTTGCAGTTTTCCGAGGAAACAACCGTACCGCCGGAGAGCGTATCCACGCGGTATTTGGAATTGACGCTGCCGCCGTTATCCTGAAAGCTGGTCGCCTCCCCTGCCTTACTGGTGTAAATGAGCGTATCATCACGGTAGAGCCGGAATTCGGCGTCGTCTGCGTCGTCAGCATTCCAGCGCCAGCTCACAAACATCCCGTTTCCGGATTTGACCGCATAAATACCGCGGTCGAGATACTCCATCACCGCTGTACCGTTTCCGCCGACACCGTAATCGGCAGATGCCTGCATTCCGGCGGATGTCCCTGCGCAGATCATGAGTGACATGACCGCAGCAAGCGTCTTCTGCATTGTTTTTTGCATCTTCAATCTCCCCTTTTCAAATCAAACAAATCGTTTCCCGCAGAAGCGGTATGAAACCGTTGTTATACTGTCTGTAGACTTTCTGTCCGGTTTCATTGATTGTATTATAGCAGATTCAGACGCAGTTGGAAATGGAAAAATGCATCATCATATTGACAAATTCTTGCAAAAAATGTATAATGAGCATATCCGCATTGACGGACGAAAGGGGGCGTACACATTGTATCTCTATCAGATGGGATGGCACTGGTCGCATCCGGCAGATTTCTGCATCGAGCGACCGAACGGACATTTCGGGATGCAGATTATTCTCATCCGGACACCTGCAAAAGTCAAAATGGGCGGCATCAGCTATACCGTTTCACCGAATACCGCATTTCTGGTTAAAAGCTGTCTGCCGCACTGTCTCTATGCCAACGGCTGTGAATATACCGATGACTGGATTCGTTTCTCGCCGGAGCAGAATGATCATGAAATGCTGGACAATCTCGGTTTACCGTGGAATGAACCCATTCCGCTGCCTGATGATACAGTATCGGAACTGATTCATTCCTGCGTGGAGATTTTTGAATCCGATATGCCCAATAAAAACCGCATCCTGCATCATCTGATGTGTGCGATTCTGCTCACGCTGCGTGAATATACAAAGCCGAAAACCGCACAGAAACAGAATTACTACGATCAGCAGCTTGATGCGCTCCGCAAGGACATTTACAGTCACCCCGGAAAAGACTGGAGTATTCCTGTGGCAGCAGAGGAACTGTGCATTTCGGTTTCCCATTTTCAGCGCCTTTATAAGCTGCGCTACGGTATTTCCTGTTCCAATGATATTTTCATGAGCCGCATGGAATATGCCAAACAGCTTCTGCTCGAAACGGAACTTTCGGCATCGGAGATTGCTGCAATGTGCGGGTATCAGAGCTATGAGAATTTCTCCAAGGCTTTCTCGCGGTATGCCTGTCAGCCGCCTGCCAAATATCGTGCCGCACACAAAGAAACATGATCGTTTTCGACCCGTGTACCGCCTGTACACGGGGTTTCTGCATAATCGCGCAATTTCACTTGACAATCCGAAAAGACTGTGATATAATAACATTTTCAATGAGGCAATCAATCGCGGCATACAGTACAGTGCAGCCGGAAACCGCGGCAGCCAAACGGTAAAGACATTCTGACTGCAATCTGTACAGGGGCAAAGTCTGCTGTGATTGAAGCTGCCTTTTGAAAACACTTCCGCCACCCGACACAGCATCAAACGGAGGTCAAAATGTCACCCATTATTGAAATCAAAAACATTACAAAAGAATTTAAGGTTCTGAACCGCCGCGAAGGTCTGAAAGGCAGTCTCAAAGACCTGTTCTCCCGTGACTACAAAACGGTCCGTGCTGTAGACAATATCAGCATGAGCATTGAACAGGGCGAAATTGTGGGCTATCTCGGTCCGAACGGCGCGGGCAAATCAACCACCATCAAAATGATGACCGGCGTCCTCGAACCTACATCAGGCGAGATTCTGGTCAGCGGGTGCGTCCCCTATCAGAACCGCACAAAAAACGCACAGGAAATCGGCGTTGTATTCGGACAGCGTTCCCAGCTCTGGTGGTCGCTGCCGCTCATCGAATCCTTCCGCATTCTGAAGGACATCTACCAGATTCCGGATGCAGACTATGACAGCATTCTCACGCTCTACAAGTCTCTTGTAGACATCGAACCGCTGCTGCACAAGCCGGTTCGTCAGATGTCGCTTGGTCAGCGGACGCTCAGCGATATTCTTGCCGCATTCCTGCACAACCCGAAAATCGTATTCCTTGATGAACCGACCATCGGTCTGGATGTCTCAATGAAATCCAAAATCCGCACACTGATTCAGGCACTCAACCGCGAAAAACACACAACCGTCATCCTCACAACGCACGATATGGGCGATGTGGACGCGCTTTGTGAGCGTATTGTCATCATTGACAAGGGCAGGATGCTCTACGACAATGACATTGAACACCTGAAACGCTTTTTCGGATCATACCGCACACTCCGGCTGCGCATCGGCGGCGACCTGAAAGCACACGCCGCATCCCTGCAAACCGCCCTTCCGGAATGTACCGTCTCCGCAGACGAGGAATGGATTTCTGTTCTGATCGACGAATCCAAAGCAAATGTACCGGATGTTCTCGCTCAGATTCAGGCAGCGCATACAATCCGCGATTTGCAGCTTCAGGAGATTGCCACGGAAGATGTCATCCGGAAAATCTACGAGGAGGGTGTGCAGTGAAGCTGAAAAAGTATCTCACCCTCACACGGGCAGGCATTATTGAATCGCTGCAATACCGGCTCAGCACATTTGTCATGGTCATCGGCAATCTGCTGTATCTGATCGTCGTTTATTTTCTCTGGAGAGCAATTTACAATTCCGCTGACTCTGACGTCGTGAACGGCATGACCTTTTACGATACGCTGATTTATCTCGTCCTGGCAACCGCCCTCTACGGCTTCATGGAGATCTACGCGGTCTGGGAGATGGGCAGAGCGATTCAGTCCGGCAAGATCGTGCTGGACCTTCTCAAGCCAATGGAATACCGCAGTCATCTGTTCTGGTCATATTCCGGCACATTCATTGTCAATTTTATCGCGACATTTCTGCCGACTTTTCTTGTCGTCGCGATTGTCACGCACGGCACAATCCACTTCGGTTTAAACCTGCTTTTCTTCGTGATTTCCGTTGTATTTGCCGTATCCATCAACTACAGCATTGATTTTCTCGTCGGCACAATCTGTCTGTACACGGAATCCATCTGGGGCATCAACATCATGAAGCAAATGGTTGTCCTTCTGCTTTCCGGCGCGACTATTCCGCTGGCCTTCTTTCCGGATACGCTGCGGACTGTTGTGTCATACCTGCCGTTTCAGTCCATTTACAATGCACCGCTGACACTACTGCTGAACGGCACACCGGATCCGCAGGAGGTACTCCGCACCATTGGCACACAAATCATCTGGTGCATCGTCATGATGCTGCTGAGCAAAGGCTTCTGGAAGGTCTCGCTGCGGCAGATTACCGTGAACGGAGGGTAATCATGCAAAAAAAAGGATTTCGCTTTTATCTGCGTATTTACTTCAAAATTCTTGCGCAGGACATCAAGAGTAAAATGAGCTACCGCGCTGACTTTATCATCTCAACAATCGGCATGATCTGCACTAATATTGCGGGCTTCATCAGCTTCTGGATTCTGTTCCGGAACTTCCCTTCTGTCAATGGCTGGGGCTACTACGAAATGCTGTTTCTTTACGGCTTTTCGCTCGTCTCCCTGACGCCTGTGCAGTGTCTCTTTGACAACAACTGGAGTCTGCGCATGAACGTTTTTTCAGGTGATTTTATCAAATACTGCTTCCGTCCGATCAACATTTTCTTCTATTATCAGTCAGAAGTTTTCGACATCAAAGGACTGGGCCAGCTCGCATTCGGCATTGGCACACTGATCTATGCGTGGGTAAAACTCGGGCTTGTCTTCACCCCGCTGATGCTGCTGAAAATGATCGTTTTCCTCATCACGGCTTCCCTGATCATGATTTCCCTGCAAAATGCCGCGGCAGCTACCTGTTTCTGGATTCAGAACTCGTTTTACATTCTGGATCTAGTCTGTCGCTTCCGCGATTATGCCAAATATCCCATCACAATTTTCAGCCCCTTTTTCCGTTTTCTGTTCACATTCGTGATGCCGATTGCCTTCATCGCATACTATCCGAGTCTTGTGATTCTGCGTCCGGATGAAGTGCCGGTTCTGTCCTGGATTTCGCCTGTAATCGGCTGCATCTTCTTCTTTGCAAGCTACAAATTCTGGATGCACGGTGCAACAAAATACAGCGGCACCGGATCATGATGCAAAATTTTTTTCATCAGGGGCTTGACAAATTGAAAAAAATCGCGTATAATAAGCCTAAATTCTAAGAAAGGCAGGTGGACACCATGCAAAATCAGTTTCTGAAAACAAGTAAAACCATCACAATTTCATATCTGACAACACGCAAAGCATGGAGTTCGCCCGTAAGAACTGACTGACAGCATTGCGCGGTATTTTGCCGCAGCTGCATTTCAGATACAAAGCGTCTCTGCGTTTGCAGGGGCGCTTTTTTTGCGGGCAGCTCCGGAAAGGAACACAATATGTTTGAACTTCAAGGTAAATACGGCTCTGCTAAAATTTTCGCAGAGATCACAGAAGAAACCGCTGTCTCCCAGATCATGACACTGTGCAATCAGCCTGTCAGCGCAGATGCGAAAATCCGCATTATGCCCGATGTACACGCCGGTGCAGGCTGCACAATCGGCACAACCATGACCATTACAGACAAGGCAATTCCGAATCTGGTCGGTGTTGATATTGGCTGCGGTATGGAAACGGTCAGACTCAAGGAAACGCACATTGAGGTGCAGAAACTCGATAAACTCATCTATCGCTGCATCCCGTCCGGCTTCGCGGTACGGGAAAAGGAACACCGATTTGCCGAACAATTTGCGCTGGAAACGCTTTACTGCGCCGATCACATCTCTGCAAACCGGCTGATGAACAGCATCGGTACACTCGGCGGCGGCAATCACTTCATCGAAGCGGATCAGGGCGAAGACGGCAGCATCTACATTGTCATTCATTCCGGCTCGCGGCATCTTGGTGTGGAGGTCGCGCGCTACTATCAGGAGGAAGCATACAAACAGCTCAATAAAGCATCTGAAGGCGAAGTTGAGGCGCTGATCGGTTCGCTGAAAGCCGCAGGCAAGCAGAAGCAGATTCAGAAAGAACTCAAAAAATTACATTCACAAAAGCGAACGAATATCCCCAAACAGCTTGCTTATACGTTCGGTACTCTGTTTGAGCAGTATATTCATGACATGAAGATCACGCAGAAGTTTGCAATGCTCAACCGGCAGGCTATGATGGATGAAATCATCCGCGGAATGGGGGTTCATGCCGCCGAACAGTTCACCACCATCCACAACTACATCGACACCGATCACATGATTCTGCGGAAGGGCGCAGTTTCCGCCCGCCTCGGTGAGAAGCTGCTGATTCCGATGAATATGCGCGACGGCAGCCTGATCTGTACGGGCAAGGGCAATGATGACTGGAACCAGTCCGCCCCGCACGGCGCAGGCAGACTGATGTCCCGTTCGGAAGCAAAGTCCTCATTCACAGTTTCCGAATTCAAGAAGCAGATGCAGGGCATCTACACAACCTCCGTCAGCAGAGGCACACTGGATGAATGCCCGATGGCATATAAGCCGATGGACGCAATCGTAAACTGTATCGGTGAAACTGTCACGATTGACGAGGTTATTCGCCCGATCTACAACTTCAAAGCAGGTGAAGCGGAATGAAAAAGTTTGTCCCTTATGAGAAAATGAGCAAGAAGCAGAAGCGCGAACTTGACAGTCAGCGGCGCGGGAGCTGGCAGGGGGTCTCCCCTGTCACGCGCATTGCGGAAACGGACAAGAAACACTATTCGCGCAAGATCAAACACAAGAAAAACGGCAGCGGGGATGTTTCCCTG